>JAMJTX010000059.1 GCA_024281215.1 Candidatus Thiovulum karukerense | reverse complement strand
CCTTGTCAAATTCTTAAAAAGTAAAGGTCAGCGAATAGCTAACCCGTACGGGTGTGTCAAGCATCCACCCCGATTAAGAGTTATCTCTTAATCACAAGCCCCTAGCTTTAGCTATGGGGTTCTTGACATAATTATCCTATCAAAAGATTTCGCGATAATGGTCGCTTCACAGAAACTTCGTTTGTATTCCATAATCTGAATCTTCTACAGATTTGCTAAAGATTCTTCGTTATGAGGTATGGCAACGATATTTTTTGATAAATTTGAATCAGAGTAAAAAATGAAAAAAGAGATAGCATGTTCTCACTGCCATCTTCAGTTCCCTGAAGATGTAATGATAAAAGATGGAGAAGATTATTTTTGTTGTAAAGGTTGTCAGGGTGTATATCACCTTATTCATGACAAAGAGCTAGATAGCTACTACTCAAAAGTTGGAGATCGTCAATTGTCTCCACCAAAAGAGAAGCTAGTCGAAAGTAGTAAGTTTGATAGTGAAACATTTTATAATCAATATGTTAAACAGAACAGCAAAGGATTTTATGAGATTTCACTCCATATTGAGGGGATACACTGTTCGGCCTGTGTCTGGTTAAATGAGCAGATTCTCTATGAGACTGATGGAGTTATTGAGGCAAATATCAACTTCTCTACAAATCGGGCAAAAGTTGTTTTTGATAGAGATATTATAGAGCTTTCAAAGATAGTAGATACAATACGAGCTATTGGCTACGATGCAACACCGTTTGAGGTGACAGAGAAGAAGAAGAGACTTGATAACGAAAGAAGAGACTACTATATCCGCTTAGCTGTTGGAATATTTGGAGTTATGAATATTATGTGGATCTCCATTGCACTCTATACAGGTTACTTTACAGGTATTGAGCAGAATATAAAAACTATTCTGAATATAGCTGAGTGGATTCTCTCAACCCCTGTCCTCTTCTTTTCAGGGTGGATATTCTTTCGGGGTGCATATTATGGCTTAAAAAATGGTGTCGTAAATATGGATATTCTTGTAGCAAGTGGGGCTTTACTAACTTATCTATACTCAATATATATAACCATATTTGAGTTGGGTGATGCCTATTTTGACTCCGTTGCAATGATTATAACTTTTATTCTGATAGGTAAATTTCTTGAACTTTTATCAAAACGGAACATCTCTGAGAGCCTAGACCTCATCAGTAAATATCAACCCTCTGAAGTTGAAAAAGTTGGGGGTGAAAAGGTAGCTGTTGAGAAGTTAAAGATAGGTGATAGAGTTGTTGTGAGAAGCGGAGAGAGAATCGGTGTTGATGGTGTAATAGTTACTGGAACAGGAAGTGTAGATGAAGCAACTATTACAGGCGAGAGCCAAGCAATTTTAAAAGAGGTAGATAGTGAAGTTCTTTCAGGGACCCTTCTGACTGATGGATATTTAGAGGTAGAAGTTACCAAAGATTATAAAAACTCTCATATCTCAAGACTTGTATCACTTCTGGAAGATGCGATGAGCCGAAAACCAAATATAGAAAATCTAGCTAACCGTCTATCAGGACTCTTCTCTATTATTATTTTATCTCTCTCTCTAATAACTTTTATAGGTTGGTTTATTTTAAGTGATGGTGACTTCAATATATCATTTATTACAGCTGTCTCTGTATTGATTATCGCCTGTCCTTGTGCTTTAGCTTTGGCAACCCCAATTGCCACTTTAATAGGTCTAAATATCGGGACAAAAAAAGGGATTCTATTTAAAGAGGCTAAGTTTCTTGAGACGATGGCGAAGGCTGATATTTTAGCAATAGATAAAACTGGAACTTTAACTGAAGGTAAGCCAGAAGTTGTTGATGTAGAGAGATTGAAAGAGTATTCAAAAGATAGACTCTTTTCACTTCTAAAACTATCACAACACCCTATATCAAAAGGGGTTTTAAACTATATTGGTGAGTTCAAGAGAGTTGAACTTACTGAGATAGAGACTCTTCCAGCTCTTGGAGTGGTTGCCAAAGATGGTGATATAGAGATTATGGGCGGTAGTATCAATTTAATGAGAGAGAGAGGAGTTGAGATTCCAGAGAGAGATATTGAAGGCTCTCTATTCTATTATGCTGAAAATGGTATTTTAAAAACGATCTTTAGACTTGAAGACACTCTCCGAGATGATGCAAAAGATGGAATTGCAAAGATAAAGAGTATGGGTATAGAGGTTGTTATTCTAAGTGGTGACAACAGGAGTGCTGTTGAGACAATAGGTGATGAGGTTGGTATCTATCATCGTGAATCTGGGCTGAAGCCTCTTGATAAGTTAAACTGGATAAAAAAGAGACAGCTAGAAGAGAGAGTTGTCGTTATGGTTGGTGATGGAGTTAATGATATTTTAGCTCTTGGAACAGCTGATATAGGTATTGCAATGGGAAGTGGTACAGATATTGCAATGGAAGTTGGCGATGTTGTTCTTCAACAAGATAGCATAAAAAGTTTAGCAGATAGTTTTACGGTTTCAAGACGAACATTTAGGTTAATTAAACAGAATTTAGGGCTATCCCTTATCTATAATGCCTTAACAATTCCAATCGCAATGGCTGGATATGTAATTCCTCTTGTTGCAAGTATCTCAATGAGCTTTAGTAGTTTAATAGTGGTGTTGAACTCTATTAGAGTTAAAAGAGTTAGCTGAAGTACAACAACAGGCTTTTGAAAGAGCGGTGTTGAGTCTTGCAAGTTGCTAAGGAGTGAGTAACTTCAGACAATAAGTTGCTTATTTGTCTTTTTACTCTTTTCATGGTTTAATCATAGTATTGATTTTAAAAAAGAAATAAGTAATTAAATAGGTAGCTGATATGGTTCTAATGGTTGATAACTATGATAGTTTTACATACAATATTGTTCAATACTGTCTTGAACTTGGTGCTGATCTAAAAGTTGTTCGTAATGATGAGATCTCAATAGATGAGATAAGGGATTTAAACCCAGAAAAAATTATCATCTCTCCTGGACCAGCAACACCAGATGAGGCAGGAATTAGTCTTGATATTGTTAAAGAGTTTAAAGATGATAAGAAGATTTTAGGTATCTGCTTGGGGCATCAGACAATTGCTCAGGCATTTGGCGGTGAGATTGTTCAAGCAAAAAATATGATGCATGGTAAGACATCAAAAATAGTTGAGGTTAAGCCAGGTTCAAAAATCTTTAAAGATATTCCAGACCATTTTATAGCAACAAGATACCACTCTCTTGTTGTGAATAAGGAGAAACTTCCAGAGATAATTAAACCGACAGCTTACAGTGAAGATGATGGTGAGATAATGGCTCTTGAAGTTGAGGGTTATGATATTTATGGAGTGCAATTCCACCCTGAGTCAATTATGAGTCAATATGGGCATGAGATGTTGGATAACTTTTTAAAGTTATAAATATAGAATATAGGAAAAGGATATATATTGGGAAAACTATTTAGAAGACCAGACTCAATTGATGAGGTTCTGAAAGATGAAGAGCAGAAAGATAGCAGTGCGATACTTATTCCACCAAGTCTAACAGAGACAAAAATCCTTAAAAGTATAGGGAATGGACCAGAGCTACTCTTTGTAAAAGCTCTTGAGACAATATATAAACTGGGTGATTTCGATGACTTTAAATATATAAGTGAAGAGATTGCTAAAAATCTATTTGATGAGATTATCAACAACACACCTCTTCTAATGTGGCTTAAAGATAACGACTTAGAGTTTTTAATAAACTACCTAAATAGACTCTTCTTAACTTATAGATTAGGATATATCCAACTTCACATCTCTGAAGAGGAGAAGAGTGATTTTGAGATTTACCTCTATGATTCACTAATAGTAGCTTTCTCAAGAAAAAATGGAGTTGAGGCAGAAAAGGTTTGTGCTTTCTATGAAGCATTCTTTGCTGTTCTCTTCTCAAAAATATTTGGAGAAACTGTTGAAGTGAAAGAGAAGTTCTGTTCTGTTGTGAGTGATGAGAACAGATGTGTATTTGATATTAAAATGCAGTAGGAGTACCCATGAATAATATACGAATCTTTATCTTTGCATCTTTAGTTGTCGCTTTTGCTCTCTATACTTTTTCACCAACATCACTTGATGCGGGTGATAGATATGGAGATGGGTCGTCTGCAAAAATTGAAGCGATGCGAAAACTTGCAAGTGTCTTAACAATTATTGAACAGAATAGTGTTGATGAGCTAAATTTTACAACGATTACAGAGAAAGCTATTCAGGGACTAATGAATGAACTTGATGCCCACTCATCGTATCTCTCTGAGAAGAATTATAAAGAGTTTAAAGTTCAGACTGATGGTGAGTTTGGTGGCTTAGGAATAACTGTTGGAATGAGGGATAGAGCCTTAACAGTCATTTCGCCAATTGATGACACTCCAGCATATAGAGCTGGATTGAAAGCCGGAGATATTATCCTTAAAATTGATGAGAAATCTACTATCGATATGACTCTTGATGAGGCTGTTTCACTAATGAGAGGGAAACCAGATACTGAAATTGAACTCACAATTGTCAGAAAAGGGGAGTCAAAACCTCTGAAAGTTCAAATCATCAGAGATATTATTAAAATCGATTCTGTTTTTGTAAAGACAATTGATGATGACCTACTCTATATCAGAGTCTCAAGTTTTGACAAGAAAGTTGTTGATGGTGTAAAAGATGGACTTGAAAATAAGTTAGAGGATAGGAAAGGGATTATTCTTGACCTGCGAAGCAATCCAGGGGGACTCTTAAGTCAAGCTGTTGGACTTGTTGATCTTTTTGTGGATAGTGGAGTTATTGTTTCTCAAAAGGGTAGAGATGAGAGCGAAACAAGAACTTATGAGGCTTCTAGCTTTGGAACATACAAAGATATTCCTATTGTTGTTTTAATTGATGTAGGAAGTGCGAGTGCAAGTGAGATCGTCAGTGGTTCTCTTCAAGATCATCGACGAGCAGTTATTGTTGGTGAGAAGAGCTTTGGAAAAGGGAGTGTTCAAGCTATATGGCCTATCACCCTTGATGGAAGTGAAGCTATTAAATTAACAATTGCAAGATACTATCTTCCTAGTGGTAGAACAATTCAGGCAGAGGGTGTTGAACCAGATATTGAGGTCTTTTTAGGCGATGTTCCTCAAAAAGATGAAGATGCTTTTGAGATGAGAGAAGAGAATCTCAAAAAACACCTTCAGAGCGAACTCCAAAAAGTTGATGGTGAAGATAATGTAACTGTTGAAGTTGAAGATGACAATAAAACAGTTGTCACAAAAGAGAAGATCATGAAAGATTCTCAACTGAAAACAGGTATCGATATTGTTAGATCGCTGATTATTATGAAAGGGTTCGGTAAATGATTGAGGGTTTAGCTTTTGCTCTACTGAAAACTCTCTCCACTTTTCTATTTGAGCAGTATCTCCATACAACTGTTCAAGTGGAGATAGATGGAGCTCCCTCTTGGTATTACCAAGAGGAGAGCAATCAACTCTGTACTTTCTCATATCGAGACGGGGACTACTCTCAAATCAATCCATTGAAACAGGATCTTCAGAGATATATTAAACGAGATATTCAGACCATAAATGATAAAGTTATTTATGAAAATTTCGCTAAAATTACCAGACCTGAAGAGAGAAGAGTTGTTGAACAACTAAAAAGTGACTCTCAGTTAAGTGATTTTATCCGTTTCAATATTCAATATCCCAAGATTACATATGAAGATGAGGTGAATCGAGTCTTTGGAAAAGGGTGTATTCAGAAGAGTAAAATAGTTGAATATACAAAAAAACGACTTCAAGTTATTGTAAAAGAGGTCTCCCTTCAAAAAGAGCGAAAAGCATTTAATGAGCTTGAGAGTGATAATATTGATAACAGCTATTTTCAAGAGATGGAAGCGGGTTTTTAAAGTTTGAACATTAAAGCAAAAAAGAAGTTTGGTCAAAACTTCTTAAAAGATAAGAGCATTGTTGAAGAGATCATCAAAGCGATTCCCAATAGCAATCACAAACTGATTGAAATTGGGCCTGGGTTGGGTGATTTAACAGAACATTTATTAAAGTCTCAAGATGTAGTCGCATTTGAGATTGATTTAGATCTATGCAAATATCTCAATGATAAATTTTCAGAAGAGATTGAGAGTGGAAAACTGCAACTGATATGCGGAGATGTATTGGAGTTCTGGAGTAGTGGTAAGCTGATGGAAGATGATTATAAGATCGTTGCAAATCTTCCATATTATATAGCTACCAATATTATTCTTAAAGCTCTTCAGGATAGTAGTTGTAACTCTATTACTGTAATGATACAGAAAGAGGTGGCGGATAAGTTTTTAGCAGATGTAGGTGAGCGAGAATTCAGCTCATTAAGTGTGATAGCACAATCTCTTGGAGATGTTCGACACATTGTTGAAGCTCCTCCATCTGCATTTGATCCACCTCCAAAGGTTGTATCCTCTGTTATCGAGTTTAAGAAGTTGCATGAGTCGTTAAGCAGTGAATTCTTAGACTTTTTAAGATCTGCATTTCAACAACCTCGAAAAACTTTAATGAAGAACCTCTCTCAAAAATATAGTAGAGAGTATCTAGAAAAGATATTTGAACAGTTAGATCTAACTCAATCAATTAGACCTCATCAAGTAGATAAGATGGATTATCACCAAATCTATGAAATGTTAGAGGATTTGAAAATTGGAAGAGAAAGAGGGGTCACGAAGACCTAATAATCGGTATAATAACAGAAGAAGACACTATAAAAATAAACAACAGAGTGTCACCTCTGGTGATGGTGAGGTATTAACTGAAGTTCCTCTTGAAGATGGTCTTCAACAACAAGAGAGTGGAGAGACAAGAAATTATAGAGAGGGAAGTAGAAACGGAAACCGAAATTATCCAAATAGAGGTAATCGTAACTACAATCGAAAAGGTAACTCTCAGGGGCAATCACCTCAACGACAGAAGATAAACAACGGTGGTGATTACTTAGATCCTTTCAATACTGTTTCAGATGACTATAAAGTCCCTTATAACTTAATGGAAGCATCTCTCAGACCATTTATTGAGAAAAACCAGAAGATGCACTATCGACGGTTAAATAGTTTTCATAAACTTGACTTCAATACAAATGCTAAAATCAGAGTTACACCTCTTGGTGGGCTAGGTGAAGTTGGTGGGAATATTACAGTCTTTGAGACTGAGAATGAGGCTATTCTTGTCGATATTGGTCTAAGTTTTCCAACAGAGGATATGCACGGTGTAGATATTCTGATTCCAGACTTCTCATATATTCGACAGATTCAACATAAACTTGTCGCATTTATTATTACTCACGGACACGAAGATCATATTGGAGCTGTTCCATATATCTTTAAAGAGTTCCAAGTTCCACTATATGCAACTCCGTTACCTCTTGCGATGATTCTTAATAAGTTCCAAGAGCATAAAATCGCACACTATAAGAGCTTTTTCCGTCCAGTTGAGAAGAGACAAGTTATTGATATTGGAAATGACTTCAGAGTTGAGTGGCTTCATATGACTCACTCGATTATCGACTCATCATCTCTTGCTATCACAACGGAGAGCGGAACAATTATCCATACAGGGGACTTTAAATTTGACTATACACCTGTTGATGGATTCCCACCAGATCTACACCGATTAGCTTACTATGGTGAAAAAGGTGTTCTTGCACTCTTGAGCGACTCAACAAACTCCCATAATAGCAATATTACAAAGAGTGAGAGTATTGTATTCCCAACTTTTGATAAGATATTTGCTCAGGCAAAAGGTAGAATTATTATGTCTACTTTCTCATCAAATATCCACAGAGTCTATCAAGCAATTGCTGCTGGTATTAAGTACGGCAGAAAAGTTTGTGTCATCGGTCGTTCGATGGAGCGAAATATTGAGACAGCAGTCAATTATGACTATATTAGACTCAATAAAGATATATTTATTGAACCTCATCAACTCAACCGATACCGAGATAACGAAGTGTTGATTGTTACAACTGGTTCGCAAGGTGAGACAAATTCTGCTCTATATCGAATCTCAAGAAATGAGCATCGAATGGTTAAAATTAAACCGACTGATGCTGTTATTATCTCTGCAAGAGCGATTCCTGGGAATGAGGCTTCAATCTCAACAATTATCAACTATCTTGAGATGTTGGGGGCAAAAGTCTATAACAGAGTTGATAATATTCATGTATCTGGACATGCATCTCAAGAGGAGCAGAAGCTTATGTTAAGACTTGTAAAACCTAAGTTCTTCCTCCCTGTTCATGGTGAATATAACCATGTCAATGCACATAGAGCAACTGGTAGGGCTTGTGGAATTCCTGATAAAAATATCTTGATTATGCGAGACGGAGACCAGATAGAGATTCACCCAAAATATATGAAAAAGGTGAAGCATGTTAGAACTGGAAAAACTTTTATTGACAATCAGAACAATGTGAAAATTGATACTGATATTGTTATCGACAGACAGAAGTTAGCTACTGATGGTATTGTTGTTCTTGTTGCTCAACTCTCAAAAGAGGATAGCGAACTAATTACAAAACCGATGGTGACAAGTTTTGGACTTGTTTCAGATAAGAGTGAGAAGTACCTATCTAATGAACTTACTGTTCTATTGGAGAACTTTATCCAAAATCTTAAACCTCATCTTCTTGACAATCCAAGAGCTTTAGAGAGTGATATTAAGAGTGTTGTCAGAAAACACCTATATAGAAAATATAAGAAATATCCTCTAATTGTTCCATCTGTCTTTGTAATGTAGAGATAGATACTTCTCTTATCCTCTATCTTATATGAAGAGGGTAAGACCTATGCTTAAGAATTTTGCTACACTTTGAAGAAACTTAAAGGGGTATCTATGAGATATTTAACTAAAACAGCTATTCTCTCGGCTATAACAGCTGTTTCACTATTTGGAGAGAGCGAACTTCAGACTCACACAGAGTTGTCATATATGAACTCCGCTGGAAATACCGAAGCACAAACTCTCTCTCTTAAAAGTGAACTATTAAAAGAGTTTTCTGCAAAAGATTCAGCAAAAGGAAAAGTAACTGCTCTTTATGCTGAAGATGGAGCTGGTGATGCAACAGCAAACAATCACTATCTTGAGGGTGAGTACGATAGAAAATTTACAGAAAAACTGTTTGGTTATGTAAAAGGAAACTACTCAAAGGATAAGTTCTCGGGGTATAAGTATCGATACAATGTAGGTCCGGGTGTTGGTTACTCTATAAAGCTTCCTAATCCTGATCATAAGCTTGAAGTCTCAGCTGGTATTATGTATTCAGAGGATAAGTTTGAGGCTGGTAATAGCAGTGACTATCAATCTGGAGAACTTGGTGCAAAGTTTGGTTGGAAAATTGCACAAGGGTTAAAGTTTAAAGAGGATGTTCTCTACCGAACAGATATGAGTGATACGGAGAACTATACACTTAATAGTGTTACAGCTTTAGAGAATAAGATAAGTGATATTCTCTCTCTTGGTGTAAGCTACTCTCTTTTATACAACAACTTAGCTCCTGAAGGGACAGAAGATACTGATAAAATCTTTCTTCTCTCTTTAATTATAGACTACTAAAGCTAGAGGTTTTTCACTGTTTAAAACACTCAGATTGCCGTGCTTAACACGGCAATCTGATAATAGTAAAGCTCAATCCAATTAAGAGTTAGCTCTAATAACTGATCGTTTTTGAAGTAAGAATTTTGTAACACCCTCTAAAAGAGTTTGATATGTCTTTTGAGTATCTCCCAACTTATCCTCTTCTGCTGATATCTTCGCTTTATATGTGAGAATCAACTTTTCAAGTTTCTTTCTATCCTCACTTTTAGAGTTGTACTCATCAATATCCATCTCAAGTTCATCTTCAGCAGTTAGAACAAACTCCTCTTTTAGTTTGATAGCATTAGAGAGCTTCTCCTCCAGTTTATGTAGATGGGTAGTGCTTTCACTATATTCATGCATAAATCTTGTGATTGCAAAAGAGTTCCATCTCGCTTTACTCTCTGCAACCTCTATAAAGTGGGTCTCAAAAAATTTAAAGACCCCTCTTGTAATATCAGAAGCTTCTAAAACTCTCTTGGCGAACTCTTCATGAGAGAAGACATAGTAATCTCTTAGAATTGTATTTGTGATGGCACTAAGTGTAGATGATGATTCACTCTCTATTATAGGTAGAATACTTTTGTAGATAGATCGTTGAAGCAGAATAATCTTATTCTCGTCAAAAAAGGATACACTGATTTTATTAAAATCAAAAGTGGTCTCTGAGAGGTGTTTAACAATTTCACGAATCATATCCCTAAGAGACTCTTCGCTAAATTTAGATGAGATTATTCCCTGAATATCATCTTGGAGAATCACTTCATCTTCACTCCCTTTTTTACTGGAGTCACTTGTCGATGATGACTTTATCCCCTTTTTACACCCCTCTAACTCTCTTTTAAAGCTGTCTCTCTCCTGCTTTATCTCTTTTATATCTTCACTGTGAGCCTCTAATAGCTCTCTTTTTACATTGATAAATTTATGGTTTCGCTCTCGCTCTTTTTCAAGAAGTCGCTCAAAATTGACACATACTTTTTTATACTCTTTTGCCAATGTTATATATTGATCCATTGGAACATTGGTTGAACAGTGTTCAAGAGTCTTTTTAATCTCTAGCAGTATCTCTTTATTGACCATAATCTAAGTTACTCTTCCTTTTGGCTATCTTCTGAGGAGTTAATATCTTCTTCGACTACTACCTCATTCAACTCCTCTTTTATCTCTGATAGCTCACTCTCAAATTGCTCTTCAAAAGCTCCATATGAGATCATCTTCTCATATCTAATATTAAGTAGCTCATCTTTTGATAACTGAGAAAGCTCTCTGTATTGAGACAAGACATAATCTTTAAGAGCATCTGTTGTAAGCTCTTTCTCTCTGTGAGCCCCTATTTTAGGTTCATCAACAATATCATCAATGAGGTTTAACTCTTTAAGATCTTCTGCTGTAATCTTAAGAGCCTGTGTCGCAGTTTCGACCATCGCAGGATCATTCCATAGGATAGCAGCACACCCCTCAGGTGATATAACCGAGAAGACAGAATACCTCATCATTGCCAATCTATCAGCAACTCCAATAGCTAAAGCTCCACCACTTCCACCTTCTCCAATAACAACAGAGATTGTTGGAACTCTTAACTTACTAAGTTCAAGCAGGTTTCTTGATATAGCCTCGCTCTGATTTCTCTCTTCCGCTCCAAGCCCTGGATATGCTCCTGGAGTATCAACAAGAAAGAGAACAGGGAGATTAAACTTCTCTGCCATCTTTGCAATCCTAAGAGCTTTTCTATAACCCTCTGGGTGAGGCATACCAAAGTTTCTATGAATCTTCTTCTTTGTACCTCGACCCTTCTGTTCTCCGATAACAACAAACTTCTGGTCACCAATATAGCCGATAAAGGCAACAATCGATTTATCATCAGCAAAATGTCTATCACCATGAAGCTCATAGTAATTATTCATCAGAAGATTTATATAGTCAAGAGCATAGGGTCTATCAGGGTGTCGTGCAAGTTGAAGTTTCTGATAAGGAGTGAGAGATGAAAATACACTCTCAACCTCTCTCTCTAAATCACCTTGAAGTATATCAACAGCGGGTAGATCATTTCTCAACTTCGCAGATATAATTGAGTCTTGAATACTCTTTAGCTTCTCTTCAAAATCTAAATATACACCCATATCTATACTTTTTTAAAGATAACAACCCCATTTGTTCCACCGAAACCAAAAGAGTTACTCATTACTATATTAAGCTCTTTCTCTCTCGCTTCATTTGGAACATAATCAAGATCGCAATCTGGGTCTGGATTCTCATAATTGATTGTTGGAGGAACAACACCTCTCTCCATAGCCATAAGAGATACAACAGCTTCAATACCACCAGCAGCACCTAAACAGTGTCCTATTTGACCTTTGATCGAGCTAACAAGAGGAACACTATCGCCAAATACCATTTTTATTGCAGCTGTCTCATTTTTATCGTTAGCAGGTGTGCTTGTTCCGTGAGCATTGATATAGTCAATTTTGAGGTCATCGCCTACAACCCTCTTTGCCATATCAACAGCAGCTTGAATTGCTCGGTATGGACCATCAACAACTGGAGAAGTTATGTGATTTGCATCACCGCTCTCTCCAAATCCAATTACCTCACCATAGATTTTTGCACCACGAGCAACAGCTAAATCGTAATCCTCAAGAACGAGAGAACCAGCACCTTCACCCATTACAAAACCATCTCTCTCTGAGTCAAATGGTCGAGAAGCTTTATTTGGCTCACCGTTTCTTGTTGATAGAGCTTTCATTGAAGCGAATCCACCTATTCCAACTGAACAGATTGCCGATTCAGCTGCAACAACTAACATTCGCTCAGCTCCACCAAGCATAATTGTTTTTGTCGCCTCAATGATTCCGTGAGTACCTGCTGCACAAGCTGTAACACTACTTAGGTTTGGACCTCGAAGACCGTAGTCAATAGAGATGAATCCACCAAGCATATTAACAAGAGCAGATGGAATAAAGAAAGGAGAGATTCTTCTTGGAGCTTTATTTTCAGCTACAAGTGAATTTTTCTCAATATTTGATAATCCACCAATTCCAGATGCTGAACTGATTCCAAATTTTGTATAGTCTATATCTTCAGGAAGATTTGCATCAGCCATAGCCTCTTGCGCAGACTTAATACCAAGTTGTATAAATCTGTCAGCCTTTTTCACATCTTTTGGATTCATAACTTTTGCTGGATCAAAATCTTTTACTTCACCTGCTATCTTAACAGAGTGTTCTGTTGTATCAAATAGAGTGATCTCACCTATTCCACACTCACCATTAACAATCTTCTGAAACGACTCCTCCTTTTCATGTCCAAGGGCATTAATCATACCGATACCGGTAACAACTACTCTTCTCATTCAACTAGCTCCTCAATGTTTTTAATATAATAATTCTTAATATACTGTTTTATTTTATGCTCTCTGGAGAAACCTCCAGAGTTAATCATCAGAGAAATAGACTACTTATTCTCTTCAATAAAAGTGATTGCATCTTGAACAGTCTTGATACCCTCAGCTTTCTCATCAGGAATCTCAATATCAAACTTCTCTTCAAGAGCCATAACTAATTCAACAACATCTAAACTGTCAGCACCTAAATCTTCTGTAAATTTAGACTCAAGTTTAATCTCACTTGTTTCGATACTTAACTGCTCTGCAACAACTTCAGAGACTTCTTCAAATAAAGCCATTATGCTTCTCCTAATAATATTAAATTAAGTTTTCAAATTTTAACATAGTTTTGATATTTAAAGATGTGGTTAAGAGTGAGTTTCACAGATTTTGTATTAGGTGTAGAAATAGCATTAGTATGATTATATTAGAAAATATCAATGTGAATGTTTCAAAAATGCATATATGAAATATAAATTTAATATAAATCGCCACTTTTAACTCAAATTTTTACTAAAAAATATAATTTTAAGAAATAGTGTCATAAAATACTCTCACAATTCTTTTCAGGAGAGGTAATGAAGAGTTTAAGATTAAGTCTAGTAACGGCTTTAGCATTAGGAACAGCTGCATTTGCAGAAGATAAGGCAGCAATGGCTCCATCTCTAGTTCTTTCACATGGAACACTATTTGATAATATGAAAGTTGGTGGACAAGCTACACTTTACTATCAAACATTAGAGAGAGCAGAGGCTGTTGATGGTGGAGATTTTTCAGAGCTTTTCAATAAAAACTCTGGTTTTGCAAATGTTGGTTTAAGCCTTAAGTTTGAATCAGACTTAGGAAATGATTTTGGTTTTGGTGCTAAGTTAAATGTTCTTGACACTCTAGGTTTAGAGGATGAATTAGTTGAGCATGTTATGCAACATACTGGAGACCCTGAAGATAGTGAAGTTAGTTGGGGAGAAGTTTACTTAACTAAGAAAGCTGGAAACACTCTATTAACAGTTGGTCGTCAAGAGCTTGACACTCCACTACTATATAGTGAAAAATGGAGTGTTATTCCAAACTCTTTTGAGGCTGTTGTAGCTATCAACTCTGATTTAGCTGATCAAGGTCTTACATTAGTTGGTGCATATGTAACTACTAGCAATAACTTAGGTGGTAAGCCTAATGGTATGAAACAAGGTTTAGGTCAGTTCGACAGAGTTGGTAGAATTGTTACTGATGATGGAGCTGTATTAGCAGAAGGACACGGTGGTTATGCAGTTGGTGCTCTTTATGGAAACGATAGTGTAAAAGCTAATGCTTGGGGTTACCACCTTCCAGCTACAGCAGACGCTTTCTGGATTGATGCAAGTACAGAAGTAGCAGGAATCAACTTAACTGGTCAACTTGCTGGATTTATGTTAGAAGATGAACCTACAAATGGAGTAGTTAAATCTGATAAAAATACAATGGGTTATGCTTTACAGGGTTGTATGAATGTAACACCAGAGTTTAAATTTACTCTTGCTGGAGCTCAAACAACAGGTGGAGTTGCGAGTCATACAGTTTCAAATGTTGGAACAGGTGGATTTAAAACTAAACTTGCAACTGCAACAATTGTCGGTGATGGTGATGTAGCTGGTGCAACTGATACAACTTCATTTAAATTAAAAGGTTCTTATAGCTTAGGTGAGAAGAGTACACTAATTGCTCAATATGGTCATTATATGCATGGGGCAAAATCATCAGTAAGCAATGGCTATGTTGAAGGTGCAACATCTTTTATGGCAAGAAAAGCTGATGAAAGTTCTTCAGCTCTTGAGTTAATCTATAAAGGACAAGTTCTTGCAACTGATGTTCTTGTAGCTTACAGTCATGCTGATAATATTATGCAGATGACATATGTTGGTGAAACATCTGACTTAATTCGTGTTGTAGCTAGATACAATTTCTAATTACTTCTCTTGAGGAAAAGGCGGATTTCCGCCTCCTCGACAAAACTCCTCTACTAATATATATCTTCTTTTTTCTATCTCTTTTTTTCTATCTTTTTGGGGAATATCTCTACTTTGCGAAACATCTTTTCCAATATTTTTAAAAGCTTTAAATAGTGTTAAATAACTCTCATTGTCAAAATAGAGATATATATTTTCTCCTAAATCCAAGACTCTGCTCATTACTCTGCTATCTCGAACCCCGTTAAGAAACAGAGCTGTATCTTTTGGCTCATCTGAATAGAGAGAGTTGTAAAACAGAGAAAATAGGTTTGCAAACCTCAGACTCTGTTTTGATATTTTTAGATTTTTACTTAACTCGTCTAAGCTATTATCAATTGATAAGATAGCTATTAAATCATCAAAATATAATCTGTTCTTCAGTAGTTGAACTCTTGAAAAACTGTTAATTGATGGAAAAATATCATTTAGAATGTCTAGCTCTCTGAGAGTTTGAAAAAAAGTGTAGATATCTCCTTTTTCAAGAACTTTATTAAGCTCCATACGAACTCTATCGGGTTGGAGATATTGTAACTCTCCACTATCTTTCATCTCCCCTACAAATTTTTTTGTCTCATTGGCAATCTGAAAGTTATGAGGTAGGGTTGCTCGAAATCTTGCGATACGAAGAACACGAACAGGATCTTCCTTAAAAGATGAACTCACATGCCGAAGAGTTCTGGTTGTTATATCTTGAACTCCTTCAAATGGATCAATAATCTCTCCGTTTGAATCTTCAGCGATCGCATTGATGGTTAGGTCTCGTCGTTGCAAATCCTCTTTTAGAGATACATCTTCTATGTCAAATTGAAAACCTAGGTAACCATCTCCACTTTTTCGCTCTCGTCGAGCTAAGGCATACTCCTCTTTAGTTTTTGGGTCTATAAAGACTGGAAACTCTTTTCCCACACTGAAAAAGCCCAACTCTTTCATATCTTCTGGAGTTGCTCCTACAACAACATAGTCGTTGTCGTTTGACTCTATTTGAAGAATTTTATCTCGAATAGCTCCACCAACTCTATATATCTTAATTGCAGGTTTTACACCCCTCTTTAACCATCTCTGCACTCTCAAACTCCCGCTCATCTCTTAAGATTCTCTCAATATTTAGATATGGCTCTTTTAAGGAACTATCAAGCCTGTTTAACTCAACAGAGTATCTATATATCTCTGGATAACTTCTTTTCAGTTTATAGTATTGGAGTATTTTGATAGCTATATCAATTGTTTTATGCTCTTGAAACCTAGTTTTCATTGAGGTAATATAACCATTATCTATATCTACTATATTTGGTGAAGTGTAGTCAGTAATAGTGATAGATGGTATCAACTTCAAAGGGTTATTAAAAATGGCTCGATTAAATTTTAACTCCTCAAGAGGTATATTTTCAACAACCTCATCATTAAAGCTAGACGATATCGCTTCTAAACTCTCCTCTTCTAACTTCAACTCCTTCTGAAAATTATCTTCAACTTTTTCAAAAAGTTTTGAGATAGATATATTCTTCTCATCAATCTCTTGCTCTTTTTCAACTTCAACTATATCAGCTGTTTCAGGTTCTTCTATATACTTATTTTCAGAAGTCTCATTATAGTCGTCGTTAAACTGTTTCTCAATTCTCTTCTCAACACCACTCTCATCAAAGTTACTATTTTCAAATCTACTATTATCGATTACATCTTTTGGAGACTCTATCTTCTGTTCAGGCTCTTGAGTTTTTACAATCTCCTTAATCTCTTTTGTTGTATTCTGCTCAATAGAGGTTATTTGATTTGTAAAATTAAACTCTGGCAAATATGTTTTATAGAGAAGATATAGGAGTGGTGGTGTTAAGAAGAGGAAAGAGTATTTCATAAATCTTCTGTTTCTCCACTTTAGCCAGACAGCTTCAGCAGTCGGTAGATGTCGTAAATCAACATAATTACTGCTTTTTGACTTGATAAAGCCAATCTGAATAGCTGTAATCTCTATCTCTTTTGGACGAATTTTTAGTTTCTTGTTCTGAAACTGAGGTCTCCATAGCTGAGGGTAGTTCTGAAAATATGCATAGAGAAGATTGTTTGTTACTCGATAATTTCCCTCTGTAATGTGGTAGATATGTCGAACAACTCTCCGTGAAAACTGATTAGCAAGAGAGAGCATTGAAAAGTTCATAAGCTTCTTCTGAATATATACTCTTAACTCATTTGGAGTAGCATTTGTAAGTTCAATTTTCTCCCAAATACGACTCTTAAAATGCTCTTTTGTAAATATATCTTCCTCTTTGAGCTTATGTACAGCAAAGATAACTCGAATCGAACCTGTATCAGCTAAGAGTCTAATCTTCTCAAGAGTACTACTTAGATATAGTTGTGCTTCGTCAAAAAGGAGAATTGGTCGAACCCTATCAACATATGCTGACTCAATTGAGATAGCATCAATTAGCTCATCGAACCCTCTTGGGATAGTATTGATTTGAGACTCTCGAAAGAGTTCAAAAGCGATTGTTTGAAATAGCTGGTTATCATCAAGAATAGGAGTTGAAACAAGTAGAGAGTGTTTTCTCTGTGAAAGGAGTTCGCTATGGAGACGACTGAGGAACATACTCTTTCCAGTTCCTGGAGAACCATATATTAGAGTCATCTTTAAGTTTCTATTTAAAGCTCGATGAACCCTATCAAAGGCAAGAGCATTGCTATCTAATTCAATATATTTATACGGATTGATAGTATCTAAAAAAGCATCTTTTGGATCGTATGTTGAATTGGTATCAATATCAAGAAGCTCATCAATCTCATTATCTGTTAAAACTTGTTTTGCTAACATCTCTTCTGCTATCTATTTTGAATTTACAAGCTCCAAAACCTCTGATGGAACTAGGTGAGCGATAGAGCCATTATATCGTATTAGAGTTCTGACAACCGACGAGCTAACAAAACTATCCTCTATTTTAGAGTTAAGATATACAGTCTCTATCTTCTCATATATCGATCTATTGGCATAGTGCATATCCCTCTCATACTCAAAATCTACACCATTTCTCAATCCACGAATCACAAAATCTGTTCCTTCATCTTTTAAAAAATCAACAAGTAATCCTCTGAAAGGTTTGACTGATACTTTGCCAAACTTATCTGTAGCCTTTTGAATAGTTAGCACCCGCTCCTCAAGAGAGAACATAGTATTCTTCTCTTTTGATTCAGCAACAGCCACAATCACCTCATCAAAAAGTTTTAAAGCTCTCTCTATAATATTGATATGACCATTTGTAATTGGATCAAAAGTTCCAGAATAGACTACTCTCTTCAACTGTATCTTTCCAGTAAATCAATCAATTCAGCTCTTTTCATCTTTCTAGCAAAATCAACAGCGGAGAAACCGTAACTATCTCGGAGCTTCTTATCTGCTCCATTCTCTAAAAGAGTCTCTGCAATTTCAAAACGGTTAGCAGTTACTGCTTCCATCAGAGGAGTAAAGTTGCTCTGTCGTTCTGTGTGATTAACATCAACACCCATCTCAACCATCTTTTCTATCCACTGAGTTCGTCCTCGTCGAATTGCTATATCAAAGGCAGATATCCCTGACTCATTTGTCTCACGGAAATCAATTTGAGCGATGAGGTAGTTAATAACTGGATCTGCAATATTATTATCAAAAGCGATAGCTAAAAGGGTGTTGCCCTCATCATCTCTCCAGTTAAGCAGATTTCTGTCACCGACTATAAAACTCTCGAGTAGATGGAGGTTTCCCATCTTAACAACTGTTCCAATATCTTGCATACCCTCTCCTTAAAATATTACTGTTCGATTGTTGTAGATAAAGACTCTATCCTCAATCACAAGCTTTAGAGCTTTAGAGAGAACTATCTTCTCAACATCTCGACCAGCTCTCTGCATATCTCTCCAGCCATATGTGTGGTCAATATGAGTAACACCTTGTTCGATAATTGGACCTTCATCTAAATCATCAGTAACAAAATGAGCAGTTGCTCCAATAATTTTAACACCTCTATCGAATGCCTGTTTGTATGGATTTGCTCCTATGAATGCTGGAAGAAAAGAGTGGTGAATGTTTATAATTTTATCTCGATGTTGAGATACAAATGATGGTGGAAGTATTCTCATATATTTTGCTAAAACTATATAGTCAAAATCTAGTTTCTCTAGTCTTTGGAGAATTAAGCTAGAGTGCTGTTCTCTGTTTAAATTTTCATGAGATATTGTTGTAAATGGTATAGAAAATTTTGAGACTGTATCTTCTAAAACATCATAATTACCAATCACCTCAATAATATCTGCATTCAACTCATCTTCCACATGTCGCATAAGAATGTCACCTAAACAGTGAATCTCTTTTGTCACAAGAATAACAACTCTTTTTCTAACTGAAGTATCTACAATTTTAATATCTGCACCATCTGGAAGAAGAGATATCAATTTGTCTCTTAATAGTTTCTGCTCAATAGCATCTCCAGAGACCTCACTTCTCATAAAAAATAGAGAGTGTGCTTTATCAACAAACTCGCTATTAGAGATGATATTTAACTCCATATCTGAAAAGAGCTTTGATATCTTATATACAAGACCCTTCTCATCTTTTGACTTTATTAAGACTCTATATGTTGTATTCAACTACTCCACCTATCGTTGGAAATTTAAACGGAGTGTAGCGAAAATAGTGTTAATAAGAGCCTTAAATATTGAGGAATATTTAAATTAAAATAGATAGAGCTGATACCACTGCTGTTTGACTTCGTAATATGTAAGGAGAGTTTAATCCGGCAATATTTTTAAAGCCCTCTCTCTCCTCTTCACTAAATCCACCCTCTGCACCAATCAGTAGAGAGAGTGAGTTTTTATCACACTTCTGAAGTTTATCTTCTGAGAAATCGACTGCAATGCTCTCTGGATACTCCTCTAAAAACTCCTGAACACTATTCATAGTTCTTAACTCTGGTATATTGTATCGACCTGACTGCATTGAAGAACTCTCAAGAATTCTCTCGAATCTTTCAAAATCAAGCTCTATATCTTTTTGAGAGTATTGGCAATAGATAAAGACTATCTCAGCTACTCCCAACTCATTAACCATTGGAAGTGTCTTCTCAATAGTTTTACTATCAACAACACACCAACCAAGGGTTACTCTCTTCTCTGGTCTCTGAAACTCTTTAACAGCAACAGCAAGTTTTAGAGTTGCTTTTCGTCGCTCAATAGTCTCAATCTCATAACGATATATAATTTTTGGTTCAGCTCTATTTCTAATATAGATAGGTCTATCTTTTTTATGACGACGAACTTTAAAGAGGTAGTTAAACTCTTCACCATCCAGCTTTATAGTCTCGTCACCACCTCTATCAAAATAGAGAAACTGCATCAACCACCCCCAACAAACTGGAGAAACTCAATTTTATCACCCTCGTTTGGAACAAAGCTTTTCCATTCAGCCTCTTTGACAATCTCCATATTTACAGCTGATGCCATAACCTTATCTCTCACTTGCAGTTTTCCAAGAATATCCTCAATTGTTGAACCATCTGGAAACTCCAACTCTTCGCCATTGATAACTAGTTTCATTATTAATATGTAGCCTCTTTTGGCATTCCGATAATATTGTAACCGCTATCAACATAGTGAACTTCACCTGTAACACCTCGAGACAGGTCGCTTAAGAGATATGCAGCACTTCCACCAACATCTTCAACAGTTACATTTCTACCGAGAGGAGAGTGTTTCTCATTCCACTTCAGTAGATTTCTAAAATCTTCAATACCACTTGCGGCAAGTGTCTTAATTGGCCCCGCACTTAGTGCATTAACTCTGATTCCCTTATCTCCTAAATCAACAGCCATATATCTTACTGTCGCCTCAAGAGCTGCTTTTGCAATTCCCATTACATTATATTTTGGAACAAACTTCTCAGCACCAAAATAGCTTAGAGTTAAAATAGATCCATTCTCATTCATAATAGGAAGAAGCTTTTGAGTAATACCGATAAGACTATATACTGATACATCCATAGCTGTTAAAAAATCCTCTTGAAGAGTATCAACGGTACTTCCAGACAAAGCTCTTTTTGGAGCAAAAGCTATTGAATGGACAATAAAATCTATTTTTCCCATCTCACTCTCAACTCTATCTTTTAAACTATCCATATCTTCGCTATTTGTTACATCAAGAGGAATGACAACACTACTTCCAAGTTCATTAGCAATAGGTTCAACTCTCTTTTTTAGTGAATCATTGAGATATGTAAATCCAAGCTCTGCTCCATTCTCACTTGCAACTTTTGCAATACCGTAAGCAATAGAGTGCTTATTCGCTAAACCTATTATTAATCCCTTTTTACCTTTTAAGAACATATACAAACTCTCCTATCTATTTTTTATCTCTTTAAAAATAATAGCAAAAATAGAGAAAAAACCGTTACTCTTTAAGAAATTGCTATTCCATTATTGCATATCAACCATTAAGGAGTGAAGACCTCCTTAAAGTTACCCTGAAGAGTCTCTTTTGTAGTCTCTACATCTCTCTCTTCAATATCTAAACTCTCGTCATCGTCTCCAAACAGAGAGTCCCACCAGCTAACCTCTATCTCCTGATTTTCTATCTCTATCTTTTCACTATCCTCTCTCTCTTCAATTCTAATAACCTCATCTGTATATTTTGTTTGTAAATTTGGAGACTCTCTTCGATTTTCAAAGACAACACCGTGTGATATAAATCCATTTAATTGACTATTGGAACTATGCACAGTAATAAAGTTTTGGAGATTATTGAGACCAGTTTGCCACTCTGGAATAGGTATTTGAGTAACCTCTATATCTCTACTCTCCAGCTCTTTACCAGAGCAGAAATTAACTTTTAAACGGTATAAAAACCTACTGATATTTTTATTAAAAGGTGGCAAAATAGTTCTACACCTCTCATCATTACACTCCATAGATGTTGTCTGAAAACCTAAATGCCCATCAATACGATGATAGATTTTTGCCCCTTGTACTCGTTCTCCCTCTGTAAAAGAGACCTCTAAGACAATTGGGTGGTTTGGCATAAAGTATGGAGGAGATTCATGCACAACCTTTCCAAGTAGACATATTAAGAAGAGGTTAAAAAATAGATAACTCTTTTTGATCATCTATCTTAAAAATAGAGGGAATCAGCTTCTCTCTTATATATTGTTGTTAAAATTCTATCTGGAAAATGTAGTTCAAAAACTATCTTATCTTTACTAAACTCAAGTAGTTTTACAAACTCATCTTTTCCAAGACTTCGTTTTAGTGTCTCAAAAAATGATTTATATGTATAGACACTATCCTCACCAACAAGAGCTCCACTATCTGCATCATCAACTAATTGACAAACAAACCCCTCATTATTTGAGTAGAAGAACTTTGTTCCACTCTTATATGTGATGCTATCCGTTACTTTTCCACCAAATGATGATATTTTAATAACTTTATGAGAGTATAGACCTGAACGACAAGTTGAGAGAGTTCGTCTAATTGACCAGACTCCTGTTAAATCTACAACATCATCAACTGCACTTTTTATCTGGCTTAGCTCAATCTTCTGCTCATCTGGTTTTGGTAGCTCAACCTCTTGTGATGGAATAAACTTAGAGTTAATCTTATGGCTATTTTCTCCTCTATCAGTTATATAGCTAATAGCCACTTGCTCACTAAAGCCTTTCAATGAGACATCTTTTGTTACACTATTTGATGACTTTAGAGTAATTGGGTCAGTATCATATATCTGCCAAGCCGGTAATTCAACCTGTGGCATAGAGAAATTTTGAGTTTTATATATATCTCCTATTCTATCTCTAGCCTCAATAAAATACTCTATTTCGCGAGTAGATTGCATAGGAGCTGGAATAACTGCTTCACAAAAATTATCGCTATTACAACTCATATCCACTGTATAGAATCCACCCTCACTAACTGATTTAGATTTAAAATGGAGTTGTGCAGACTCAAAATTGTGGTAATACTCTTTCATATTTGCACTAAATTTTATACGATAGTCTGGAATAAAGTGTGTTAATGGCTGATGCTCAATAATTATATAACTGAAAAGATTAAATACTATAAAGAATAGAAGAAGAAAAACCCTCATCAAACTTCCTCGCTAGATTAATTGATTTAGAGATAATTATAACTGAAACAACTTTTTTAGCAACTGTGCCGTAAATCCTCGCCATTCATGGCGGGGATATAAGGCACAAATTTTCTGTATAATTACAGGCAAGATACCGTGGGAAGCACGGAAATCAACGCCTAGAATATATGAACATGTGAGACCTGTGGGGAATGAGTTGGCTATCAAATGCTGTAAAATCCCCTCGCGGGATAGCTGATGAAAACCAAATCTTTTCCCATGGGCAGGTTCAGTCTAGGAAGCCTCGCCGTTCACGGCGGGGTACTTCACTCACTCCCTATTTTTCTGTTATCATAATAGAAAGTTTTTAGAATGGGGATTTGATGGTTTTACTTGATGGAAAAAGCTTAGCAAATGAGATTAAAGATAGACTGAAAAATAAGGTTGATGATTTAAATAATAGAGATATAACTGTTGGTTTAGCTGTTGTTTTAGTTGGAGAAGACCCAGCAAGTCATCTATATGTATCAATGAAAAAGAGAGCTTGTGATTATGTTGGTATTGACTCGTACTCACTTCAATTTGATGAAAATATATCTGAAGATAAGTTAATTGAAGAGATTGAGAAGTTAAATAGTGATAGTCGAATTGATGGGATTCTGGTACAACTTCCACTTCCAAAACATATTAATACAGATAAAATCTTATCACTTATTGATCCTGCAAAAGATGTTGATGGATTCCACCCAGAGAATGTTGGAAAAATTGTGACAGGGTTAGATGGATTTGCACCTTGCACACCTCTTGGAATGGTTAGACTTCTTGAAAAATATAACTTAGATGATTTAAGAGGAAAAAATGCAGTTGTTGTTGGGGCTAGTAATATTGTTGGAAAACCTATTGCTGCTCTTCTTTTAAATCTAAATGCTACGGTTGATATCTGTCATATCTATACCGATAACTTAAAAGAGCATACCCTGAAAGCTGATATCTTAGTTGTTGCTGTCGGGAAAGAGAACCTCATCACAGCTGATATGGTTAAAGATGGTGCGGTAATTTTAGATGTTGGAATTAATAAGAGAGAAGATGGAAAAATTGTTGGTGATGTCGATTTTGATGAGGTCTCAAAAAAGGCTAGTTATATCACACCAGTTCCAGGTGGAGTTGGACCAATGACAATAGCTATGCTTCTTGAGAACACAGTAAAATCAGCAAAACAGAAGGTGTAGAATGGAAAATGAAAATCTACAACCTGACAATATCGAGACAGGAACTCCTCCAGAAGCAGGTGGCTTTAGAGGTCGTTTAGCTAAACTTTATCACTTCTCTACTACTTGGACAGGTGCATTCGTTATTGTTCTATTTACAATCTTCTTTATTGCCCAATCATTTGTTATTCCAAGTGGTTCAATGATTCGAACTCTTCTTGTTCATGACTATCTCTTTGTAAAGAAATTCTCGTATGGAATTCCAACACCTCATATCCCTTGGCTTGAGATTCCGCTTATCCCTGGAGTTGGACTAAAATTAGTTGATGGTGATAGACCGGAGAGGGGAGATATAGTTGTGTTCCGAAAACCGGGTCAAGAGAGTGTCCATTTTGTTAAGAGATGTGTTGCTGTTGAGGGAGATATGGTTATGCAAATTGACAAAGATCTATATCTCAGACCTCACGAGGGTGATCCATTTATTCGAGCAAACTATCCAGAAGAGAGTATCGTGTCGCTTCGGGGAACTCTTTGGGTAAAAAATCCATATATGGAAGAGCATAAGGGTATTTGGCATGATGAGACTATTATCAATAATGGTCACCATGCTATTCAGCCTCTATTCAATATGCCTCCACAGAGAGTAAAAGAGGATAACTACTTTATGATGGGTGACAATCGAGATCACTCTAATGATAGTCGATTTTGGGGTAGTGTTCCTTATGAAAATATCGAGGGAACTCCTTGGATGATCTACTTCTCAATTGATGAAAACTTAACAGTTCGTTGGAATAGAATGTTTAAAACAACTGATGAGTTGGAGGCTATGCTACGAGCCAATTAAAAATTGGGGACTGAGTGAAGTACCCCGCCGTAAACGGCGAGGCTTCCTAGAAACTCCAGACTATTGTCCAGATATTATCAAGGCTTAGACGGCACTTC
>JAMJTX010000058.1 GCA_024281215.1 Candidatus Thiovulum karukerense | reverse complement strand
AAGCCAGTTATATTATTTAACTGGCTTTAACTTTTAGATGTGTAGAAAGCTATGCATGAATGGCGAGGGTTTACGGCGCAGTTGCTAAACAATTCCTATGCATTATGGAACTTTTAAGCTGAGCGATGAACCTCTCTCTGAACCAATTGAACTTTTTGAAAACGAGGCAATGGAGCATCAAATCAGATATAAAGCTCTTAAAATAGGTGAGGTGTTGCAACAGAGCTAATGAGGTATAAACTCATCTTCTCTTTTAATAGTAAAAATTACTAGTTTATAAAAATTATCCACTAAGCCGATTTGACTATAATTCCACAACTACTTTAAACCAAAGAAGATAATAAATAGAATACAAAGGAGGTTCGCATGAAGATTAGTGGTGCTAGAATGGTTATCGAGTCCCTAAAGAAAGAGGGTGTTAAGACTGTATTCGGTTATCCAGGTGGAGCTATCATGAATGTTTATGATGAACTCTATAAACAGAGCGATATTCAACATGTTTTAAATAGACACGAACAGGCTTCAGTTCATGCAGCAGAGGGTTTTGCAAAAAATAGTGGTGAAGTTGGTGTAGCAATTGTAACAAGTGGTCCAGGTTTTACAAATGCCGTTACAGGTCTTGCAAATGCCTATATGGACTCTACACCGATGGTTGTTATCTCTGGTCAAGTTCCAATGTCTCTTATCGGAACAGATGCTTTTCAAGAGATTGATGCTGTTGGAATAAGTCGAGCTTGTACAAAACACAACTATCTTGTAACAGATGCAAAACAGCTTCCAGAGATATTTAAAGAGGCTTTTCATATTGCACGAACTGGAAGACCAGGACCTGTTCATATCGATATTCCAAAAGATGTAACAGCACAGATTGAAGATTTCGAGTATCCTGATTATGTTGATATTCCAACTTATCGACCAGAGAATAGAGGTGATATTGAGGCTATAAAAACGGCAGTTGAAGCTATTAAAGCGAGTGAGCAACCTCTACTATATTTAGGTGGTGGTGTTGTTAAATCAAACTCATCTGGACTTGTACGAAAGATAGCTGAACAGACTGGAATCCCTGCTGTTGAGACACTTATGGCAAGAGGTGTTATGGGAGCTGATAATCCACTCCTAATATCTATGTTAGGTATGCACGGAAGTTATGCAGCAAATATCGCTATGAGTGAAACTGATTTAGTTATCTCACTCGGTGCTAGATTTGACGATCGTGTTACTGGAAAACTATCTGAGTTTGCAAAAGATGCAAAAGTTATCCATATCGATATTGACCCAAGCTCAATTGATAAACTTGTTGATGTTGATTACCCAATTATTGGAGACCTTAACTTTGTTCTGTCGGATATGTTACCTCTTTTAACTGATATTGACTCAGAGAAGTTTGCTGATTGGCGAGAGACTATCAACAACAACGATAAACTTCACCCATTAAGTTACGAGAAAAAAGAGGATATTCTAAAACCTCAACAGGTTATCGAGAAGATTGGTGAGATGTTGGGTGACAATGCCAATATTACAACTGATGTTGGTCAGCATCAGATGTGGACTGCTCAATTCTACCCATTTACACGGGGACGACAGTTTAATACAAGTGGCGGACTTGGAACAATGGGTTACGGATTCCCAGGTGCAATTGGTGTAAAAGTTGCCGATCCAAATCGAGTATCTATAAATGTTACTGGCGATGGTTCAATCTTAATGAATATTCAGGAGTTGATGACAGCTGTTGAGTATAAGATTCCCGTTATCAATGTTATTCTTAATAACAACTATCTTGGAATGGTTCGACAGTGGCAGACTCTCTTTTATGAAGATAGACTATCTGAGACAGACCTTTCAGTTCAGCCAGACTTTATAAAAGTTGCTGAGAGTTTTGGTGGAATCGGTTATCGTGTAGCAACAATCGAGGAGTTTGAAGAGGCTATCCGAGATGCTGTTGAGAAGAATATTGTAGCGATTATTGAAGTTGCAGTTGATAGACGAGAGAATGTTATGCCGATGGTTCCTGCTGGTGGCTCACTCTACAATATGATGTTGAAATAGGAGGCAAAAATGGATATTGAAAGAAGACATATAATCTCTGTTACAGTTCAGAATGAGTCAAGTGCCCTGTCAAGAATCTCTGGACTCTTTGCAGGTCGAGGCTACAATATTGAGTCATTGACAGTTGCCCCTATTCCAAATGAGGAGCTTTCACGACTTACGATTGAGACCTATGGAAATCAGAAGACTGTTGATCAGATTGAGAAGCAGTTAAACAAACTTATCCCTGTTCTTAAAGTTGTTGAGCGGGAAGATTTTGTTGAGAAAGAGATGGCAATTATTAAAGTTCCTATTGAGGAGAGCTTAAGTGATTTTGATGCTCTCTGCCGAGCTTACAATGGAAAGATTGTCAATGTTGGCGAAGGCTCAATTATCGCAATGGTTGCCGATGACCCAAAAAGAGTAGCTTTCTTTATTAAAGCTGTTCAACGATTTAACCCTATCGAAATTGTTCGAGGTGGAGTTGTTGCACTAGAGAGATAGTGAAAGTTGGAGGAGTTCATCCTCCTAACTTTCACTGTTTCAATTCTTGGTTATTAGTGTAAAGTTTAAGAAGATCATCTTTATCTAACTTCTTCAAAAAATCTAAAATCTTTTTTCTATAATCATCTCTTTTTTTCCAATCGTAAAGAGTTGAATTAGGTATCTTAAACATCTCTTTAATTTCAATATCTTTCATTTTTTATCAAATCTTTTTTTATATTATATCCGATATTCAGATCTTCTTGATTTTTATCCGATATTCGGATATGCTTTCAATAAACAAGGATTTACTATGAAGCTAAGAGGTTTATCTCTATTTGCAAATGTAGGCATTGGAGAAACATTTTTAAAAGATGTAGATGTAGATATTGTTGTTGCTAATGAATTAATTGAAAAAAGAGCAGATTTTTATCGACACTTATATCAAGAATCAATTATGATTCAAGGTGATATTACAGACGGAGAGATTTTTGATAATGTTATTAATAGCGCTAAACAAAAAAGAGTTAACTTCTTATTAGCTACTCCACCTTGTCAAGGAATGTCGGTTGCTGGAAAGATGAGAGAAGACGATCCAAGAAATAGGCTAATTATTCAAGTTGTAAAAGCAATTCATAAATTAAAACCAGACTATATTATTATAGAAAATGTCCCTCGAATGCCAGAAACCTATATTATTGTTAATGGAGAAAATATCAAAATTAAAGATTATCTGAAAAGAGAATTACAAGAATATACTATAAATTCTCAAAATGTTGATTTTGCTGATTACGGTGTTCCACAGCATAGAAAAAGAAGTATCTCTTTAATCTCGAAAAAAGAGAGATGGGAATTTCCAAAAAAAGAGAGACATATTTCAGTTCGTGAAACTATCGGACACCTACCAAGTTTAGAGAGTGGTGAAAAATCAAATATAGAGTTACACTATGCAAAAATTCATAATCAAAACCATATTACTTGGCTAAAGCATACACCAACAGGAAAATCAGCATTTGATAATCCTGTTTATTTCCCTCAAAAAGATGGGCGACGAATAAAAGGGTTTTCAACTACTTATAAAAGAATAGATTGGGATAGACCTGCCCCAACTATAACAATGTCAAATGGAGCTATATCTTCTCAAAATAATGTGCATTGTGGCAGACTAAATCCTGATGGCACTTACTCTGATGCAAGAGTTTTAACCATTTTAGAACTTCTATTATTAACAACTCTTCCAACAGATTGGAATATTCCAAAATGGGCAAGTGATAATCTTGTCAGAGAAGTTATTGGTGAAGCAGTTCCACCACTATTTTTTAAGAAAGTTGCTGAAAATTTACCTCTTTAACAGCCACTTTTATTAAATTGAAGCCCGTGGTAGGCTTCTCCTTTTCCACTACCTTTCATCTGTACGGTAATTGAACCGATATGGAAACTACCTTTAGGGGTTGTTTTATATCCACCTTTCTCTATCGATTTATCTATTACTTCTGACATTGGTTTTATACAGAAATCAATTTGTCCAGTCTTAGAATACTCTGAATTATTCACAAGATAATAATCTGCAAAATACTCTTCTAAAGCTGTTCCCTCCTTTAAAACAATTTCTGTAATCTCTTTCTGATTTGTGTTAAAGAATTCTTCAATTTCCATCTGTTCATTTTTAGAAAGCTCAGAAATTAACCACCTATTTCTGTCCCCTTGAATTAAGTTCTCTTGTTCTTCTTCGTTTAGCTTATATTGTCCAAATCCACAAAATTTTGATAATCCAATATATATATTTTCTGATAAATTTAACCCTTTAAGTTCACAAGCTCTTTTAAAATTATCTACATTTGTAATTTGAACTTGAATATTGGCACTACTTGACTTAATAGAAATACCAAAACGGTAATGGGCTGTTTGATTTTTAAAATTTATTCTTATGTCAGCTTTTGGGCTTGTTTTCTTTTCAAAGTCAAATCTATCAACAACTCGAGATGGCACTTTTTCAGCATATACATTAAAATTTCCTTGTAGATATAGATATAGCTCATTGTTAAGTATTGTGTGAATGATATTGTGAGCTATTATTCCATAAGGATTATTATTAATTTCATTAACAATAATATCTTCATAGCGATAACCTGCACTTCTACCAATTTCACCAGCTTGTTGAATATGATTCATAAACTCCCTTTTTGAGAAATTATATCTTTTCTGATAAAATCCTAAAATAGTTTATCTCGGTAAGGCTTACCAAGTGCCTTTGATCGAACTCAAGGCTTCTCCTTTGAGAAGTCTTACCGAGGTAAATTGGAAGAGTTCGATCTCGAAACTTGGTAACTTTCTTGAGACTCTTCAAAAAATATTTATCTTAATTTTTTACACCGTTGATTTAATGAATGAAATTATTAAAGTTTCAAAACAGAAGATAGGGGATAACTCTATAAATTCAGTTTCGGCAAGAGATTTGCATAGAGCCTTAGAGATTAAAAAGGATTTTACAAGCTGGGTAAAAGCCCAAGTTAAAAGAGGAATGTTTGACGAAAACATCGACTATATAGTTTTCACCCAAAAAGGTGAAAACCTATCTGGAGGTCGTCCATCTACCGAATATATCGTCACTATCGATACAGCAAAACATATTGCTTTAATGTCGGGAACGGTAAAAGGGAAAGAGGTTCGTAACTATTTCATTGAAATTGAGAAGCGATATTTTGAGAAGTCTGAAAAGATAGATTTAGACTATCTTTTAGAGGCTTCTGAGAAGCTTATTAAACTCGCTAATCTTTTTGGGTTTTCTGGAAATCAAGCTTTTCTTTCAGCTGATAAGGGTGTTCGCAAAATTACAGGAAATTCACCTCTTGAGATTCTGGACGAAAAACATCTTGTTGCCGACTCCAAAAGTCAGGTTTTGACTCCAACTCAAATTGGTCAAATTATCGAAAAATCGGCAATGGAAGTTAATCTTCTTCTCCAAGATTTAGGTTTCCAGAAGAGGATAGAGAAAGTTTGGCATTTAACTGAAAAAGGTGAAGAGTTTGCCGAAATGCTGGATACAAATAAAAAACACTCTGATGGAACTCCAGTTAAACAGATTAAGTGGCGGAGTGAAGTTCTAGAAAAGTTGAAGGTTTTGGTGAAATCGGTTACAGTGTAACGACAATGGAAAGATTGTCAATGTTGGTGAAGACTCAATTATCCCCAATGGTCGCTGATGATCCAAAAAGGGTAGCTTTCTTTATTAAAGCTGTTCAACGATTTAACCCTATCGAAATTGTTCGAGGTGGAGTTGTTGCACTAGAGAG
>JAMJTX010000057.1 GCA_024281215.1 Candidatus Thiovulum karukerense | reverse complement strand
GTATATAGATATAGCTAATGGACTTACTACTATTCAGAATAGTAACGATAATAGTTTTGATGTTATTGTCATAGATGGTCTATTAGAGGATAGTAAAGCACTATATGCACATACTGCAAGAGTCTTAAAAGCTGATGGAGTAATCTCTCTACGAGGGGATTTAGAACGACTTAATAGTGTTGCAAGTGAGTTTAAAATTGCAATGCCATATCTTGTAAATAGTTTAACAGAGCCATCAGATCTTCTAATTCTAGCTTCAAAGTTTTATCACCCAACAGCTGATATCAATCTTCAAAGAAGCGATTTCTTAGATGGTTGTAACTACTACAATAGTGATACTCATACAGCATCTTTTGTTATGCCAAACTATATTAAACAAGAGATTAGGGAGTTTGTAAAAAACTGATGGCATTTAAATATGCAATTGCTTTAACGGGTGGAATTGGGACAGGTAAAAGTACCTCATCATCTCTTTTTCGCCTTGGTGGATTTAGAATCATTGATGCTGATATGGTTGCTCATAACATCTTAAAGAGTTCAACAGAGAAGATTGTTGAGCTATTTGGTAGCGAGTATATTGATGATGGTTGTGTCGATAAGAAGAAACTAGGAAAACTTATCTTTAAAGATAAAGATGCAAAGAGAAAGTTGGAGAGTTTTATCCACCCCCTTATCTTTAAAAAGATAGAGGAGGAGAGTGAAAGATATGATCGATTTCAATTTCCATATTTAATAGATATTCCTCTCTTTTTCGAGAGAAATGTCTATCCGATTGAGAAAGTTATTGTTGTATATGCTCCCCGTGATATGCAGATAGAGAGAGTGATGGAGAGGGATCGTTTTGATAGAGATGAGGCTATTCGTAGAGTAGATTCTCAGCTCGATATTGAGGAGAAGCGAGATAAAGCTACTTATCTTATTGATAATAGTGGCTCACTGAAAAATCTTCAACTTGAGGTTGAGAGAATTGTGCGAGAGATTTCAAATAGTTAATGCAAGTTACAGATAGAGACTATCTAGTAGATAGCTATGACTATACTCTACCGGAAGAGCTAATAGCAAAAGAGCCTCTCTATCCAAAAGAGAGTGCAAAGCTTTTAGTCTATAATAGAGGCAATAGGTCAATTATCCATACAACATTTGGAAATGTTCTCCACTATCTTCCAAAAGATATATCTATTCTCTTTAACAATACAAAAGTTATCAAAGCTCGAGTATTTGGTAAAAAGTCTAGTGGTGGAGCTGTTGAGGTTCTGATTAATAGACCTGTTGGAGAGTACTCTATCTCTATCTTCATTAAGGGAAGAGTAAAGGTTGGTACAGAGATTATGATCGGTAATGAAATGACTCTGACTGTTATCCAACTTCTCGAAGATGGTAGTCGAATTGGTGAGTTTTATAGAGATGGTATAAAGCTAGAGTTTTCACAACTTGTAGAGTTGATTGAGGAGATTGGACATATACCTCTTCCTCCATATATCGATCGACCAGATAATCAGAGTGATGAGAGTGACTATCAGACTGTTTTTGCAAAAGAGATGGGAGCTGTTGCATCTCCAACTGCATCTCTCCACTTCTCTGAAGAGATGTTAAGAGAGATTGAAAATAGATTTCAAACAGCATATCTAACTCTTCATGTTGGAGCAGGAACTTTTAAGCCAGTAGATGTTGATGATATCCGAGAACACAATCTTCACCGTGAGATATTCCAGATTTCCGATAGAGCAAAAGATATTATCGATTCTAAGCAAAATATTTTGGCAGTTGGAACAACAGTTACGAGAACAGTTGAATATTATATTAGAAGTGGGGAGAGAGAGGGCGATGCGGATCTATTTCTTCATCCAAACAACCTTCCAAAGAGGGTAAATCACCTTCTTACAAACTTTCATCTTCCAAAATCCACTCTTCTAATGCTTGTCTCATCGTTTGTTGGAATTGATGAGATGAAGAGAATATATAGTGAAGCCATTAGAGAGAGATATCGCTTCTTCTCCTACGGTGATGCGATGCTGATAATCTAATGGAAGATATTTATAGAGTCCAAGAGATTCCAGAATCATTAAAATCTCTAAAAAATCCACCAAAAGAGCTTTTTTACCAAGGTGACTTAGGGCTATTAACTCTTCCAAAAGTTGCTATTATCGGGACTCGGAGACCAAATCAATATAGTCGTCAAACAACATATCAACTTGCAAATATGCTCTCTAAAATTGGAGTAGCGGTTGTCAGTGGAGGAGCTTTAGGAACGGATATAACTGCCCATCGTGGAGCATTTCCGAAGACAATATCTATTATGGCAAACTCCCTTGATTATATTTACCCAAAGACAAATAGTGAAACTATTGTTGAAATGTCAAAGAGCTCTCTTCTTCTATCAGAGAGTGAAAGAGGTGTTCCTGCCCATTCAAAACGGTTTATTCATCGTAACAGATTAATAGTTGGACTATCTGAAATAGTAGTTGTTGCTGAGGCTGATATAAATAGTGGTTCATCTTATACTATGGATATGGCAAGAAGGCTCGGAAAAGAGATATATGTTCTACCTCATCGGATCAATGACTCTTTAGCAACAAATCTCTATCTCTCTAAAGGTTATGCAAAAGCTATCTACAATCTTGATGAGTTTATCGGGAGTGTGAAAGAGAGGTTTGATCTTAATTCAGTAGAAGAACAGAAAAGTAGTGATGAAATTATAGAGTTTTGCCTAACAAACCCAACATATGAAGATGCTTTCCAGAGATTCGGGGATAGACTCTTTGAGCGAGAATTAGATGGAGATATTGAGATAGTAAATGGTATTGTGGTCGTAATTTAAAGAATGCTTATAGATATTTAAGATCTCATCGCATTCTTGACAAATATTTACTTGTGAATCAAAATATTAATCAGTTTTACACTCTTTAAAAGGGATAATAACTCCCCTGTCTTTAGAACTCTGCTTAGCAATAAAGCTATTTGAAGCCATATTATAGTGTGTTTGATTGACAGTATGTTCTCCACAACTAATATTTTGATCTTGGGTATATTGTAGAGTCAATTTTTGCACTCTCTCTCGATAGTTATCGTTATCTAGCTCTATATATACAAATAGCACTGTTAAGAGAAGAGAGATTGCTGAGAATATCTTTAAGTTTTTCTCACTTACTCTATTTAGTTTTGAGAGAGAATATAGTGTAATAATTGCTATAACCCCTAAAATAATAACTTGTATCATGAATGATTTCCTATTTTTTGCTAGAATTATCGCTTAAAATGTAACTTTTTAAAAATATATAAATTTTTTTAATTGATTTTAATTGACAATTAAGTCCAAAGCGAATAGACTTAGAAAGTTACATTAATTTAGTAGCTTATGATTCAGTTAAAGTTATTACAAAAATAATTTCAATTTATGAAGGTAGTTTAAATGGCAAAAGTAGTTGTTTTAGGCTCGGGTTTTGCAGGTCAGACTGCTGCCTTAAACTTACGAAAAAGTTTAGGTAAAGATCACGAAGTTGTTGTCGTTACTCCTAACAAAAAGTTTGGATATGTTCCATCTTGGGTTTGGGTTGGAGTTGGAAGAATGGATGTTTCTGAGACTCAATTTGAACTAGCTCCTGTTTATAAGAGAATGGGAATTGGGTATGTAAATGGTCTTGCACGGGCTGTTCATCCAGATGATAACTATGTTATGGTTGATCTTCTTGAAGGTGGTGAAGAGAAAGTTGAGTATGATTACCTAATCAATGCAACTGGACCTAAGCTAAACTATGCAGCAACAGAGGGTCTTGGACCAGATCACGGACACACTGTATCTATCTGTACTCCTAACCATGCAGCAGAGGCTGGTGAAGAGTATCTCAAAATGGTTGAGAGAATGGAGAGAGGTGAAGAGGTTAAGATGCTTATTGGTACAGGTCACGGTATGGCGACTTGTCAAGGTGCAGCATTTGAGTATATTCACAATATCGCATTCGATCTTGAAGAGAGAGGTCTTTTAGATAGAGCTAAAATCACTTGGTTATCTAACGAACAAGCTCTTGGTGACTTTGGTGTTGGTGGAATGGTTATCGGTAAAGGTGGATACACTGTATCTGGAAAAATCTTTGCTGAAGCTTCATTTATGGAGAAAGGGTTCGGTTGGATTACTGGAGCTCATGTGACAAAAGTAGAAGAGGGTAAAGCTCACTACATCACTATTGACTCTGCTGAGGATCAAGTTGAAGAGTTTGACTTCGCTATGTTAATCCCTGCATTTGCTGGTGTTCCAATTAAATACATCAACAAAGATGGTAATGATATTACAGGCGAACTTTGTGCTCCAAACGGTATGTTAAAAGTTGATGCAGACTACACTTCAGCTGCAAAAGGTTTTGACAACTGGAAGAAAGAAGATTGGCCAGAGACTTACCAAAACCAGACTTATGGAAATATCTATGCAGCTGGTATCTCATTTGCTCCTCCGCACCCAATCTCTAAACCAGCTGCTGCTCCAGATGGTACTCCTATTGTTGCTTCTCCTCCAAGAACAGGTATGGCAGCAGGTATCATTGGACATGTTGTTGCTCTAAGTGTTGCTGACATTATTAACGGAAAAGCTGATAAACCTGTTCATACAGCGTCAATGGCTAACTTTGGTGCAGCTTGTGTTGCTTCAATGGGTAAATCAATGACAAAAGGTAGTGCAGCAGTTATCGCTATGTTCCCAGTTGTTCCTGACTATGAGAGATTTGAGTATGGTCGAGATATGGATGCAACATTTGGAGATCAAGGTCTTGCTGGACACTGGTTAAAAGCTCTACTTCACCACCTATTCATCTATAAAATGAAAGGTAAATTTGGTTGGTGGTTAATCCCAGATTAATAGTCCGAGTGGTTTAACCACTCCCCAATTTTGAAAAATTTTTAGAAAGGATTTCAATGAAAGTTAAATATACTCCTTATACTCAATTAGCTGAAGCTTGGATGCAACCAGGTCCTTTTGCTAAATTCACAAGAACTTGTGTTCTTTGGCAGATTGTGAAATTTGCTGCTTATAACTTAAAAATTATTAAAGTTGTGGCAAAAGGTCACTAAAATTTTCAATAACTTTCTGCTCATTTGAACAGAAAGTTTCTTCTCCTCTATTCACTAGTTGGTGATTCTGGAGGAGCTTCCTCCTCTAATTGAGTAGTCTGCTCAGTTGCTGTTAAATCAATTAAATCAACACTTGGAAAAACACCAGTTAAACAAGATAGATAATCTTCATTATACCTTCTATACTCAAATATATACTCTTCACCAACTAAATCTGGGGATATTTTCATATATGCCAAAGGTGTTTCACCATTAGAGTAGTGTTGTGTTGAGCCATTCCCATCATTATAAATATAGATATAGTTCTGTTTATATTCATCTTCAACTTCAAAAGGGGCTGGATTCTGAATATTTGGGTATAACATTCTAAAGGTGACAAAATCATCAACCATTTGAGAGTTTAGTACAAGCTCATCAATGCCAGACTCTTTAGCATTCTCAACTTTTAAATCTTGAAGATAGAATCCTGTTTGATTAATATCAACATTGAGTCGTAGCACTTCTGAACTGTTATTAAGAGCAAACTGAATCTCTCCACTTCCACGACAGTTACCCCTAATCTCTGTCTGAAAAAAGATTGCAGATGATGTGGTTCGGTTGCTATCTATTGATGTATTGCCTACGATAATAACATCTCCTCCAGATATAGCTCGAGCAGAGATAGATTCATTCTCTTCTCGAGGAGGAGAGACAAGAGTTGTAACTAAAATAGTCTCTCCATTATTAACATATATCTGTCTATCTATTAC
>JAMJTX010000056.1 GCA_024281215.1 Candidatus Thiovulum karukerense | reverse complement strand
GATACGATTTATAGATATCGATGGACAAGAGCAGTTCAGAATCTCTAAACAAGAGAATATAGTTAAAATATATCCTAAAGGTGAGTTGCAGGATAAATCTAATCGTAACTATTTTGAGATTTCAAAAATAAAAGAGCTGAACAGAGTTTGGCTATCAGCACTAGACTTAAATATTGAGTTTAATAGGGTTGAAAAGCCTTTTAATCCAACAATTAGAGCTATTCTACCAATTGGAAAAGATAATGATTTTAATGGTATTTTAATACTCAACTATTCAGCTACCAATATTCTTGAAGAGTTATTCAATGCTCCTCTATATAAGTCTCTCCTAGTTGATAAAGATGGACATATTCTAAAACACTATATCGATGAATTGAGTTGGAGTCGTTATAACAGCAGTAGTCAAACACTGGATTCTATACTACCAGATTATAGTCATAATATTTTTACAAACAGTATATATCGAACAGAGAGTTTTGTTTCAAAAGAGCTGAATTTAGGTTTAGAGAATAGTCTATATCTTATTCTTCAAGTGAGTGAGAGACATCTTCGTGCTACTGAAACAGAGATGAAAGCCAGATTTATTAATCAGTTAATGATATTTATCACTTCACTAATCATATTTGCACTATTGACTTTTGCTATATTTAGAAGAATTGAAAAAGAGGAGTCTCTGTCAGAAGAGAAGACAAAACTAGCTAATCGTCTTCAAGAGAGTCTATATAGAGTTGAGAAAGAGAAGAGGGATAAAGAGCATCTTCTATCCCTATTTAATATGGGTGATGTATCTATATTCAAGTGGAAGAATAATGAACATTGGGATGTTGAGTATGTCTCGGATAATGTAGATCGTATATTTGGATATGGGGCAGATGAGTTCTTAAGTGGTAAAGTTCAATACGGCTCAACAGTTCATAGAGATGATATCGAAAGGGTAGTAAAAGAGGTTGAGAGTGCAGTTAGCCATGGTAAAGAGTTCTTTACTCATAAGCCGTATCGAATCATTACCCATAAGGGAGAGACAAAGTGGATTCTTGATAGTAGTAGAGTTCTTAAAGATAGTGGCGGTAATATCACTCACTTTCTTGGATATATTGTAGATATCACAGAGTTAAAACATAAAGAGAATGAGTTAGAGAAAGCACGAAGAACTCTTCAAACAGCTATTGAGGGTAATGGAGATGGCTATTGGGACTACAATGCTGAGACTGACAATGTATATTTCTCTCCTCAATGGAAAGCGATGTTGGGATATGAAGACTCTGAAATTGTTAATAAGTTTGAAGAGTGGGCAGATAGAATCCATCCTGATGATAAAGAGGCTATCTTTCAAAAACTTGAGAGTTATATGAGTGGTCATAGCTCTAAATATATGGTCGAGTTTAGAATGAGGGCTAAAAGTGGAAACTATAAGTGGATATTCTCAAGAGGAGTCGCTATTGAAAGAGATGTTAATGGGCGACCAACAAGACTTATTGGCACTCATACCGATATTTCGGAGTCAAAAGAGCTTCAGGCAAAGCTTGAAAAGAGTGAAGAGAGACTTCGTGTAGCAATTGAGGGCGGAGGTGATGGTTTTTGGGATTGGAACTTAAGAACATCAGAGGTATATTTCTCTCACCAGTGGAAAGCGATGTTAGGGTTTGAAGATAATGAGATAGAGAACTCTCTTGATGAGTGGTCTAAGCGAGTCCATCCAGATGATATTGATGATGTCTATAACGATCTCAATCGTTACCTAAATGGAGAGACAGAGAGATACTCAAATGTCCATAGAGTTCTTACAAAAGATGGGTCATATTTATGGATTTTAGATCGAGGAATTGCTATTGAAAAAGATAGCAGTGGTCGTCCAACTAGAATGATAGGAACACACTCTGATATTACGGAACAGAGAGAGCTTCTTGATAGAGTAGAGGAGAGTGAAAAGAGATTAAAATATCTTCTTGAAATCAGCCCAATTGCTGTCAGAATAGCTAAAAATGGTGGTCGTGAGGTTATATTTGCTAATAGCGGTTATGCATCACTAATTAATGCTGATCCATATAGTGTTATAGGTAAAGACCCTCAGAGTTACTACTACGATCCAGAAGATTATCGGGAAGTTGTAGAGACACTGGCTAAAGGGGAGGAGATTCAAAATAAACTAGTTCACCTTAAAATAGAGAATAGCAATACAGAGTGGGCTTTGGCATCTTATACAAATATAGAGTTTGATGGTGAAAAAGCTGTTCTTGGATGGTTCTTCGATATCACACCTCAAAAAAAGTTAGAGGCTGAACTTGTCAAAGCTAGGGAGACAGCAGAGAGGGCTAGTCGTTCAAAGAGTGAGTTTCTTGCAAATATGTCTCACGAGATACGAACACCTCTAAATGGTGTCATAGGCTTGACAGATTTAACTCTTCAAACAGATCTAAATACAGTTCAAAGAGACTATCTACTAAAGGCTAAATCATCATCTAAGGCTCTTCTCAATGTCTTAAATGATATTTTAGACTACTCAAAAATTGAGGCTGGGAAGTTAGATTTAGAGGATATTGAGTTTAATGTTGATGACCTTCTCGAAAATACATCAGCACTCTTTAGCTATAAGGCTGAAGAGAAAGGGCTTGAGCTATTTTTCAGAGTTTCAGAAGATGTTCCAAATAATTTAATAGGCGATGAACTCCGTCTCTCTCAAGTTATAAATAATTTAACAGGTAATGCTATTAAATTTACAACAAAAGGTGAAGTCTGTATAAACATATCTGTTGTTGATAGGTTTGACGATAGAGTCAAACTTCTCTTTGAGGTAAAAGATAGTGGAATTGGTTTAACAGATGAGCAACAGCAGAAGCTCTTTAGTGCATTCTCACAAGCTGACTCTTCTCATACACGAAAGTACGGTGGAACTGGTTTAGGTTTAGCAATATCAAAACAGATTGTAAATCTATTTGGTGGAGAGATTGGAGTTAAGAGTAAAAGAGGTGAGGGGAGTAAGTTTAGTTTTACAGCTATATTTAGAGAGGTTGATTCTGAAAATGAAGATATAGATACACACCACTTAACAGATAAGCGAGTCTTAATTGTTGATGATCAACAGACATCTATATCAATCCTTGAACACCATCTAAAACAGTTTCATATGAGAGTTTCATCAACTCAAAATGGTGAAGATGCTATTGACTTGATTCTGGAACATTCAAATGAGGGTATCCCTTTTGATTATCTAATACTTGACTGGATAATGCCTGAGAAAGATGGTGTCTCAACACTAAAAGAGTTAAAGAGGCTTGAGAGTAGTGGTAAGATAAAGGAGTTACCAACAATTATTATGGTTACAGCACACTCTAAACATAAACTCTTAACAGAGATTGAGAGAGAGCATCTATCTTTCCATACTATTTTAACAAAGCCAACAACAAGCTCAAGTATCTACAATGCCCTTTTAAAGATTGACGAGTTAATAGGTTTAGTTCATCATCACAATGATAATGATACTTTTGCAGGTAAAAGAATACTTCTTGTTGAGGATAATCAGATTAATCAGCTTGTTGCAACAAAGAATCTTGAGAAGTTTAGAGTTATTGTTGATATTGCTCAAAATGGACAAGAGGCTGTGGAGATGGCAGAGAAGAGCAGTTATGATCTAGTTTTGATGGATATTCAGATGCCTATTATGGACGGTTTTGAAGCTACAAAACTTATTCGTAAAAAGCTCTCATCTGATAAGCTCCCTATCGTTGCAATGAGTGCTGCTGTTATGAAAGAAGATGTTGAAAACTCACTTAATGTTGGAATGAATGATCATTTGGCCAAACCATTTAAAAAAGATGACTTAAAAAATATATTGACTAAGTGGTTAGATAGAGAAGATAACAATGATGAGAGTTTTGAAGATGGAGAAAATAACCAAATCCAAGAAGAGACTCTAAATAAAATAATTGATTTTGAACTTGGAGTTGATTATCTTGACGGAGATGAGGAACTATTTATAGATCTTTTAGTCGGTTTTAAAGATAGCTATTCGAATATAGATGTGACTATTCAAGAGTTAATTGATAATGGTGAGTTAGCAGAGGCAAAAAAAGTTATTCACACTCTTAAAGGTTTAAGTGGTCAAATATGTGCGATACCTCTACACGAAGAGGTTAAAACTCTTGAGAGTATGTTGTTAGATGAGAGAGTGCCTGAGCTGTCTAACTTAAAAGAGTTACTCCATCAAACAGTTGATGAGATACAAGTTATTGAAGATGGAGAGAGTTCTGCCCCAACCCTTTCAAGAGATATAAATGAGTGTCACGATATAATCAACTCACTAGAAGAGAAGTTAGCACATGCCGACATAATTGAGGATAGCGAGTTGAGTAGTGTAAAAGATTGCCTTGAGAATAGAGTTGATGAGGTAGGGTTTAGAAAGTTTGTTGAGAGTGTAGATAATTTTGACTACAATCGAGCCGTACAACTATTGAAAGATTTAAAAGATGAGCTATTCAGATAGAGATCATCTATTTTATAGTGGTCGGGAGACAATACTTGTTGTAGATGATGAACCTCTAAACATTAGAACTCTCTCATCTCTTCTTAAAGAGCGATTCAGTATCAAAATATCGAAAAGTGGTTCAGAGGCTCTAAGAATCCTAGAGAGTGAAAAAGTTGATCTGATTCTTCTCGATATTATGATGCCAGAGATGGACGGTTTTGAAGTTGCCAAACGAGTTAAAAGCTCTCCAAACACCCACCATATTCCAATTATATTTATTACAGCAAAAAGAGACCACCAGACCGTAATAGATGGACTGAAGTTAGGTGCTGTTGACTTTATCTCAAAACCTTTTAGTCGTGAGGAGCTTCTTGTAAGGGTTGAGACTCATACCGCTCTTCACTCTCTTCAAAATCGTTTAAACCTTGCTCTGCAAGATGCTAAACTTCAACTTCAACTGATTGATCAATATATTAGCTATTCAAAAACAGATTTAAATGGTTATATCAAAGATGTAAGTACTGCATTTACGAAAAGTACAGGATATCTACGAGATGAGCTGATTAACAAGAATCATAATATTATCCGTTCAGGCAAAACTCCTAAATCTCTATTTGCAGATATGTGGGCAACGATTATTGATAACAATACTTGGAGTGGAGAGATCGTCAATCGTAAAAAAGATGGCTCAATATACTATATCAATAGCAAGATATCGCCAGAGTTTGATCGCGATGGTAATAAAGTAGGTTATGTCGGATTCTATGAAGATATAACAGACAAGAAGCTAATAGAGACTCTTGCACAACAGGACTTCTTAACAAAACTATTTAATCGCCAAAAAATAGACTCAATTCTTGAGAATGAGCTAGAGAGGGCAAAACGATACGGAGAAGAGCTATCTATTATGATGCTGGATATTGACCACTTTAAATATGTGAATGATACTTTTGGGCATCAAACGGGTGATAGTGTCTTAGTCGAATTTTCAAGATTAATGAAGACAAACACTAGAAAGAGTGATGTGGTTGGTCGTTTTGGTGGTGAAGAGTTTATTATTATATGTCCAGAGACATCGTTAGATAGTGCTTTAAAAGTAGCTGAAAAGATTCGAGATCGAGTTGCAGGATTTGAATTTACACAAGTAAAACATAGAACTGTAAGTATTGGTGTCTCATCATATAGAGTTGGTGATGAGATTAAAGACCTTGTCAAACGAGCTGATGAAGCTCTTTATGTAGCAAAAGAGGGTGGTCGAAACAGAGTTGAGTCCTCTGCTTCATTGGATTAAAAAAGGTGACCCATCTCCTCTTTTTTTACATTTAAATAGTCTATATTGTGTGGGTTACCCTCAATTATAATTGGTTCTCGACCAACAACATCAACACTCTTTAAAGTTGATAACTTTTGAGGGTTGTTTGTCAGTATCTTCACTCTTTTAATATTGAGATACTTTAAAATATAGTCAGCAATATGGTAATCTCGTTGGTCAGCTTCAAATCCTAATTGATGGTTTGCCTCAACTGTATTTAGACCACCGTCTTGTAGATTGTAAGCATTCACCTTATTTAGAAGACCGATGTTTCTCCCCTCTTGACGGAGATAGATAACTAAACCACCATCTCTATGAATTGTATCAAGTGCAAAAGCTAATTGATCTCCACAATCACACTTAAGACTTCCAAGAGCATCACCTGTAAGACACTCTGAGTGAATACGGATTGTTGGCTCATCTAATTCACCTAAATTATCTGTAAATATTGCTAAATGCTCTCTTTGAAGAGGTGTCTCTTTAAAAGCTTGTATCTTAAAATTTCCATATTTTGTTGGCAGGTTAGCAATTTTTGAGACCTCAATAGCACTCTCTGAAAACTTATATTTATCCATTTTACTCTATAACCTCAAGGGGATCTATTCTAAACCTATTCTCCATAACCTCAAAATAGAGTTTGTTAGAGACTCTACCTATCACCACCCCTTTTTTAACCTTTTTACCAACTTTCATTGAAGGTGCAAATTTATCAAGGTGGGCATACATGGTCTGGAATCCGTTGTAGTGTTCTATCATAACGAACTTTCCAAGTGTTTTGTCCTCTTTGAGAAGAGTAATTTTTCCATTAAAGATATTTCTAACATTTGAGTTTGCTCGTGTTGGCTTTAATACAACTGATGAGCTAAATATCTTAAATTTATAGATAGGGTCAATATATGTTCCAAATCGTGTGAGGACTTCATAACTCTCCAGAGGTGAAATAGTCTTTTTCCCTCGATATTTTCGGACAGCCTCTCTCTTATATGAGCTACTATTATCTTTAACAGTCAGCCCCTTTTTAGTCTTTGCATTGATTTTACTATTTTGCTGGGCTTTCTCAATCTCTGCTTTAATTCTCTTCTGTTTAGCAGATATATCTTTGAGCCTCTTTTTATAAGTAGCCTTTTTCTCTTCCAGTTTATTGAAGAGTTCTAACTTCTGTTTTTTCTTCTTCTCAACATCTCTCTTCTTCTTCTCAACATCAGAGATACTATTTGAGAGCTTCTGAATCTTCTCTTGAAGAGAGGTGATTTTACTATTTCGTCCAGTTAGCTCACTGTTCATTTTAGAGAGTTCGTTTCTGTTTTGCCTATTGAGTACCGCAAATACCTCATCAAGAATAACAGAGTTTAGACTATCACTTCCATCTTTACTTCCCATTATAGAGAGAGATAGAAGTCTTGCAGATATCTTTGCAATTCTATCTTTTAACTCTTGCTGTTTATTTAGAAGATCCTCAGAATCTTTACTTAAAGTCTCTAAGTTCCTCTTCTCTCGTTCATACTTCTTCTTATCTCGTCGTAATTCCCAATTTATATTCTTCAGCTCTTTGTTAATCTTAGAGATAGCTTCTCGCTCTTTAATAATATCACCAGATATAGATGAGAGCTTTTGATCAAACTCTCCAAGTCGCTTATTGTACTTCTTAAGCTCATCAACCTTTCCAGCATAGATGAGCGATGCAAAAATTAGAAAAGATATTGTGAGGAGCTTCAGAGGCATTACTTTCCGTAACTCTCCCTATTCTTTAAAATTGTCACAAGTGCAAGAATAATTGAGATAATTATTGAGATTGAGAGGAGTTTAAATGTATCTTGGAAAAACTCAAATATATCAACATCAATCGATATCATTGTAAATAGTTCATGAAGCCAACCATTAACTTCAAGAGTGATGAATGTCAATACAACAAGAATTGAAGAGACAAAAGCATCTAAAATTGCTACTTTAAAGAGGACAGCACTTCTCATCCATATTGGAGCACCAAACAGAGCCATAATATGCATTCTCTCTGTATGTTCAAACTGCCAAATTCTCATCTCTTTTACAACAAGAAGAGCTGAAACTAAAAAGATAGCCAAGAGAAATACATTGCTTATATCTTTAAATAGAATAAGCAGTTTAAAGATCTGATCATGAGTCTTGCTATATGTCTCTACTCTTGTAATCCCATTAAAAGCTTCAAGCTCTTTCTTAATCTTTAAAAGCTCATTTGGGGTTGGGTATGATTTTAAGAAGACTCGATAAAAGTGAGGTAGATTATCCTCTAAAACACCGATATCCTCTTTATTAAGTTCATCTTGAAGTCTCTTAACAACTTTTTGAGGATCGATCGGTTCCATCTTATCAATAACTTTTATCTCATCTCTCACAATATCAATATTTAGAGCTGTATTTGAGACTGTAATCATAGAGTAGTTATTTTTGAGAGTTGTCTCATATATGTTGATTGTCCGCTCAATAATGAAGTAGACTTGAAGTGTAAAAAGTATTGTAAAGAGAGCTACAATAAGTGAAATATGTTCTCTAACTATTAAATTCATCTCATCTTCCCATATCTATCTTTCTCATTCACAAGTTTGCCGTTGTGAATAGAGTAGTGAGTATATTCTAAGTTTAGTGCTGGTGGAATGTCGTGAGTAACAACAATGATAGTTGTCTGAAGTTGTGTATTCGCACCCTCAAGAAGTTTCCATATAACCCCACTTGAGTATTTATCAAGGTTACCTGTTGGCTCATCAGCAAGAATAACAGTTGGATTGTGAGATAAAGCTCTTGCCATTGCAACTCTCTGTTGCTCACCCCCACTCAGTTCCATCGGGAACCTCCCTTTTCGGTGGTAGAGATCAACATGAGCTAAAAGTTTATCAACCTGAGCTTCGCACACCCTTTTTGAGTATCCTGCAATTAGAAGTGGAAGCATCACATTCTTCTCAATATTCCACTCTTTTATCAATTTGTAATCCTGAAAAACTATACCGATATGTTGGCGAAGAGTCATCAGAGTACTTTCATTAATAGTGTTAAGTTCAGTATTTGTTATAGCTAATTCGCCACTTCTAGGCTTAATATCTCCATAGAGAGATTTAAGCAGTGTAGATTTACCACTACCACTTGGTCCTGTTATAAATACGAACTCCCCTTTTTTTACAGTAAAGGTAGCATCATAGATAATAGGCTCATTCTCAATATAGGCTAGTGATACATTTTTTGCGGATATTACAGTCTGTTCATCAGGTGGATACATAATTTAAAGCAACTCTCTCAAATATTTATCAATTTCTACATTGACCTCTAGTTCCAGAGGTTTTTTGATTAAGTATTCTATCTTATTTCCATTTAATAAAAGAAATATGTTCTCTGGATAGCTATAACTTCCAGCAACAATTGACAAAATATAACTACTGTTATCAATTTGATATATATCTTTAAAATTTATAAACCAGTTCTCTTTTAAGATTGTCTCTCCGAGAAGTTTAACTGGAGAGTCTCCTTTAACTTCTGAAATCGTTGAGATATAAAAATCTCTCTTTTCTGCTGAATCTTCTAAGTTCGTTATACGAAAGTTGTAGATATTTTTCTCCATCTTTAGCCAACGACTCTCATATTTACTCTGAACATCGATAGATATATTTTTCAGGAGTTCCATCTTTAAGAGAGGTTCATCTGTAAATAGCTGGAGGGCTGATTGAAAGTAGTTTTCACTATCTGTTCTTAGCTCAAGCACTCCATTGAGTTCTAAAACTCGTTTAGCCTCTTTTAAAAATATTGGCTGAATAATTCGTCGATGAGGTTTCTTGTCCCAAGGAACAGGAAAATGGACATATATAGTAGATAGTGAGTTTGAGGGTAAAATCTCCAGAAAGTGACGAGCATCAAAGTCAAGAATATATAGATTTTTCAATCTACGAATCTCGATCTGTTTAAGAGCCTGTTCAATCGATGGCTTATGAATCTCTATACCTATAAAAGTTGTATCTGGACTCTCTTCTGCACGGTGGAGGATATGGCGACCACTTCCAAAACCTATCTCAACCTCAACTCGACCAGAAAGTTTCATATCTCTAAAAAAATCTATATCTTTCAGATAGCTATCTTTTGCTATGTGTTGAGACTCTTTTAGATTAAGATTTGATGAGAGAGTGTGAAGGTTCATCATCTGAGAAAAACTATCAATCGCTCTATGAACAGGATAGTTTGGTGATGGACGATTACTCTTTTCACTCTTAATTAAAACTCTCTCATCTCTCTCTTTTAACTCTAAAAAAAATCTCTTATCTCTAAACTCAACAAATAGAATAGAGTTTTTGTCACTCTTTAAGCTTTTGCCAAAGTGATGAAATCTTACATCTCCAAACTCTGCTCCGTTTTTAAAGTCACTCTTATTAAAATCTTTAACATAAATGTGTGGCAAATAGCACCCCTTGTCCTTCTTCTACAATTTGGCAATTTTATCAAATGGAGTGACTATTTAACACTCTTCACTAGATTCTCAATTAAGAGATTCCACCCATCAATCATGACAAATATTAAAATCTTAAATGGCAAACTTATCATAACTGGCGGTAACATCATCATACCCATACTCATAAGAATTGATGAGACAACCATATCTATTACTAAGAAAGGTAGAAAAAGAAGAAAACCTATCTCAAAAGCTGTTTTTAGCTCACTGATAATAAAAGCTGGAATCACTACTGAAAGGGATATGTCGTCCATTGTCTTTGGATTCTCCATACCTCGCATTCTGATAAATAGAGCTAAATCTTTCTCTCGTGTGTTTTTTACCATAAATCTTTTAAAAGGTTTAGCCACTCTATCAAAAGCATCTTCATACCCTATCTGTTTCTCCATATACGGTTTGATACCCTTATTATAAGCCTCTTTACCAACAGGCTCCATAATAAAAATTGTCATAATAAGAGATAGCGATACAAGGACCTGTGTCGGTGGCATCTGCTGAGTTCCAAGAGCTTGTCTTAAGAGTCCAAAAACAATTAGAAATCTTGTAAATACTGTTGTAATTAAGAGAAGTGATGGAGCTAAAAAGAGTAGAGTTAAGAGGGCTAGAACATTAAGAGAACTTACTAAATCCTCCGGCTCTTTTGGGACTCCAAAACTTAGATCAACAACAGGTATTTGAGGCACTTCACCCCATAAGTATGGGGAGAGTAAAAGTAGAGAGGCTATTTTAAAAATCACGATTTACTAACCCCTTAAATACTCTTTTAATCTATTAAGAGCCAATTTAACCTTCTCTGGTGACTCAACTAAAGCGACTCTGATAAAGTTTGAGCCCATTCCATTCCGTCCTAAAAACCTACCAGCAATAACTTTGATATTGAAATCTTCATATAGTTCAACTGTTGCCTTGAGATCATCTTCAACTTCCAGCCAAAGATAGAATGTAGCCTTGCTAACATCAATCTCTAAGATCTCTTTTGCAAGTCTCATATTTTCTCGGTATATCTCTCTGTTTCTTTCAGCATGAAGGTCATCATTCCAAGCTTCAGCAGCAGCTACTTGAAGAGGTAGTGGAATCGCTGTTCCTAAATATGTTCGATACTGCATATATCCAGTAAGGATAGAACTATCTCCTGCTATAAAACCACTTCTTAATCCTGGTGCTGAAGACCTTTTAGAGATTGAGTTAATTACAAGTAGATTTTTAAAATCAAGTATTCCCATCGATGTAGCCACTTCAAGAAGAGATAGAGGTGGTTCATCAGTATATATCTCAGAGTAGCACTCATCATTCAGAAGAAGGAAATCATATTTCTTAGATAACTCAATCCATTTTTTCATTTCACCCAGAGTTAAAGTGCCTCCTGTTGGGTTGTTTGGAAAGTTCAATATAACTAAATCGATATCTTTTAATTTTGACTCTGCTAGATGAGGTTTAAACCTATTCTCTGGAGTCAAGTTGATATACTCAATTTCTGCTTTACTGGCAATTGCAGCCCCCTCATAAATCTGATAAAAAGGGTTTGTAAAAGCTACTTTTGGATTCTCTTTATCTGATAAGAAATATTGAGGAAAATTAAATAGAACTTCCCTTGTTCCAAATGTAGGAATAAGTTGATTTGAGTTTAGATTGATAGAGAATCGTCTCTGCATAAAATCTAGCATAGATCTTTTCAGATACTCCTCTCCAGCACTTTTAGGGTATTTTCGTAGTAGTTCAGAACTATTCTTAAGTGAATCTTGTATAAATTGAGGTGTATGAAATTGTGGCTCCCCAATTGTTAGATCGATAGCTTCATACTCTTCATTGGGCTGAATATCTGAAAGAAGCTCTCTCAGTTTCTCAAATGGGTATTTTTCAAATTTCATAAACAGTACTCTCTTTTTTGTAATTATAACGAGGAATAGACACTACAAAAAGAGTCGCTAGAGCTATCTTTAAAAGCAGAAGAGACTTTTGAGAACTTACTACTAATCTATTTAGTCTATTTCGCCACAGCTTCTGATTGTTTAAGATTTGTTTAATAAAATTAATATCTTAAATTAATATAAATAAGCATTTCAATATCTCGATATTATCGATATTTATCAAATGTAATCTGGTGAAATTAAGAAAAAAATAAGTGAATAAAGTTTTATTTAAGAAAGTAAGAAGTAAAATTTCAGGGAATTTTTAAATAAAGGAGTCAGCAATGGCTTTAGCAGAACTAAAAGGAAAAGGACACTGGCCAACACTCTTGGCATCTTTTCTATATTTTGACTTTTCATTTATGGTGTGGTTAATGCTTGGACCACTCGCTCAGGAAATTACAGCTGATATTCCAGGTGGATTAACAGCCGGTCAAATAGGAACAATGATTGCTGTTCCAATATTTGCCGGAGCTTTACTAAGAATCTTATTGGGGTTTTCGGTTGATAGAGTTGGAGCAAAAAGGACTGCATTAGTTGCTCAAGCTGTTGTTGTTACCGGTCTATTCTATGCCTATCTTTTTGGTTTCCAATCTTATGATGCTTTACTTGCTATGGGAGTCATCTTAGGTTTAGCTGGAGCTAGTTTTGCTGTTGCTCTTCCACAAGCTGGACAGTGGTATCCACCTCATCTTCAAGGTGTTGTTTTAGGGATTGCCGGAGCCGGAAATATAGGTGTTGTTATCGATTTCCTTTTTGCACCAAAAATTGCAGAGATTTGGGGTTGGCAAGCGGTATTTGGTGTTGGTGGAACACTCTCACTCATTATCTTAATTACATATTTCTTTATGGCAAAAGATGCTCCTGAAGATGTTTATAAACCAAATCCTAAAAAATTATCAGATTACGGAAGACTACTAAAAGATAGAGATACTTGGTGGTTCAACCTGTTTTATGCTGTATCTTTTGGTGGATTTGTCGGTTTTGCTGGATATATGAAAGTCTATCTAATGAATGAGTATGCTATTGATATGAAAGCATTTGGACTTGATGTTTTAGATGAAGAGAATGTTAAAGTTGTTGCTGGATACTTTGGTGCATTATGTATCTTCGCAGGAGCTGTCTTAAGACCAGTTGGTGGATATATTGCAGATAGAGTAGGTGGTGTTAAATCTCTCTACTTCTTCTATGGTGCTGTTGCTGTTTTAGCAATATTTAATGCTCTTTTTGTTGATAACTTCTATCTAGCTATTCTTGTTCTATTCTTAATTATGGCTAACCTTGGAATGGCAAATGGTGCTGTTTTCCAACTTGTACCACAGAGATTTGGTAAAGATATTGGAATTATGACAGGTATCATTGGTGCTGCTGGTGGTCTTGGTGGTTCAGCTTTAGCTACTATGCTTGGATATACAAAACAGGCAACTGATGGATATATGGTTGGATTTATTGTGTTTGCAGTAGTTGTTCTTATCGCTATCTCTGGTGTAAGCTTTGTTAAGACAAGATGGAGAACCACTTGGGGAGTTAATGCAGGTGGAAAAATCTAACTACATTCAAACATCAGCTTTTGGTCTAGCTAAGGGGTTGGAACTCCTTAGCGAAGATAGTTTTGATGTTAAAATCTTTGAAAACCTAACAGTTGCAGTTTTATGTGATGGTGTAGGTGGAGCAAAAGAGGGGCAGAAAGCCTCTCAAAGAGTTGTCAATTATCTGATTGAGAGTTTTGAGCTTAAACCAGAAGCTTGGGATATTCCAATGGCTCTTCATCAGTTTATCTTATCTATTAACCATATTCTCTACTCTGAATCCATAGCACTTTATGATAAACCTGAGTTTTTAACAACATTAGCAGTTGTTGTTATAGAGGGTAATAGACTTTATGGTGCAAATGTTGGAGATAGCCGAGTATATCTAAGTCGAAGTGGTGAGCTGTTCCAACTCTCTATTGACCACACTCTCCAAGAGAAAAACAGAAGCCATATTCTCACTAAGGCAATGGGACTCTCTGAGCGGGTTGAACCATACTTCTTTGAAAATAATCTAGCTCAAGATGACTATATCCTCTTAAGTAGTGATGGAGTCTATAATTACATTGATAAAAATATATTAACAGAAAAGATACCTCTTTTTGCAACTGGTCTAGTTAAATATATTAATCGAGAACTTCATGAAAACTTACCAGATGATACATCAGCAGTTGTAATGAAATTTTTAGAACCAAATGATATTATCAAGAAGCGATCTGAAGAGCTTGAAATTGTTATTGAGTTAAAAAAAGATATGGTGATTGATGGCTTTACTCTGATTGAACACCTCTCTCAAGATCATAGAACTTGGTTAGCAACAAACTCAGATAACAGAAGATATATTATTAAATTTCCACCGGTTGAGGCAGTGGATTCAAGCGAACACTTAAATCTCTTTATTAAAGAGGTTTGGAATGCTAAAAGATTAAACTGTAAATACTTTCCAAAAGCAATAGTTCCGACTAGTCGAACAAAGCGATACTATATTATTGAAGCTATTGATGGAGCTAACTTAGAGGAGTATATAGCTAAAAATGAGTTAGATATTAATGAGACAATAGATATTGCCCAAAAGCTTCTTCTTGCAAGTCAATATCTTTTACGAATGAATCTACTTCATGGTGATATAAAACCGGAGAATATTGTTCGCTCAAAAGATGGTGAATTTTATGTTGTTGATTTTGGTTCAATTGTTGAGATTTTCTCTATCAACTCAAGAGCTGGGACACCATCGTATCTAGCTCCTGAAAGATTTAACGGCTCGTCTATATCTGAGCAGAGTGAGATTTTTGCAATAGGTGTAACACTATACAGACTACTGACCAAAAAGTTTCCTTATGGAGAGATTGAACCTTTTCAGAATCCAACATTTCTCTCAAAACCTGATGATCTCTCAAAAATCAATAGAAATATTCCAGAGTGGCTTAACTTAGTTGTAATGAGAATGATCTCTAAAGATAAGACAATTCGTTACAAACACTTCTCAGAAGTCATTTTTGATATTGAGAACTCCGATAAAGTAAAGCCAATTTATAGAGATGATACACCTCTTATTGAGAGAGACCCATTGAAATTTTATAAGTTTGCTTTCTGGAGTATGGTTGCTGGAAATATTGCTCAACTAATATGGAGATAGATTTGAAAACATTACCAATCACTTTAAAAAGTCCTAAAATAGTTCTAATTGGAGGCGGTCAAGTTGCAAAGCAGAAAGCCTCTGTTTTAATTAAAAACGGTATTGACTTTAGAGTCATATCAAAAGAGTTTTTACCAGATTTTCCAGAGTGCAATAGGAGTATTAAAGAGTTTGAAAAGAGTGATATTGCTCAATTCTTTATAGTTATCGATGCTACTGGTTCAGATAGTGTTGGAGAGGCTCTTTTTGAGTTAAAAAAAGAGAAAAACTTTCTACTAAATCGAGTAGATAAGCCAGATGAGTGCGACTTCTTTTTTAACTCTCTTGTTGTACGAGGAGATTTAAAGATAGCTGTCTCAACCTCTGGAAAGAGTCCAAAGATGGGGCAGATAATTCGAGATAGAATAGATAAAGAGCTTCCATATAGTTCAGCTGAACTTCTAGAAAAGTTTGGAAAAGAGAGAGAATCTGGAGTTGTAAATATAGAGAAGATAGATAGAGAGACAGAGAAACTCTGCAAAAAAGTATATCTGATAGGTGCTGGAACTGGTGACCCAGAGCTACTCACAATAAAAGCTTATAGAACAATTCAGAGTGTTGATACTATCTTTTACGATCACCTCATCTCAAAAGATATTCTTGATCTTGTACCTCAAGAGTGTCAATTAATATCTGTTGGAAAACAGAAAGGTAGCCACTCAAAAAAGCAGAGCGAAATTAATCAACTAATGATTGATGAGGTTGAAAAGGGTAAAAGAGTAGGTCGCTTAAAAGCTGGTGATCCATACATATTTGGACGAGGGGGTGAAGAGTATCTCTTCTTAGCTGAGAGAGGAATAAATGTTGAAGTTATATCAGGTGTATCATCTTCAACATCTTATGGACTTCCTCCAACAATGAGAGGTTACTCTTCTGGTTTTAGTGTTGTATCTGCTCATCTATCTGGAAACAGAGTCAATCTTGATTGGATTGAGTTATTAAAGATTAAGAACCATACTGTAACTGTGTTAATGGGACTCTCAAGAGTCAAAGAGATAAAGAAGAGAGCAGATGAGTTGAATATCTCAGAAACCACAAAAGTTCTTTTTATATCAAATATATCAAGAGAGAATGAAAAAAGAGTCAGTGGAGAGTTGAGGGAGATAATTGAACTTTCAAAAAATGTAGATAGACCAGCAATTATTATATTTGGCGAGGTTGTCCAACTTGATAAAGATTTTAATAGAGGAGATAATTTTGAATAGCCTAAAAGAAGCATTTGACCATAGAAATAAAAAACTCAATAAGGTGGAGCAGTTAAAACAGAGAAAGAGTCCCAAAGATGTACTTGCGCAACTACAAGAGTACTCAATAACAGGGTATGACTCCATAGCAGAAGAGGATCTAGACTTCTTTTTAAAGTCATATGGGATTTTTGACAGAAAAGAGCCTAACTCATTTATGATGAGAGTTAGAGTTCCAAATGGTAAATTGACCTATGCTCAAGCAAAGGTTATTGGTGAAGTTGCTCAACAGTATGGGCAGAATCTTATTGATATAACAACAAGAATGCAGTTTCAACTGAGACATATACGAATAGAGGATATTCCAGATGTTTTAGAGATGCTTGATAGTGTTGGTCTATCCCCATTTCAGACAGGTGTAGATAATATTAGAAATATCGTCTCTGACCCTCTTAATGGAGTTGCAAAAGATAGTGTTATTCAAACTGACCATATTGTGAAATCACTTCAAGAGATATTTCTCAAAAAAGATGAGTGGATATCTGTTTTACCTAGAAAGTTAAATGTAGGAATAAATGGTAGTTTTGCAAATCGTTCAAATATATTTGGTCAGGATATAGCATTTGTTCTTGCTCAAAAAGATGGTGAATTTGGCTTCAATCTCTATCTTGGTGGAAAAGTTGGTGAGAGTGCTATCAAAACAGATATTTTTGTTAAAGATGAAAAGGATATATTGGCTCTTTTTACAACTGTTATTGAACTCTTTAAAGAGTTTGGCTTTAGAGATAATCGAAATAAAAATAGGCTCTTTTACTTAATTCAGAGTGTTGGTCTTCAGAAGTTTGAACAAGCTATTCGTAAGAGGTGTAATGTTCAGTTCCAACAAGCTGGAAAGAGTCTTGTAGATTTTGAGAACTTTAATAATGAGCGGGTAGAACTTAGCAGTGGTCAGTTTGCACAACTGTTAATTATTCCAACTGGACGAATGACTGGAAGTAACTTTATAGAACTCTCAGAAGCTCTACATAGTGTAGGTGGAGAGTTAAGACTAACATATGAACAGAATATATATGTTGTTGGAGTAGAGAGAGACTCTCTTCAAGATATAGAAATTGTTCAAAAATATATCAAGTTTAATACTCCATTCTATAAAAATATGGTCGCTTGTGCAGGTTCAGAAGATTGCTCTTTTGGTGTTATTCCAAATAAACCAGATGCAATAGATATGGCTGAATACCTCTCAGAGAAGCTTACAACTAAAGATGATTACTCTATCCGCTTTCACTGGTCAGCTTGTCCAAAAGGGTGCGGACTTCATGGAATTGGAGATATTGGATTTGAGGGAACAAAAGTCAAAGTTGATGGTATTACAGAGAGTGGAGTTCATATATTCTTAGGTGGAAAAATGGGAGCTGATGCCAAAGAGGGATATAAAGTCTTTAAAGGAATCAGGCTGCCTTATGCAAAACTCTATGTCTCTGATATTATAAGACTTTATGAGAAGATGAGGTTAGACTATGAGAGCTTTTCACAGTTTGAGAAACGAGTTCTATCAAACTATTCACCATATGCTCTTGAGTTCTTTTTTAGATTTAATAGACTATTTCCAGAAGTAGATTCACTTCAGTTAAAGGAGAACCCTAAGAGTTCTAAAGAGGAGGTGTTTGAGATATTTGATTTTGGTGTTGAGATATATAAAAGTATTTCTGGTATTGAGCCATATCTTAACATTAGAAACTTCACATCTAATAGCAGAAGCAACCCTAAACCTTTAAATCACTCAATTTCAAAGATAGTTCAAAAGATGATAGAGAGAGATCCTTACAATAGATATCAAGCTTTTTCTGAAATCTTTGCAGATATAGATAGATTGTAATCAGACCATTTTATGCAATCTGATAGAATTGTGAATTAATTTTACCAACAGGGAAATATATGTCAAAAAGCTATCTTTTTACATCAGAGTCTGTAACGGAGGGTCATCCAGATAAGATGGCTGATCAGATTAGCGATGCAATCTTAGATGATATCTTAAGTAAAGATAAAAAAGCACGAGTTGCTTGTGAAACTCTCTTATCCAATGGGTTCTGTGTTATTGCAGGGGAGTTAAAGACAACAGCCTATACTCCAATGCAGGAGATTGTAAGAGATGTTGTTAAAGAGATTGGATATACAAATGCAGAGTATGGTTTTGATTATAGAAGTGGTGCTGTTCTAAATGGAATAGGGGAGCAGTCTCCAGATATTAACCAAGGTGTTGATAGAGAAGATGGTGAGATTGGAGCTGGTGATCAAGGTCTAATGTTTGGTTATGCTTGTAGTGAAACACCTACTCTTATGCCTTTAGCAATATATCTATCTCACAGAATCACAGAGAGACTTGCAGAAGTTCGTAAAAATGGAACTCTTCCATATCTTCGACCAGATGGTAAAGCTCAAGTTACAGTTCAATATGTTGATGATAAGCCTGTTTCAGTTGATACGGTTGTTGTTTCGACTCAACACGATCCAGAAATAACTCAAGAGCAGATTCATCAAGATGTGATTAATGAAGTTATTCTAAAAGTTATTCCAGAAGAGATGATTTCAGACTCTATCACTTACCATATCAATCCAACAGGTAAATTTGTTATTGGTGGTCCTCAAGGTGATGCAGGTTTAACTGGTCGAAAGATTATTGTTGATACTTACGGCGGAAGCTGTCCTCATGGTGGTGGTGCATTCTCAGGAAAAGATCCAACAAAGGTTGATAGAAGTGCAGCATATATGGGAAGATATATCGCTAAAAATCTTGTTGCAGCTGGTGTTGCTGAGAGAATAACAGTTCAATTAGCTTATGCAATTGGAGTTGTTGAACCTGTCTCTATTAATGTGGATACTCACGGAACAAGCTCAATAGCTGATGAGCAGATTGTTGAGGCTATCCGATCTATCTTTAAATTGACTCCAAAAGGTATTATTGAGAGTTTAGCTCTTATTAGACCTATCTATCGAAAAACTTCAGCTTATGGACACTTTGGTAGAGAAATTCCAGAATTTACTTGGGAAAAAAGAGACAAAGTAGAAGATATTAAAAGCTTTTTAAATATATAGGAAAAATATTAACTTTGTCATTGCCGTGTTTCACACGGCAAACCGTCTCAAATTATAATAATTTTTTCTAGCTACACTCCAAGAGCATTATTTAAGAGCTGTTTAATAGATAACATCTCAGTTACAATTTTTTGTAGTTCAATGAGTGTAACCTCTCTGCCAATCACACTCTCTATAACACTCTTTGCCATAGCAATAGCCTCTTGAGAATATGAATCACTCTCATAGTCATAAGGTATTTGGCTCAATCCTTGAATCATTTCAGAAATTTTACTGTTATCTACATCAAACTCTTTAAACATTAAGCTAATAGACTTTAACCTCTCAACAATCTCCTCGTCTTGGAAAAGTTGTCCATAAAGTTCCTCTGTTGATGCATTACTCTCGGCAAAAGTTGTTCCCATTCCATTTACTCCGCCAAGAACAGCTATCATATCCCAAAAACTCTCAACAAGTTGAGCTACATCTTCAGGGTTATCTAAATTAGATTTAACAAGCTCTTCTGCCTGATGAGCAATAAGATCAGCGGCTTTAGTCTCATTCTCAATTTTTGTTAAGAAATCAACCTCATCATCTCCCATAAGCTCGGTATATTGATTCTCATCAATTGTATTAACTTGTTGAATTAGGAGAGATGTTGCATTTGATGTTGCTAAAACCCTCTTTCTCTCATCATCAGAGAGTTCAAGCCTATCTGCAATAGCAGTGGTATCACTCAATATTGATTCATAGCTTCTATTGTCATCGCAACCTATACAGATAGTATTTATCTCTACACTAACTGCATGAAGAACTCTAACAAATGACTCCTGTTCTCCACCAATAGCTTCACTAATAATCTCTATACTCTTTTGAAAAATTAGAGCTGTTTTAACGGCTTTAATACCATCAATCCTCTCCTGAAGAGTTCCCATCTGGATCATTTTCAGATGATCTCTCTTAAGTGTTGCAACAGGTATATTGATTATATAACTTAAATTTTCAAATGCCTCATTTGTTGATATTGATGGGTCTTCAATCATCATTGCAGATATAATAGTTGTAATTGGTGTTGATATAATGGATTGATTGAGTTCGTGAACTGGTCCCATTACTACACCCTCAAAACTATCTCCAGTTGTTTGGTCAATACCACCATAGATAGTTACCACACTATTTAGCAAGTCAGTTGAACTCTTCTCGGTCACATCAAGTCTCCAGCTACCATTCTCATCAGTAGTTGTTTTTAATCCGATAAACTCAACTTCCGCCCCACTAATATAACCATCAATTGCTACTCCTGATAGATATACTCTTTTTAGTTCAGTTGAATTGTTGAGTTCTTCTATTGAACTATTGCTATCTACTGTTGCATTAATCTCATCAGTTGTAGTTAGCTCGGTTGAACTACTATCTTCAGATGAGTCTCCACACCCCGTAAAAAATAGTATTGAAATAAAAATATATATTCGACTTAAATGTTGTAGCATAGTAACTCCATTATTCTTATATTGTAATTTTGAATTTTACTATTTTTTAACTATTATCCTCTTGATTAAAATCGGAACAATCACAATAACTGTTGTTATGATTAAGGTTCAAGCTACCTAATTAAAATCTTTTTATGACTTTTTACAGAAGTGCCATAACTTCTTCATTGCTAAAATCTTGGATTTCGACCTAAGCAATACAATTATTACAAAATATTTACAGTTTGCCAAAGTTGAAAGAGTATAAACTCGATCACATAATAGCCATTTATAGGCTTTTTAGCTAGATTTTGTTGCGATTCTTGTCAATTTTGGTAACTGTTTATCGTAGTTGATTTCTTTTTAAACTCTTATGTGAAACTTGACTGTCGAAGATTATATTTTGCAAAGTAGAAATGACTCAAAAGATGGTCATTTCTACTTTGATTAACGAATCGATTGAAGTATCTCTCTGAAATCTTTTAAATAGATCATATTTGGGCCATCAGAAAGGGCTTTTTCCGGATCTTGATGAACCTCAAAAAAGAAACCATTAACCCCTATTGAGTTTGCAAGTTTTGCCATATATGGAGCATATTTTCGATCTCCACCACTCTTGCCACCTAATGCACTAGGCTTTTGAGTTGAGTGAGTTACATCCATAATAACTGGGTAACCAAACTCTTTCATATCAATTAACTGACGAAAATCTACAACTAGATTTCCCAATCCAAACATTGAACCCCGTTCCGTTAGAATCACCTGACTATTACCACTCTCAACAACTTTATTAAGAGGGTGAATCATATCTTTGCCATCTAGGAATTGAGCCTTTTTAATATTTACAATTTTTCCTGTTTTAGCTGATTCAACCAGTAGATCAGTTTGACGAGATAGAAAAGCTGGAATCTGTAAAATATCAGCTACCTCACTAACAGGTTTTGCCTGATATGTTTCATGGATATCTGTTGTAATCGGGAGCTGAAACTCATCTTTAACTCTCTGGAGGATTTTTAACCCCTCATCAATTCCTGGTCCTCGATAGCTTGAAAGAGATGTTCGATTAGCTTTGTCAAAAGATGCTTTGAAGATATATTTAAAATTTAAATCCTCGGTTAATCGTTTAATCTCTTCAGCAAGGTTCATCACCATACTTTCACTCTCAATTACACAAGGTCCAGCAATTACAAACTTCTCATTTTGTAGAGTCTGATAAAGAGAGCTACTTGTCACTCTGACTCTCCTCTTCAGCATTCATCTTTTTTATCTTTTCTCTATGGTATCCAGACATAATAAAAGTTAAGAATAGAATCAATCCACCGATAACTAGAATATCAGCCATTTTTAACTCTTTCTCTTTTGAAACTCACTTAAGAACTCCTCTAAATTGTAGAGTTTTCGATATGAGTCAGTCATGATATGAATAAGAATATCTCCAAGATCAACAACAACCCAACCGTCTGAAATCTCAACATTTACGAATGTCTCTTCTGGTTTAAGTCCAGCTTTAAGGTAATCAAGAAGAGCTTCATTATGTCTATCCCCTAGACTTGTAACGATAACAACAAAATCTACAAAATAGTCACTACCTCGCAGGTCAAAGCTCTCAATCTCCTCACCCTTATTTTGATCAAGTATCTCAGCTATTTTAGATATTCTACTTTCCATTATTCTCCAATATGTTTAATGATAATATTTAAATCATAGCAGAATTTTCAAAAAAGCTAAATGGTGCTGTTTCGTCTATCTTCAATAATAAGACCATATTTAATAGTGAGAACACGATCTGCTAAGCGACTCACCTCTTCTCTATTGTGAGTTACCATAATTGTCGTTGTCTGGAATTCCCTATGTAGAGCCAATATCTCACTCTGGAGATGTTGTCGCATATCTGGATCGATAGCTGAAAGGGGCTCGTCCATTAAGAGAAGTTTAGGTTTCAACATTAAAGCTCTAGCTAATGCAACTCTCTGTTGTTGTCCCCCGCTAAGGTTTTGAGGATAGCGATCTCTCAACTCATATAATTGAGTCATATTTAAGAGGTAATTAGCCAAATCGTAATCTTTCTCAATATATAGCAGATTCTGAAGAGTTGTCATATTTGGAAAGAGGGCATAGTCTTGGAATACAAATCCAACTCTCCGTTTTTGAGGAGATATAAAGAACTGTTTTGATAGCCACACATCTCCATCAACAGTAATATCCCCATTAGCTCTCTCTAATCCAGCTAATATACGAAGTAGAGTACTTTTACCACTTCCACTCTCTCCAGTGAGTGCTATAAACTCTCCTCTATTTATGTCTGTATCTACTTTTAGCTCCATATCTCCTATTGAACCGAAAAGCTTTTTGGTTATATTAATTTTTACCAATATCTCTTCTCTTTCTGCCGTCTATTAAATATATAGAGAGATGTTAAAGTTATAAAACTGATTAAAAGCATTATTCCACTATATATATGAGCTGATTTATAATCCATAATCTCAACAAACTCATATATGGCAACACTTGCTACTTTAGTCTCCTCTGGAATACTCCCTCCAACCATCAATATAACTCCAAACTCTCCTACTGTATGGGCGAATGTAACAACAATAGCAGTCAATAGAGCAGGTTTCATATTTGGAAGAGCAACTCTAAAGAGAGTGGTTATCTTCCCTTTGCCACTCACATAACTAGCCTCCAGCATACTTCTGTTTAGAGACTCAAACCCACTCTGAAGAGGCTGTACCATAAATGGAAGACTGTAAAAACAACTTGCAACAACAAGACCACTGAAACTAAATAGAAGCTCAACTCCAAAAGTCTCAACAAAAAAACTGCCAACTGGTGAGTTGTGTGAAAATAGAACTAAAAGATAGAATCCAATTACTGAGGGTGGAAGAACAATTGGAAGAGCAACAAGAGACTCTATAAAAGGTTTTACTTTAGAGCGACTCTGCGACAAATACCAAGAGAGGGGTAGAGTAAATAGAAAGAGACTAATGGTCGTGATAGTCGCCAACTGAAAACTCAGTATAAATGGTGTGAAGTCAATACCCTCAATCCACTCCATTAATCAACCTTATAACCAAACTCTCTAAATATCTTTTTTGCCTCTGTACTAAATAGAAATTTATAGAACTTATCTACATCAGGATTCCCACCCCCATTTTGTAGAATAACAACCCCCTGATCGATGGGAGTATAGAGAGAGCTATTAACATCAATATAGCTTAATTGTTTTTTGAATCTCTTCATCTTTGGACTATAAAGAGATGACTTTGCCACCACTCCAAGATTCGTAGCCTTGAGAGTATATGAGAGAGTCTGCGAAATTGAATCACCATAGATGAACTTCCCTTTCACCTCATCAGCTATTCCTAGATTGTTTAGAGCTTCAAATGTAGCTTTACCATATGGGGCTGTTTTTGGATTTGCAACCGCTACTCTTTTGATATTAGTTCCAGTTAAACTCTTTAAGCCTCCAGAGATATTCTCTCTCTTTAAGCTTAAAATAGCTAATGACCCTTTTGCATAGACAGATGGTTTAGTAACTGCTATATTCTCCCTATAAAGAGCTTCTGGGTACTCCATATTTGCACTCATAAATATGTGATATGGTGCTCCATGTCTTATTTGAGCTGTAAGTTTTCCGCTACTTGCAAGAGTGAATCTTAACTCTATTTTAGGATATACCTTATTGAACTCTAACTCTAAATTATCCATAGCATATGTTACATTTGCTGCTGCGGCTATGTGTATCATACCTCCATAGGTCAAAGTAGGAATCAGAAAGAGAGTAGCTAGTTTGACTAATCTACTCCTCATCACTTCAACGATACTCATAATCAAAACCTCCTAAAGGATAGAGTTCAATTAAGAAATAGACCATACTATCTTTTCGACTCTCTGTTCCAGTCGCTGTTGATACAGGAACATTCTCCTGTTTATATGATATTTTATAGTTCCAACATCTCTTCTCCATATCATAGCCGATACCCCAACTTCTTGTTGCATCATTCTCAATATCGTGAGAGTAGTGTCCAAATATTTTATATTGATTGTTAATCCTAAAAAAGGCACTGCTAGTTATTGACTCCAGTCTAGTAGTATCTGGCTCTTGCTGTATGTAGTGG
>JAMJTX010000055.1 GCA_024281215.1 Candidatus Thiovulum karukerense | reverse complement strand
AACTAAAAGAGACTTATTAAAGTCAAAGCAACTTGATAGAGAGTTTGTAAAAAATATTAAATCAGCAAATATAGATTACTTTAAGCCATTGGCTGACTCTACAAATTCAGAGCATAATGAGATATATGAAAAGTTGGCAATTGGGTTTACTCAAAAAGGTAAGGTAAAACGATATGTTGAAAAAGAGTTACTTACACCTGCATTTAATGCCTTAGAGTCTGCTAATATAGGAGCAACAATCTTTATGAAAAAGCTTCGTGCAATTGACCCTGTATTTTTTAATGACACTAAGGGTAGTGCTACGAAGAACTTCACAGCCCAAAAAAGTGGGATTAGATTTACTATTGATTCGGATTATAACGATTTATATAATAATTAAATAGCCTTAGAAAGTGCATCTCTAGTTAAGGATGCACTTTTACAAATAAACCGATTTTGAGGCAGTATTTTTTAAAAGTCTGCCTCAAAATCGGCTTATTTGTAATTTTAATTATGAATGTTTAATTATGTTTTTTAAAACTCTCTATAAGCTCATTTGCATTGAGATAAAACTTTGTCTCATTTTTTGATGTTCGATATATAAATATACTCTTCTTTATATCTGGAAATAGCATATTTCCAGTAATAACTGGATCGCTAAATAGGTATTCATTCTGAAGTCTGTATTGTGAAAAGAGTGAGGTTGTAAAAAAAATTAGTATAAAAATGTGAGTCTTCATAAATTGAATGGTACCATAGGTCGGACTCGAACCGACACGATATTGCTATCACCAGATTTTGAGTCTAGCGTGTCTACCAATTCCACCACTATGGCTTATAGGCCAAAGTTAAACTCCAGCCAATTTAAATAAGTTACTTCTCCCCTATTTCAGAGACAGCATCTTTAAGGTTTTTACCAACTTTGAATTTTACACTTGTTCTTGGAGGAACTTTTATTCTTCTTTTTGTTCCTGGAAGAGTTGTTTCCCTCTCTCCTCTATAAACTGTATCAAAAGTACCGAATCCCATAAAAGTAATTGCATCACCTTTAATAAGAATATCTTGAATAGCCTCAAGAGAAGCATTTAAAACACTCTCTGCATCTTTTCTAGAGACAGAAGCCTTATCAGAGACTAATTTAACAAAGTCAGCCTTTTTCATATTATAAGTCCTTTAAATAGTAGCTGATTAAATTTTAGTAGATTTTTTTTTAATAGTCAAGAAAGAGAGGGGGAAAACCCCCAAGAACTCGTATTTACAAGCGGAATTGCTACTATTGGAGTAGTCTTAAAACATTTTGCTGAACAATGTTAGCTTGGCTTAAAGCATAACTTCCTGATTGAACAAGAATATTATTTTTAGAGAAGTTAGCAGACTCTTGTGCAAAGTCAATATCTCTAATAGTTGATTCAGAAGCTTTGATATTAACTTGAGAAACACTTAAGCTGTTGATTGTTACCTCTAACTGATTTTGAATAGAACCTAAATCAGATCTGATCAGGTCAAGTTGTTTCATAGCCGCATCAGCAATATCCATTGTTGCCATTGCACCTTCAAGAGTTGTCACACCAGCTGTAAGTGTGCTTCCATACCCAAGAGAATTAGAAGTTGCATATGCACCCATTGCATCAGCTTCGCTTGATGTAAATCCACCAAGAGTTCCTCGAAGATTAAGGTTGGCTGTTGCACTACCTGTGATAGCTGTACTTAACACACCAGTATCAGACACTTTAATATCAGTTGCTCCAAGAGATACAAGAGTTAATCTACCACCGTTAAAGCCATCTGCTGTTGAAGCGATATCTTCTAGTCTTGTTACCTTATCTGTTGTCGCATCATTATCATGATCTGTACCACTAGAGATTTTAATAGCTCTACCATCAGCTGAAGATAGTTTTAATCGTCCTCTCTCATCAATCGATGCAACGATACCAGTGTCATCTCTTGCAGCATTAATTGCGGCTACAAGTCGTCCATCAGAGTCGTTCGCTTTTACACCTTCAACATCACCAATAGATATATCGTTAATTGTTAAGTTTGTAATGTTCCCAGCTGATACAGCAGATGAGCCAACAGTCTCAACTTTAAAAGATGATCTAACACCTAATCTATCACTATTTCTATTGATTGCTTCTGATAAAACACCAATACCAGTTCCAGCAGATGAGCCAATCTCAACAGACTCAATCGCCATACTACCACCAGCAATATCATTACCTGTAAAAGTTAAAGTTGAAGTTCCAGCTGATGTGATCTGCTCTGCTCCTGTTGTTTCAACTCTAACATGACCAATCTTATCTGAAGATGTAGCTGAGATTGAAGCATGAACACTGTTTCTACTGAAAGCACCAATTTGGAACTCTTTATTTACAAAGTTTCCAGATAGAAGTTGCTTACCATTATAAGTTGTTGCTCCAGCGATATTGTCAAGTTGCTCTAAAAGCTGTCGAATATCACTCTGAATAGCTCTTCGTGAAGCTGTTGATTGTCCATCTTGTGCAGCTTGAGTAGCTTTTGTCTTAATTGTATCAAGAATCTTAATCTGCTCGTCCATAGCTTTATCTGCAATTTGGATAATTCCAACACCATCATTTGCATTATCAATAGCTTGACCAAGAGCATTTGCTTGAGATCTTAAAGAGTCAGCAATCGCCATACCTGACGAGTCATCTGCAGCTTTATTAATTCTCTGACCAGAAGCTAATCTCTCAAGAGAGACTCCAAGGGCCTTATTGCTCATATTTGATTGAACATAAGCATTCATACTAGATATGTTTGTATTAATTACATAGCTCATTATCGATCCTTTATTTTTAAAAGTTATCTCTACTTTTTAGTATCGTCTTCTATAAGATTATTTTTAAGATTTTGCTAAATATCGTTCAAGAACAATTTTTGCTGAAAGAGAATCTATTCGTCCATCTCGTTTCTGTCTAATTTCGCCCATCATCAACTCCTTTGCCTCTACACTTGACAGCTCTTCACTCTGAAAAACTGTCTCACCATTAAAATTCAGTAGTCCAACAAAATGTTCAAATCGTCTTCTCATCTCATCACTACTACTTCCATTCTCTGGAATACCTACAACAATTTTATCTATCCCCCACTCTTTGATAAGTTGTTTTGTATCACTACTAGCCTGTTTTCTATTTCTTCTCTCAATAGCTGGAAGAGGAGTGACAACATCTTTATGGAGTGAAATCGCTACACCAATTCTCTTTAAACCTATGTCAAGAGCCAATATCTTTGCCAATTTAACTCCTAGAATTGAAATTTGTGTTCTTTTCTATTAAAATAAACCAAAACTTCTATTATAGGAAATTTACAATGAATGTAGATAAAATTGGATATGGTGAAAATCCAGAAAAGGTAAAGGCGGTTATAGAGATCCCTTACGGCTCAAATATCAAGTATGAAATTGATAAAGAGAGTGGTGCTGTTGTTGTCGATAGAGTGATGTACTCCGCAATGTTCTACCCTGCAAACTACGGTTTTGTTCCAAATACTCTTGCAAAAGATGGTGATCCGGCAGATATTATGGTCTTAACAGAGTACCCTTTAGCTCCAGGTAGTGTTATTAACTGTCGTCTAATTGGTGTGTTAGTTATGGAAGATGAAGCTGGTATGGATGAGAAGCTTTTAGCTGTTCCTGTCTCTAAAATTGATCCAAGTTTTGAATCTATTCAATCTATTGAAGATTTACCTAAGGCAACTCTTGATAAAATCAAAAACTTCTTTGAAACATACAAAATGCTTGAGCCTAATAAATGGGTAAAAGTGAAAGAGTATGCAGGAAAAGAAGAGGCAAGAAAAATCTTGGATGAGGCTATTAACGAAGCCTAAGCTTTAAGTTTTTCGTAGAACATCTCCTTTAAAATAAGATATGTGGGTGAGGGGTGAAACTCCTCATCTACAATAATCTTAAAAGTGATAGAGATAATTGAGTCCAGCAACAAACTCACTATAACTCATATCATCTTCATCTGATGAATTACTTCCATATTTCACAATTAATCCAATTTTCTGACTCTCAAATAGTTGATACTCTAAATTTGTAAATAGATACCACTTTATATCTGTTCGTTCAACATCAAAACTTCTATATTCAAACCATAAACCACTTTCGCTATCAGTCGATTCATAGAGTTGAGTCAAATAATTAACACCAAAATTGTGTGAAATATATTTTGATGGGTAAGGCGATGAACTGCTATTCTCATCTCTATCTTGAACGAGAATATATTCTCTTTTACTCTCTTCTGTTAAAGAGTTAATATTCAGACGATACTTTAGTCTCATTTGTGACTCGTCAAATTGAAAACTCTTTTCCCCTGAAAAAGATAGTGTGTCTCTATTTAGTTCAGCTACTGGAAGAGTGTTAAGTTTATACAAGAGTCGCCAATCTATATTTAGGAGTTTAAACCAACTTCCAACTCCAACTACTGAAGCACTATCACCTTCAACATCAATAGATGAATATATGAGGTCTATGGACAACTCTCTATCTAAACTGATTAAAGAGAGTGTAGGAGTTATTAAATAGTAGTTAAAATTGTCACCACTTAAATAGTTTCGCTGGTTGATATTAAGCCGAAAATCTATTGCAAATGACACTAAAGGAAGTGAATATAGCAGGTTAATATTTGGTTGCAAATATAGATCTGAGTGACTCTTTGGTTCAATCTCATCAATACCATAAAGTGGTTCTAGGGCTAAACTTCTATCTCTTTGAAAGTTTAAGATGGTGTCATCTTCGACTCTATTTAGTTCAATAACTCCTAAAAATCCATCTAATGGTTCTACGATTCTCTCTTCCGCAAATGATCTCTTCTCGCTATCTTCAATCTTTGTAACTTTGTCTTTAGTTTTATTGTCATCTTGCTCACCACCAAAACTAAAGAAGTCCCAAAAAGAACTCTTACCTCCACTATTAACTATCACATCTTCATCATAGTTAAAATTGCTATATGGATCTCCAAGATGAGTATCTGCTTTACTTTTCTCTTTCAGCTGTTGAGAAAGAAGAGGCTTTTTCTCTTCAACTTTAGCTGTTTGACTATCCTCTTTATCATCACTTTTTCCAAAGATTGAGCTAAAGAAAGAGTCTTCTTCCCTGCTCTCTAGTTTTTTAACTTCTTTTTTATAAATTGCTAAAAGAGTAACTCTCTCATTTATATCATCCAACAATTTTTTACCCTTTGATTTTTTGTTTACTCAATTTTATTAAATTTGCTTCACCCTTTATCCACTCTTTGTAGCTTCTAATTGGGAATCCTGAGAGCATTTGACCACTCTCTTTAATTGTTTTTGTCACAGCCCCACGAGCAGTAATAGTTGTAAATGGTGCAATTTTTAGATGTCCTGTAGTTGCACTTTGTCCACCCATAATTACATTTCTACCCAAAATTGATGAACCAGATATTCCACTTTGAGACACAATTATAGAGTTTTCCCCTATTTCACAATTATGAGCTATTTGGACTAAGTTATCAATTTTTACACCATCTTTTATAATAGTACTACCAAATACAGCTCTATCAATAGTACTATTTGCTCCAATTTCAACTCTATTTCCAACTACTACATTACCATTTTGATAGATTTTTATATGCCTACCATCTTTGGTATGAGCAAATCCAAATCCATCACTACCAACTACAGCACCAGAGTGAATAATAGTCTCATCTCCAATAATAGTATCTCTATAGATAGTCGCATTTGGATATATTATAGAGTCTGCTCCAACTGTTGAGTTATCACCTATAAAAACCCCACTCATAATAGTAGAGTTTGCACCAATTTTACAATTTTTGCCTATGTAAGCATTTGGCATTACTACAGCACTCTTATC
>JAMJTX010000054.1 GCA_024281215.1 Candidatus Thiovulum karukerense | reverse complement strand
CGAAAAGAGATTGAGGAGTTCAGAAGCGAATTAAAAATAGACATCGATATTTTCTTTAAAAAGTTTGGTCGTCCAATTACCCATATAAAACTAAAATTCTATAAAGTTCCTAAACTAAAGGAGATACTTTCCAAGTTCGTAGATTGGAAACTAATCCCGAAAAAACTGAAAAGAAGCTATGCAAACCGAATCAAAAAGCAGAAAGAGGAAGATGAATTTACAAGAAGTCGAAAAAAGCAGGAACGGGAACATAAAGAGAATCTGAACAATGCCAGAGTCTTTGCTAAAAAGCGATTTTTGACTGATGTCTTTTTTCCAAAAATAGCTAAATCAACCCAAAAAGTATTTGAAAGCACCAGAGAATGGATAAAACAAAACTATCCAGATTATGAACTAAACTCCTTGGAGTTGGCAAACCACCATTTTAACTACTTCTTTAAGCATGATGGATTCTATAAAGCCTTTTATGAAGGAGTTCTAACCAAAGATGATTTCGATATTTTCAAGCAGAATGGAAGCCGAATAGTCGCAAGGGTAAAAGTTCAACACCCATTTCTACCAAGTGTTCAGACGGAGTTGCCCATTATTTCGATGGTTTAGATTATCGGGTCAAGCCCGATAATGACAAAGTTGGCTGTCATTCCTGTGCTTGACACAGGAATCTCAATAAGAAGACTAATAAGAGACTATCGGGTCAAGCCCGACAAAATAGCACCGTCACCTAAATTTATGAGAGTGACTAAATAGAGATATATGAAGAGACTCTAAAATAGCTTTTGGAACTCGAATTCCCCCTGAATTTCCCCATTGTGAAACTGTTGCAAACATATATGCTCCTTGTATATCAAAAGTACATCCAAGAAACTTTTAATTCTCCTCTATATTAATGATATTTTAAATCTTACTCTCAATCTCTTTTAAAACTCTCTCCATTGCATCTCTTCCACCCCAAGCAACTCTTACATCATTTGGGTCTAAAATTCTGCAATTACCAAAAACGGAGTTCTCTTGTAATCTCCAGCCACTATGTTCAGCAAGATTGTTCCAAAAGAACTTTCCACCCATTGATTTTATTTCGATATTTGGCATTTCAATATCCAGTTTATTTAAAACATCTCCGATAATTTCTGGTTAAAAGTATTGGATTCATATATTTTCCTTTTCTAAGATATCTTTAATCTCATTTTTAACAAAAAGTAGATTTTTATAAATTAGTTTTAAGTCTTCAATATTGGTTGAGCTAAAAGTTCTACTAATATTGTATTGATAAGTTTTTTCACCAGTTTTGCTTAAAATTACAAAACTCCAATTCTCACCAATTATATAAGCACCTTTAATGTTTTTCCAACTGTTTAATTCAACTCCTGCAATGAGTTCCGCCAACAGTTGAGGACGAGGGTCATCTCCTTTTAGAGATCGTTTAAATTCTTGAATAAAGAAAAACGGTTTTTGTGCAAATTCTAAACCTTTTGAGACAAAAAAATCGGTTGTTCCACTTAAGATAAAATCATCTGTTTTGTAGGTCAATCTCTCTTCATAGAAATCTCTAAAACCATTTTTGAAATCCAGAAATTTGACTCTGTTTAGAATTGGAGTAATAACTTTGACTTTTAAATCTTCCTCTTTGTAACTGTCGATTAGGTATCGATTATCATTAATAATTTCTTGTAGAAAATCTATCTCATTTTGAGAAAGTTCATTTTGAAAATTAAACCAATCACGGAAGACCTCATCGCTAAAATCTCGTGACAAATCAACAATTTTAAGTAAATCAGAAAAATCTATTTTTGAAAAAGAGAAAGTTGGAATCTGACTTAAAGATTTTAATTTCTCTTCTCGTAACTCTTCCAACTCTTCAAGGGTGATTTGTTCTAAAAAATCCTTGACACTCATTTTAAATATTTATCACTTTTTGAACTCTATTTTCAAATTCATTTAATAGAGTTTTCATCTCTTCAGACTTACTTTGAAGAGGTTGAAAGAATGAGTTCTGTAAATCGCTGTAAATTGATTCTGTGCTTTTAATATGTAAATCTAAACGAGAATTTTTAAAGTTTTTAATAACTTCAAGTTTATTGTCTCCAACTTTAACCTCTTTTGTTATTGTTTCAGAGCTATAAGTTCTCTCCACCAATCCAAAAGTAACAGTATTCATAAACTTACGAAGCCCACTACTTGTCTCATAGCTGACTTCGTATGAAATCTCTTCAAAATTATCCTCAATCTTAAACTGTTCTAGGTTTGACTTTTGGAAATCTTGTAAAGCAAAAGAGAAGTTTTGAAAAAGTTCAGCAATACTCTGTTCAACAGCTTTACGAACTTCACTCTCAATTTCTCCGTCGATTGTCATTAACATTGATTGTAAATTTGATTGGTCAATTTGTGAAGAGTATTTAGAGATTACACTTTCAATAATAAAACGAATATCACTCTGAATATTGGAGATTTTCTTCTCTAGCTCTTTTGTATTCACACCTATTTCACTGTTTAGCTTCTTAAAATTTGGTTGCATATTTGTAGATATCACCTTTAAAATATCATTTTTTATAAATGACTTCAATCGATTTAATGGAGCCTCTTTTTTTAAATTTGAGGCTTTAGTTTTAATCACTTCCGTAACAGTTCTGTAAAACTCTGGAATATTACTTCCCTCGAAAAGTTCTCTATCATTCTCTTTTAAACCATTTTTTGCAGTAAGAGTTGAGATAGAAAGAATATCACCAAGAAGAGAACTCCTATTTTTACCTTTAAGGATTGCACTGACTGTTGCATTTGCAGACTCCTCCTGACCTTTTCTATTCTCTTTTGATTTATTAATTGGAACTCTAACCAATTCTCCGTTTTCATCTTCGTCTTCATATGTGTCGTCAGATTTTGTAATAACGATAGAGACCTGTTTATTCTGAGAAAATAGCTCTTCTAAACTATCCTTTTCATCTTTTTGTAAAACAGAGTCTGATGAGGTTGGAAATATAATATAGTCTGCTGATTGAATATAGTCTCTTGCAAGTTGTCCATTTTTACCTGTGATAGAACCTAATCCTGGTGTATCAATCCAAGCTAAACTACCAAGTTTAAAACCTTGGATTGATGTTGTGCATTCAGTAATCTTTGTTGCAAATCCATTTTCTTCAACCTCTTCAAGCTTAGGAATATGCTCCCTATTCCCACCCTCATCATATTGAAAGAAGTGTGCATTTTGATTCTCTAAATGGTTTTTTGCTATAAAGTTACCAAGAAAACTCTTTCCTGCTTTGAATTTTCCATATATGATAATAATAAATTTATTTTTAAACTCATCTCTAAACTTCTCTTTCTCTATAATGCTATTTAGATTATTGACCTGACCTAATGAAAACTCTTTTATGGCATTAACACTGTTCTCTAAAAGTTCGTATAGTTCAGCATTTTGAGATTTTAAATCTGAATTTATAGAGACTGATTGTATTTTAGAGTTAAATTTAGAAATCTCATCTTTTAGCATCTCTCTTTTTTCATCAAGATTTTGATTGATAAGAGAGATATTTTCCAAAGATTCATAAAAAGGTTTAAGAGAAGTTTTCATTTTTCTCTCTTTCCAATTCAGATATAACTTGAGTAATATCTTCAATCTCTTTGGAGATATTTTGAATATCTTCTATAAATGTATCATTTGTAGAAAAAATCTCAATCTTATCTCTACTTAATTCAACACCGATTCCATATTTGCTTTGAAGCTCTTGCTTGATGTTCGCTTGAAAAGAGATAATCTCACTCTCAATACTGCTTTTGTTCTTACTTCTTACTTTTTCCTCAGCTTTTTGAGTCTCTTCAGCTTCATTTGAAGAGGGACAAGTACATTGATTTTGTTGATTTAAATTGTTAAAAAACTCTTCTGCACCCTTAACCAATACTGGTATTAACCATTTACCTAACTCTGTTGCGACTGTTCCTGCTACTGGAGGAGGTATTATCATTTAAAATCCTTTTTTCTATTTTTTTAGAGGATACTCTCTCAATTAGAATTAATCGAAAGAGTAGAGTGAAAAATTAATTAAGCTATGTCTTCTGTTTTAAGAGTTTCTAACTCTGAAATTAGCTCTTTAATAGAGTTCATTTCTTTTTTTAACTTATTAACAGATTTAGATAGAGGGTTATTAGAGTTATAATTAACTTTTTCTCCGTCAAACTTAATTGACACACTATATCTTTGTTTAATATCTCTCTGAGAAGAGTCTTGAAAAGATTGAATATCTGATTTAAGAGAACCAATTCTCTTTGTTTGTTCTCGTTTTTTTGCTCGTCTCTCCTCTTCTTCTCTATTTGAGTAAGATGAAGAGCTACTTGAAGAACTGTCATCATCTCTTGTTACAGCATAAATTGCTGTCCCAAGAGCTACTGCACCAGCTCCTATTGCCCATGCTAATGGTAATGGCATTGTTAAATCCTTTGCAAATTAAATTGCTCTTTTTGAAGAGTTGAAATAAGTTGTGAAATTTCTGAAAGTTCGTTTTCAATAGATTTAACTGCACTGTCAAATCTCCTATTTAAAATAAGAACATTCTCTTTGTTAAAATCAATCATAATGGAATAACTCTTTTCTATACTTTCAATAGAACTCTCTTTGAAATTATCTATTTCAGATTGAAGAATTCCTCTAACTCTCTCTCGTTCTATTGCTCGTCTTTGCTCTTGCTCTCTTTCAAAGGCTATCTTTTCCCTCTTTTTTCTCTTTTTCTTAAGATGTTTTTTGCAACAATCTCCACATAAATTTTTTCCTTTTTCACTACATGAACTACTCCAGTACCATGAGCCACACTTCTTACATGCTACCTCATCAAAGAACCCCATCTTAAATACTCTCTAACTCTCTATATTTATTACTTAGAGTCTGTTGAATTTGGGAGATGTCATTCTCAAAGTTTTTCTGCTCTTTCTGAACCTTTTGAAGCTCTTTCTCTTTTCGAGAAGCAACACTTTTAAGTTTTAAAATCAATTCATCATAGTATCTATTAAGTCGCTCAACCTTTGTCTTTTTAATTCTAGGTTTGCTCTCTTGAACAATATCTTGAATCTCTTTTTGAAGTTGTGGAATATTGCTTTTATTAAGAAAAGTATCTTTGTTTTCAGAGATACCTTTTGTATATCGAGTTGCTGAGACTGGTATAAAAGTAGAGAGTTCAATCCCGAAAATATCTTTAAGTTGCTGTTGCATTTTTTCTGTTACTGTTTGAACCTCTTCTTCACTACTTGCCTTATCAATTCGAGAGAGAACAAAAATGGTTCGATTGATAAACTCTTCTGGATTTTTCCAAAACCCCTTTACTTTATGAAGAAAATCAACTTCAGCTTGTGAAAACTCACCTGCCGTAACTGTATGGACAAAAAGATTTATATCTGATTTAAAGATAGACTCCATTACAACTCTGTCATCGTCTTCATTCTCATTTAGACCTGGAGTATCGGTATAGACAATATCCGCGACTTGCACACTTTTGCTAACTGTTGTCTCTCTTACATCAGCTGTTTTAAAAGTCTGATGCTCAAAATCTCCGATTAAAACATTCAGAAGAGAACTTTTTCCATGGTTATAAAGCCCTATACAGTTGATATTAACTTCAGTTAAAGTTAAAGATTTTTGAAGATCAGCAAGTTTTTGAACCTCATCACTTGTTAGATATTTATTTATCATTTTTATCCTTTTGTTTTATTGTTTCTGCTTTTGGCAACACTTCATTTGTCATAAATTTAGAATAGCTATCAGTCGAAAACTCTTCTCTTTTTAAAATAGTATATAATGGACTGAGATTTTAAGACAGTGTTTCTGGAGATTTATTTTCATAAAATTCAAAAATAAAATTGAATATGGA
>JAMJTX010000053.1 GCA_024281215.1 Candidatus Thiovulum karukerense | reverse complement strand
GTTCCATTCCGAACCTAGAAGTTAAGTCCCTCATCGCTGATAATACTGCCCCCTACGGGGGTGGGAATGTAAGTCGTTGCCAACATTTTCTTTCTTTTATAAATCAAAAATAAAATAGTATCTTCTTAGTTTAACGATAATCTAATATAGATTGGTATAATCCTTGGTAAAAACTTAGGAGTAGATATGGATTTTAGACAACTAACTAACAAGTATGGCTCACCATTATATGTATATGACTTTGAACACTTTAAAAATCAGTTTAATTCACTTAAAGATGCTTTTAGAGGTAAAAAATCTCTTATAGCTTATGCAGTTAAATCAAACTCAAACTTATCAGTTATTCAGCAGTTTGGAGAGCTTGGAGCAGGGGCAGATTGTGTGTCTATTGGTGAAGTCAAAAGAGCATTAAAAGCTGGAGTAAAAAACTATAACATTATCTTTAGTGGTGTTGGTAAGAGAGATGATGAACTAGAAGAGGCTCTTAGATTAGGAATTCTCTTTATAAATATTGAGAGTGAAGCTGAGATGAAACGAGTTGAAGTAATCGCTCAACAGTTAGATGTTGAAGCAAGAATATCTGTTCGTGTTAATCCAAACATTGATCCACAAACTCACCCATACATCTCTACGGGTCTTCATGAGAATAAATTTGGAGTTGATATTGAGAGTGCTAAAAGAATATACATCTATGCAAAGCAGTCTGCTCATCTTAATCCCGTAGGTATCCATTTTCATATCGGTTCTCAATTAACTCAACTATCTCCAATTAAAGAGGCATCTGAAAAAATTGCTAACTTAGTAAGACATCTAAAAGTATTAGATATAAATATTAAGTTTTTTGATGTTGGAGGAGGAGTTGGTATTCAATATAGTGATGAGACTACAATTGAGCCATATGATTATGCCCAAGCTATCTTATCAACCCTCTCTGGATTAGATGTAACAATAGTTATGGAACCGGGGAGATTCTTAACAGCAAATGGTGGTTATTTTGTATCATCTGTTCTTTACGAGAAACAGAACGATGGAGATAAGAGATTCCTTATTGTTGATGGTGCTATGAATGATCTTCTTCGACCAAGCCTATATAGTGCATATCATAAAATTGAGTATGTTACTGATGCTAATCAATCAGAGACTTCAAAAGGTGATATTGTTGGACCAATCTGTGAAAGTGGTGACTTCTTAGGAAAAGATAGAGATATCCCTAAAGATATTCAACACGGTGATCTTGTAGTTGTTCATTCAGCAGGTGCATATGGTTTTGTTATGGCAAGTAACTATAACACAAGAGGAAGAGTAGCAGAAGTTGCTATTGAGAATGGAGAGAGTAGAATTATTCGAGAGAGGGAAGATTTCTCAAAAGTAATAGAGTTAGAAGAGAAGTTTCTTAAATAATGATATAAATCTCATAACACTCCCGTGATATACACGGGAATATTTCTATGATATTTTCACTTTAAAACTTAGAACTATCACTATGAACTTTATCAACAAGATACTTTGCATTATTTCTATCTAAATCTGGAAGCATTCCGTGACCTAGGTTGAAAATGTGTCTCTCATTCTTCATTGTATTAATAATATGATCGACACCTTTATCAATCGCATCTCTGCTATATAATCGAGTTGGTTCTAAGTTTCCTTGAAGAACATATTTATCTCCAAGCTTCTCTTTTGCAAGTTCAATTGGAGTTGCCCAATCGACACCAAATACATCAAAGTTTCCATAAATGCCATCAAGGAATCCACTAATACCTTTCGGGAACATAATTACAGGAATATGAGGATATTTAGCTTTGATATTTTCAGCAATCTTAACCATATAGTCCCAACTAAACTCAAAGAAAGCATCTCTCTCAAGAGCTGAAGCCCAACTATCAAAAATCTGAACAGCATCAACACCAGCCTCAATCTGTTTTTCAAGATACTCTGTGATAACAACTGTTAATTTATCGAGAAGTTTATGCATATAGTCTGGATTGCTATAAATCAGCTTTTTAACAACTGCATATGTCTTTGTCCCCTGCCCCTCAATCATATATGTTGCAAGAGTCCAAGGGCTACCTGTAAATCCGATAAGAGCTTTATCGTCAGCTAACTCTTTTCGAACAATTTTAATAGTCTCATAGACATAAGTTAGCTTATTTGAAGCACTCATATCAAGAGCATCTAAATCCTCATCTGTTTTAAGGGGTTGTGGGAATTTAGGACCAAAACCTTTAATAAACTCTAACTCCATTCCCATCTCATTTGGAACAACAAGAATATCAGAGAATAGAATAGCAGCATCAACTCCAAGAATATCAATCGGTTGAAGTGTTACCTCTGCTGCCATATCTGGAGCATGACATAAATTTAAGAAGTTTCCAGCCTTTTCTCGAACTGCCATATACTCACTTAGGTATCTTCCAGCTTGTCTCATCATCCAGATAGGAGTATATGGTGTTTTCTTACCAAAACATGCATCTATAAAAATCTTGTTACTCAAACTACTCACCTCTCTCAATCCATTTTTCTGCGATTCTAACAGCATTTGTAGCTGCACCAACTCTTAAGTTGTCAGCAACAACCCAAAGATGTAACATATTATCTCTATAAATATCTCGCCGGATTCGACCAACAAAAGTCTCATTCTTCTCTGTTGCAACAATTGGCATAGGGTAGTTACTCTCTGCTGGTTCATCAACAACAACAATATTTGGAGAGTTTCTTAAAATATCTCTCGCCTCACTTGCATCAACAGGATTCTCAAAAGTTATAGTTACATTCTCTGAGTGTCCTCGAAGAACGGGAACTCGCACACAAGTTGCTGAAACCTCTATATTTCTGTGAAGAATTTTTTGAGTCTCATAGACCATTTTCTCTTCTTCTTTTGTGTAATCACTCTCCATAAACTTATCAATTTGCGGAATAACATTAAGGGCAATCTGGTGAGCAAAAGCTTCATGCACAGACTCATCAAGTTTAAACTCAAAGAACTCTCTCATTTGAGTAACAAGCTCTTCCATCGCTTTTTTACCAGCTCCACTTGTTGCTTGATAAGTTGAAACATCAACTCTCTGAATAGTATATTTATCATCAAGAGGTTTTAATGCTTGAACCATCTGAATAGTTGAGCAGTTAGGATTTGCAATAACTCCCCGAGTCTGCCAACTATCAATATCCTCTGGATTGACTTCAGGAACAACAAGAGGAACATCACTGTCCATTCTAAAATGGCTTGTATTGTCAATAACAACTGCTCCAGCCTCAACAGCATAGGGGGCATATTTTGCAGAGATTGAACCTCCAGCAGAGAAGAGGGCTATCTCAACATCATTCTCTGCAAAAGCACTCTCTGTAAGCTCTTTTACAGCTACCCTCTCTGTATGGAAAACAACATCTTTTCCAACACTATTTGCACTTGCAAGAGGTACTAATTTTGCAACTGGAAAATCAACCTCTTCAAGAACTCGTAAAATCTCTTCTCCAACTGCTCCAGTAACACCTACAACAGCTACATTATATTTTCTCATATAGTCTCTACTTTTAGTTAGAATTTAAACATTATCCAAATTTTAACAAAGAAGTTAAAAGAAACTAACGAAACACTCTTTAAAAGATAATTTTACAGGTGAAGTTTTTGATAAACTTGAGGAATTGATTAAAGAGAGAGCCATTTATAGTTGAGGAGGCAAAGATGAGACTTGACCAATATGTTGTAGAGAAGAGCGGATTAAGTAGAAATATTGTCCAAACTCTTATTCAGGGTGGAGATGTTGAAGTTGATGGAAAGATCATTAAAAAAAGATCTTATCAGGTAACTGGTGATGAGAAGATAGAGATCTTAAAAGATAAACTATATGTAAGTAGAGCTGGTGAGAAGCTACTTCTTTTTCTAAGAGGACAAAATATTGATTTCAGAAATAAAAATGTACTTGATATTGGAGCTTCAACAGGTGGTTTTACAGAGGTGCTTCTTGAACAAGGTGTAAATAGTGTTACCGCTTTAGATATTGGAACTCTTCAACTCTCTGAGAAACTGCGAAATAATCCAAAAGTTACATCAATTGAGAATATGGATATTCGTAATTTTCAGAGTTTAAAAAGTTTTGATATTGTCACTTGTGATGTCTCTTTTATCTCTCTTCACCATATATTAAATGATATCGATAGATTAAGCAGTGGAACTATTATTGTCCTCTTTAAACCACAGTTTGAAGTTGGTAGAGATATAAAAAGAGATAGCCGAGGAGTTGTATTAGATGAAAATGCTGTTGATGATGCTCTTCAAAAGTTTATTGACACTACAAATGAACTTGGTTGGCATCTTGAGAGTTTAGAGAACTCAAAAGTGCTAGGACGAGAGGGCAATAGAGAGATATTTCTATCTTTCCGAAAATAGAACTATAAAGAGAGTTCTGCATTTTGTTAAAATTGCCACAAAATATTGACTGGAGATTAAGTTTGAAAACAGTTTTCACTAAAGATGAGTTCAAAGATTTTGTAGCAGATGTGCAAAAAAGTGATGGTTATAGAGAGCCTATCGGTTTTGGTATCTGTCGAGTAGATTTAGGGCAGAAGAATCCACAAAAGGTTCTTCAAGCGACTTACCCACTAACTAACTGGAGGGAGAACTACGGTTCAGCTTCTGTATTTATCTCAGCACTTAAAGAGGCTGGAGCAGAGATTGATTTCTCAAAAAGTGAAATTGTCTATTCAATTAGCAAAACTTTTATTGAGGCATCTCTAAGAAAATTTACACCATTTATCTCTGAAACTGGTGGTGATTCTCATAAAAATATTCAGGTACTTGATTTCCTGAAAAATAGAAATGATCTTCACCTATTCAGACTTGTGTTTATATTTGATGATGCTCCACTTCAATCAGTTGAGGCGACATATCTTAAACTATATGCTCTTTCTCAAAAGAAAGCCGAACTTAGAAGCCTTAACCTCAATGGTGCTTTTGGAGTTCTTCACAATGTAGCTTGGAGTGGTAATAGACCTTATGAACTTGAGTGGTTACGAGATAGCGAGATTGAGTTAAAAATCTTCAATATGTATCCAAATATCGACTCTGTTGATAAGTTCCCAAGATTCTTACAGCATGTGATTCCTGAAGATAATACAAGAATTCTTGATGCATCTAAAGTTAGAATGGGAGCACAACTTGCAGCTGGAACAACAGTTATGCCAGGAGCTTCATATATCAACTTCAATGCTGGAACAACAGGTGTATCTATGGTTGAGGGGCGAATCTCTAGCTCTGCTATTGTTGGTGATGGTAGTGATGTTGGTGGAGGTGCTTCTATTCTTGGTGTCCTCTCTGGAACAAATGGAAACCCTATCTCTGTTGGTAAAAACTCTCTTCTTGGTGCAAACTCTGTTTGTGGTATTCCTCTTGGTGATGGTTGTATCATTGATGCAGGGATTGCTATTCTTGAGGGGACAAAAGTATCTATCTCTGAGGGTGAGCTGAAAAAACTTCAAGAGTTAAACCCAGAGCTACCAACTCAACCTACATTTAAAGGTAAAGAGTTAGCTGGAATCAATGGAGTACATTTCAGACAAAACTCTGAAAATGGTCAAATCACAGCTTTCAGAAGCAAAAGAGAAGTTAAACTTAACGACGAACTTCACTAAAATAGTTCTAACTTGGAACGGGGTTAAAAGCACGGCTAAAGCCGTCTCCCCTTTGATAGATTATAATGGACTGAAGAGACTTTTAATCTTGATAAGAAAGAAGATGTGAGTTGATTTTATTAGTTTAATATTGAGAAAATAATTTAAAAGACTTCAGTTTGTGAAGTACCCCGCCGTGAACGGCGAGGCTTCCTAGACTGAACCTGCCCATGGGAAAAGATTTGGTTTTCATCAG
>JAMJTX010000052.1 GCA_024281215.1 Candidatus Thiovulum karukerense | reverse complement strand
ACACATGCTCACTTTGACCATATGTGGGATATATATAAAATAGCAAAAAAATATAACTTAACTGTCTATTTAAATAGAAGAGATGAGGTGTTTCTTAAAGATGATCCTTTTAGCAGAGGAATCGAACCTTATCAGACTGAATATATATCCCTACTTGATGACAATGTAGAACTTGATATTCACAATACTCATATTAAATTTCACCATTTCCCAGGACATTCACAAGGTAGTTCTTTAATAGAGATCGAGGATAACTACTTTTCAGGAGATTTAATCTTTAAAGGGTCAATAGGTAGATTTGACTTTCCTTATTCTGATAGAGACCAGATGAGAGAGAGTCTTCAAAGAGTTCTATCGACTCTAAAGAGTAACTACCCAATATATCCTGGGCATGGAGAAAATACAACTTTGGAAGCTGAAAAGAGCAGTCTGAAGCTTTGGTTAGAGCGAATATAGCTGTTGCCACAATAAGTTAAAAATGAGATGAAATAATAATTTACTCTAATATGAAAGGATATGCATTCCCCATAGCTTAATAAAATTAGATGGGTCTGTGCGACAAGAAGATGAAAGAATTAGTAAAAGTTTTAGGTGCTAGTGGAAGTAAAACGAAATCAACAGGAACAATATCTCTTCAGATAGATGAACATATTCTAATTGATGCAGGGAATATTTTTCAAAAATATGAGAAAGATACAAATGAGATTGAGCATGTTTTTATCTCTCACTCACACTTTGATCATATTTTAGAACTACCATTTCTAATAGAGAACGGTTTTACAACTAGAACAAAACAGCTCCATATCTATGGACTCAAAGATACTATTGAGAATATAAAAACTTTTATGTTTAATAACCATATCTGGCCAGACTTCTCTCTAATTCCACTCTTAACAACAGGTGAAAAATCTATTGTTTTTAACGAGATAGACTACTACCAAACAATTGACTTGGGAACATTAACTATTATGCCTTTTCCTGCTAATCATATTGTTCCAACAGCTGGTTTTGTTGTTGAGAAAGGTGAAGAGGCTTTTATTCTAAGCAGTGATACATATATTACATATGAGCTATGGAGAATTGCAAATGAGAATAAGAAAATTAAACATATTCTTGTTGAGGTCTCATTTGAGTCTGCTCTTGATGGACTTGCAGAGGTGAGCAAACACCTGACACCTCATCTGCTTGATGAGGAGTTAAATAAGCTTCATCGAGACGATGTAGGGGTTCATATCTATCATATTAAAGAGTCTAGTTATGCACAAATATCAAAAGAACTAAAGGAGTATCCAAACCTTGTTAAGTTCAATGTTGATGTTCTTCCTGAGGTTCTTTAATGGAGCAAAACCATAATATCGTATGTCCTAAATGTAATTATCAATTTGATCTAAATCAATCGATTCGGAATAGCCTTAAAGAGGAGGCTAAAGCCGAAGCTCGTGAAGAGTATAAAGGACATCTTCAAGATATTAAAACTCAGAAAGCTCAACTCCATCAACAGATAACTCAATTTGAGACTCAAAAGATCGCTGAAGCTCAAAAACTGAAAGCTGAGGCTGAGGCTGAACTCTCTCAAAAACTATCTGAAGAGCGGATAAGGTTAAAGAATCAACTTCAAAATGAACAAGATGAGCAGTTTAAATCTATTCAAGATGAACTAAATGAGAAGTCAAAACAGCTTCAGGAGTTTCATAAAGCTAAAGCTGAAGTTGAACGGCTGAAACGAGAAAATGCAGAGATTGAAAATAGAGTTGAGGCTCAACTTCAAGAGAGACTTACTCACCAACTTCGAGATGAGAGAGAGAAGATTAAAGCTGATCTTGAGAATAGTCTAAAGATGGATATTTTAGAGAAAGAGACAGTTATTCAACAGCTTCAAAACTCTCTTAAAGATGCTCAGCAGAAAGCTGAACAGGGATCAATGCAACTCCAAGGTGAAGTTCAAGAGTTGGCAATAGAGCAGTGGTTAAAGAGTAGTTTTCCGCTTGACTCAATTGATGAGGTTAAAAAGGGTGAGTATGGTGCTGATATTATTCAAATTGTCAATAATGGAGTTAAAAATAGCTGTGGCAAGATAGCTTATGAGAGCAAACGAACAAAACATTGGGGTTCTGATTGGTTAGAGAAGTTTCGTGATGATATGCAAAGAAGTGGAGCAACAGTCGGAATTCTTGTTACATCAGTTATGCCAAAAGATAGAGAGAAAGCTTTTCAAGACTCTCAAACTGGTATTTGGGTCTGTAAATTCAATGAGTTTAAAACAATAGCTCAGATTCTTCGACAGTATGTTATCGATATTGACTCTGCTTTTGGAACTCAAAAGAATCGAGATGAGAAGATGGCTCTTCTATACGACTATATGAGTGGAAAACAGTTTGAAACTCGAATAACAACAATTGTTGATGCTTTTCAAAATATGAAAGATGTGATTGAAAAAGAGCGAAAAGCTATGACAAATCACTGGAAAGCTAGAGAGAAGGAGCTTGAGCGGATTATACTCAATACGACATCTCTTCAGGGTGAGATACAGGGGATAACTGGAAGCTCTATTGAGACAATTGAGATGTTAGAAAATGAACTATCTTCACTGGATATGTTAGGTCATTAAATTTGTAGATGTTTAAAACAGTAGCTCTATCTCTTCTATATACCGCCTCTCTCTTGGCAGGTTCATCTATCTCCCTCTATGGAACTCCAAAATATGATGACAATTTTACTCACTTCAAGTATAGTAATCCATCTGCTCCAAAAGGTGGAGATATTATCTTAGGAGTTGGTGGAACTTTTGACTCTTTTAACCCTTTTGTCATGAAAGGGATCTCAGCAGATGATATTGAGTTAATTTATGACACTCTTCTTGTTCAATCTCTTGATGAGGTCTCCTCATATTATGGAGTGTTGGCAGAAGATATAAATGTTTCAGAAGATTACAAGAGTGTAATTTTCACTCTAAGAGATAATATTAAATTTAGCGATGGTGAGACTCTTCACAGTGATGATGTTAAATTTACTTTTGAGACTCTATTAAAAGATGGTTCGCCACCATATAAGAGTTATCTACGAGGTGTTAAAAGTGTTAAAGCTCTTGATAAAAAACGAGTTAAATTCATCTTTAAAGATGATACCAATAGAGATATGGTGGCTACTGTTGGCTCGATATCTATTCTCCCTCAACACTTCTGGAAAGATAGAGATTTTAAGACCTCATCACTAGAGATTCCTGTTGGGAGTGGAGCTTATAAAATAGAGAGTTTTAAAGCTGGACACTCTGTCACCTTTAAAAGAAGAGATAACTATTGGGGCAAGAACTTAGCTGTTAATATTGGTAAGTACAATTTTGACTCTATTAAATATGATTACTATCGAGATGAGAATGTCCTTTTTGAGGCTTTTAAATCCCTAAACTATCACTTTCGCCATGAAAACATCTCAAAAAATTGGGCAACAGAGTATCAAAACTTAGATAATCGTTTTGTTGTTGAGGAGATAAAACATCAACTTCCTCAAGGTATTCAAGGTTTTTTCTTCAACACAAGAAGAGATAAATTTCAAGATAAGAGAGTTCGTGAAGCCATTGCTCTAGCTTTTGATTTTGAATGGACAAATCGAAACCTATTTTATGGTCAGTACAAAAGAAGTGAAAGTTTCTTCTCAAATTCAGATTTTGGATATAAAGATTTTCAACTCCCAAAAGCAGGTGGAAGTTACGAAATTCGCCCAAGCCTACGAAAAGCTATGAAGCTTTTGAAAGAGGCTGGTTGTTACTTGGAAAGTGGAAAACTGCACTTCAAAGATGGAAAGAGAGTGAAATTTGAGATGCTTCTATACTCAAATGGTTTTGTTCGTGTAACTCTACCTTTTCAGCGAAATTTGAAAAAACTTGGAATAGATATGGGGATTAGACTTGTTGATCTATCTCAATATATTCAGCGACTCCGAAAATTCCAATTTGATATGGTTATCGGCTCACGGGGGCAGTCTCTTATTATTGGAGGGGAACAGTTTAGCTATTGGCACTCAACTGGTGCTGATGTTGAGGGGAGCATGAATATTGCAGGTGTAAAGAACGATAAAATAGATAGAGCTATTAAAAAAATCACCTCATCAAATTCATTAGAAGAACTCTATGGTGCATCTCAAGAGCTAGATTATGAACTTCTTACAAACTTCTATACAGTTCCCCACTGGCATATAGATAAATTCAGAGTTGCATACTGGAAACAAATCAAAAGACCAGAATTCTCACCTCCTTATGGACTTAACTTCAATTTTTGGTGGTTTGAGTAGCCTATATATCTGCTACAATTAAAGTTAAAAATAGGAAATAGATTTTGAGAGTATCAGTTTCACATAAAGATGGAAATAGCCCTGAGACTATGGTTTTAGAGGCACAAACATCAAAAAGTAGTTTTGAGATTAAACCGTCGGTTATATCGCCAGTAGAGTATTTTCTTGCAGGAACGATTGCTTGTAGCACAACCGATATGGTGATGATGCCTCAAAAACAGGGTTTTAAAATCAGTGATATTGAGATTAGTGGTGATGTTGTACGAAATGAGACACCTCCAAGAAAATTTAATGAGATTCACTTAACATATAGCTTCAACTCAAATAGTGATGATTTAACTGCTAGACGATGGGTATTGTCGACTCTTGAGACATACTGTTCAACCATCAATACAGTTAGAGGTGTCTCAAAGATAACTTTCTCAATTATTCATAATGGCAATACGATTGCTGATAGAGATGAGATTATGAGTGGTGAAAGCAACTCTCCTTTATCATCAGATGGTAGTGATATTCCAGATATTGGTGGAGCTTGTGAAGCTTGATGAAAAGTTTTAAATCCTCAGAAGAGTTTCTTCAGGTTACAGAGAAGAGCATCAACTCGTTAATAGAGCTTTTAACCTCTAAAACAACGGAGTTCTCTATTATTACAAAGCCTCAATATATAACCTTAGATCCATATATTCCAGACCTTTTTCGAGATGATAGTGAGTATGTAAAGTTTGATATTGTGGGTTACAGCTTTGAGACATCAATGGTTGTTGATAATCGATTTATCTTTAGAGCAGGTTTTGGTGATGGTATGGATATCAAAGAGAGTGAAGTATCTTTGGATATTCTTCATATCTTTCAGCTCTTTGTAGGTGATGAGGTTCTCTTTATGAACTTTAGCCAACCTCCAGAGGTTAGAAGTAGAACAAAAAAAGATCGTTCAAATATCTTTTTAAATAAGAATAGAAACCTATTTAAAAAGTAGTTTTTTAGGTTTATTTAATTTAAAAGTTCTGATTTTAAAATAGCACCAAAATTTTAAAGGATCAAATATGTTTGGTTTTGGAAAACGAGATATTGAATTAACACCTTACCTATCTTTAGCAGTAGCTTCTGTATATATGGTAGCTGCTGATGGCTCACTTGCTGATGAAGAGATGGGGCAACTAATATCTATGTTTGGTGGTGATGATGCTATTGTTCAAGATGCAGTAGAGTATATTAAACAGAATGATGATATAGAAGAGACAGTCGCGAAAATTAGCGAAATGTTAAACAGTGAGCAGAAAGAGGTTGTTGTAATTAATTTACTTGATACACTTCTTGCTGATGGTGATGCTGACGAGAATGAGAAAGAGCTGTTTTTTATGTTCTCAAACAGTTTTGGATTTGAGCAGTCTCAATTAGAGGTCTTCTTTGATGTTATCTCTAAAAAGAACAACTTCGGAGTATTTAACTAGAGTTCTCTGAGAGAGAGACTAAATGAAAGTAATAGATTGCCGTCTCAAGCACGGCAATGAGACCATTTTGTCATAATTGCAGAAACTTCATATTCGGGTCAAACCCGAATATCTCTATTTAGCAACTGTGCCGTAAACCCTCGCCATTCATGGCGGGGATATAAGGCACAAATTTTATGTATAATTGTAGGCAAGATACCGTGGGAAGCACGGAAATTAACGCCTAGAATATATGAACATGTGAGACCTGTGGGGAATGAGTTGGCTATCAAATGCTGTAAAATCCCCTCGCGGGATAGCTGATGAAAACCAAATCTTTTCCCATGGGCAGGTTCAGTCTAGGAAGCCTCGCCGTTTACGGCGGGGTACTTCACTCATTCCCAATAATCTACATCACAAAATATTTCTCAATCATTTTGGTATCAACTAGGAAGTCTCCCTTTAAAACTTCAAAAAACCGTTGAGCATTTTTAAGTGGTGGGTATTTCACAGAGCCTAAGCATAATATTTTAAAACTTTGCTTAATCTGACGATAAATACTACTAAGAAAATATATAAGAAGGGGTAGTATTATGATTTCAAATATAAATCAGAACCTCTACATGCAGACAAGCGACATTAAGAGAAGTGGTGATGTTGCAAAAGTAGAGGGGAGTCAAAATATTGAGCAGTTAGATGGTCGAGCTTTAGAGATTAAAAAGCAGATCGATGAGGGAAGTTATAAACTAATGGCTCCTCATATTCTTGCTAAAGTCTTCGCTGAGAGCGAACTAGGTATATAGGAAAAAGGTTTAAATGTTAAAAAAGTATCTTGAGGGAGCAGTAAGTGATTTACAAGAGCTTATTCTTCTTACTGAAAATGATATTGTAGATGCCAAAGGTGCTGAACATACAGCTATTTTTGAAAGAGTCTCTCAGAAAGAGAGATTGATGGATACTTTTGAGGCAAAGAAAAAATCTATTGATGAGTATATCACCAAAAAAGCTGCTGCAAATAGCGGTGTCTCTCTTGATCAGCTTTTAGATGATATTGAAAAAGCTTATCTTGAAGAGTTAAAGAGCAAACTTTTAGAGTTAAAACAGGTCAATAGACGATATGCTAGACTTGTTGTTAGTGTCGGAACATTTTATAGTTCACTACTTGAAAAGATTGTTCCAACGGAGATGGATGGTTATGAGACAGTTATTCAACAATCCGCTTCATTTTTAGAGTTAAAGGGATAGGAGAGATATGTCTATTTTTGCAGGATTGAATACTGCCGTAACAGGGTTAAATGCAGCTCAAGTTGGAGTCAATACAACAAGCCACAACATCTCAAATGCAGAGAACAAAAACTACACTCGTCAAAGAGTTGCACAGGAGACAAATGCTCCAGCAGCTATTGGCAACTCTCTTATGGGGATGGGGACAAGTATAGCCTCTATTACAAGAGTTCATAGTGAGTTTGTATATACTCGTTATCAACAGAGTAGCGAGAGAGTCGCATACTCATCAACTCTTGAACAGAACTTAGAAGAGATTGCCAGTTTCTTTCCAGATATGGAGGGAGTTGGAATAAAAAATGACCTAGAGACATATTATAGAAGTTGGAGCTCTCTAGCTCAAGACCCATCTTCAGTAGCCCAAAAAGAGATTCTTTCAGCATCAGCTGAAAACCTTGTTGTTGGAGTTAAAGGGGCATATCAGAAGATAGATACTCTTCATAACCACCTTAACGGGGAACTTCAAACCTCAATTGATGAGGTTAATCGAATTATTAAAGATATTGCTAGAATCAACACTGATTTAACAAGAATGGAAGCTGATGGCTCAGTAGCAAATGACCTCCGAGATAAACGAGATGGACTTGAAACAACTCTCTCAAGACTTGTTGGTGCTGAGTTTGTTCATGGAAATATATCAGAGTCTGGAGATGACCCATCATCTATTGAGGCAGAGGGTATATATAGTGTTATTATCGGTGGTGTAGCTCTTGTGAGTGGTAGTACTTATCACGAATTGACTCTTGATAATGCAAAGAGTAAAGATGCTTTCTACACCATAAAATATAAAAATAGAGATGGCTCATTTGTCGATATGTCTCAAGTTATCGATAAAGGAAAAGTTGGAGCTATTTTAGATCTACGAGGTGATAGATTTGATGAGAATAGTGACCCCGCTAATGGTCTTATTCCAGACTTCAAAGAGCGACTAAATATGTTTGCTCGGGGTATTATTGAGCATACCAATAGTATCTATGCTGAGAGTGCTTCAAAGTATCTGAAAAGTAATCCTCTTGGAGATGTTAAAGCTACTGATAATGTTATTGAGAAGTTTGGAACTTATGAGGGGAGCTTTAATATTGTTATATATGACAGAGATGGAAATGAGGTTGGAAAACGGGTTATAAATATAGAACCAGAGACAACTTTTAATAGTCAATATGATGAGCAGAGCTTAATGGCTCAACTTCAGAGAGTCTATGATGACAATGGAGATAACTCTCTTCTAAATGATTTCGCTTCACAGTTTGATGTATCTGTCAGTAATGACAAACTTATTATCAAGCAGAAAAACGAGGAGCTTGGTTATACATTTGGAATTGAGGACAATGGTACAAACTTTGCTGGTTCACTTGGTCTAAGAAGATTTTTTGATGGAACAGATGCTTCAAACATCTCTCTCGCTGTTGATGTTAAACAGAATCCGCACAACATTACACCTAACAAGACTCCAGCAGATGGTGATAATGGTGTAGCAGACTCAATGATTCGTCTTCAGAGTGAGAATTGGAAATTTAACTCTGATAGATTTGGAGTTGTTGAAGATACAATAATGGGTATCTATAATGATCTCACTCTCGATGTCTCATCAAAGACAGAGGCTATTAACCTCCGAAAAGAGACAATTGACGTTCAATTTACAGCAATAGAGGATCAACTTCAAAAGATATCAAAGGTCTCTATCGATACTGAACTTGTAAATCTGATGAAGTATCAGACAGCATACTCTGCTTCTGGAAAGGTTATTACAACTCTTGATAGAATGATTGATACTCTCTTAGGAATGAAACAGTAGTTCTATTTATGGAGAGAGATAGAGTTTTAAAGATAGGTAGAGAAGTTTTTAGAGTTGAAGCTGAAGAGATTCTAAAGTCACTGGATTTACTTGATGATAGTTTTGCATCGGCAGTAGAGACTATTTTAGACTCCAGTGGTAAAGTTGTTATATGCGGAATGGGTAAATCCGGCATAATTGGAAGAAAGATATCAGCAACACTGTCAAGTACTGGAACTCCAAGTTTCTTTCTACACCCTGCCGAAGCATATCACGGAGATCTTGGTATGGTTGAACCAGACGATACAGTTATTCTTATATCAAATTCTGGTGAAACCGATGAGGTTCTTAAAATTATTCCATTTTTAAAGTCTCAAAATAGTAAAACTATATCTATTACAAATAATTCTCTCTCAACTCTGGCAAAAAATACAGATATACATCTATATTTAGGTGTTACTAAAGAGGCTTGTCCTCTTCAGTTAGCTCCAACTACATCAACTACACTTACTCTTGTTATGGGTGATGCCTTAGCTGTTGCCCTAATGGAGTTACGAGAATTTAAAGATATTGATTTTGCACAGTTTCATCCTGGTGGCTCTCTTGGGAGACGACTAATTACAAAAGTTGAAGATGTAATGAGTCAAAACAACCTACCAACTGCTCAACCACACACAGGTATAAAAGAGGTAATAGAGATAGTTAGTAGTGGCAAAAAGGGTCTTGTAGCTATCTTAAAAGATGAGAAACTCTTTGGTGTTATTACAGATGGTGATATTCGTCGAGCAATGGAGGGGAGAGAGCAGGAGTTCTTCTCCCTGAAAGCAGAGGATATAATGACTCTTCAGCCAAAAAGAGTTGAGCTAGGAGAGAAGCTTATTAAAGCAGAAGAGCTAATGACACACCATAGAATTAATACTCTTTTTGTCGTTCAAGATGAGAATCTAGTCGGGATTATCGAACTCTACGATCTTGGACGGTAGATTAAAAAAGTTTGCCTAATAAATAGGTTGCCGTGTCAAGCACGGCAATGACACTATTTTGTCATACTGCAGAAACTTTGTTTCCGAACTTGACCAAAATATCTATATTTAGCCACTCCCAAAAGTTTAAACTAGAGTTGGTTGCTCCTCCTCGCCCTCAACTAACTCTTCTTCAGCATCATCTTTTGGAGATTTTGAGATTGAGAGAACTTTATCACCTGTAACAAGAGTAACTCCAGCTGTATTTCGCGAAGTTGTTGAAATGTCATCAAATGAGATTCTGATAAGCTTTCCACTCTCTGTGAGAATCATCAGCTCTTTATCCTCTTCAACAACAACTGCACCGATAACACTCTTTCCAGCTCGATTTGAGAGCTTCATTGAGATTACTCCTGAACCAGCTCGGTTTGTTAGTCGGTACTCATTAGCAAAAGATCTCTTTCCAAGACCATTCTCGCTAACTGTTAGTATCTCCTGTTTATCACTCTTAAGAATAATTCCATCAACAACAAAATCACCCTCTTTCTTAAATTTGATTCCTGTAACACCTCGAGTGCTTCTACCTTGATCACGAGTCTTCTCAACATCAAACTTAATAGCTTGTGCAAGAGATGTAAAGATTGAGATATATTTGCTATCACCGTCCATAATTCTAGCTGTAACGAGTTGATCATCTTCATCTAAATTAATAGCTCGGACACCATTTGCTCTAATATTTGAGAACTCAGCGAGGTTTGTTCGTTTAACAACACCATTTCGTGTAAAGAATACAAGAGATTTATCATCGCCTAAATCATCTGTTGGGATAATCGCTTTAATCTCCTCACCCTCTCGAATATGAATAAGATTAACAATAGCTTTCCCTTTTGCCTGTCGTGAAGCTTCAGGAATCTTATAGACTTTAAGCCAGAAGAGTTGTCCAAAGTTTGTAATAATCAGAAGGGTATCGTGAGAGTTTGAGGTGAAGAAATCTTTTACAAAGTCATCTTCATAGGTTGTAAGAGCTGTCTTACCTTTTCCACCTCGATTCTGCTTCTCATAGTTTGATAGCGGAACTCGTTTCACATAACCGTTATTAGTTATTGTCACGACCATTGGAAGATTAGGGATAAGGTCTTCAGCATCAATGTCATCATAGTTATCTTCGATTGATGTTCGTCTTGGAGATGAGAACCTATCTCGACTCTCAATCAGTTCATCTCTAATTACATCTTTAAGTTTATCTTCACTTCCAAGAATCGATTTAAGATACTTAATAAGTTCGTGGAGGTCATTCAACTCCTCAAGAAGTTTATTGCTCTCAAGAGATGTAAGCTTTTGAAGTCTCATATCTAGAATGGCAGATGCCTGTTTTGGCGAAAACTCAAATCGCTCAATCAGTCCAGTTTTTGCCAACTCACTATTTTTACTCCCTTTAACGATCTTTACAACCTCATCGATACTTGCTAAAGCTTTCTGAAGCCCCTCAAGAATATGAGCTTTCGCTTCAGCTTTCTGAAGTTCAAAGAGAGTTCTTCGGATAACAACACTCTTTCGGTGAGAGATAAACTCAGTTAGAGCCTCAGCTAAATTAAAGAGTCTAGGTTCTCTGTTTTTAATAGCGAGAATATTGATACCGAAAGTTGTCTCCATATTTGTTGATTTAAATAGATTGTTCTCAAGAATCTCTCGAATAACACCCTTTTTTAACTCAATAACAACTCGGATACCCTTTTTATCACTCTCATCTCGAATATCAGAAATACCCTCAATAGCCTTTGTCTTAACAAGAGTTGCTATCTGCTCAATCAATCTTGACTTATTAACTTGGTATGGAAGCTCATCGATAATAATAGCCTCTCGAGTTCCAACCTGCTCACCATGAATCTTTGCCCGAATCTTTACCCGACCTCGACCAGTTTTATAAGCCTCAACAATTCCCTGTTTTCCAAAGATAATTCCACCTGTTGGAAAGTCTGGACCTTTAACCACTGTCATCAACTCTTCAACTGATGTTTTAGGATTTTCAAGAAGCATAATTGTCGCATCGATAATCTCATCAAGTCGATGAGGTGGAATATTTGTAGCCATACCAACAGCGATACCGTTACTCCCATTGACAAGAAGATTTGGAACTCGACTAGGGAGAACACTTGGCTCATCAAGAGAGTCATCATAGTTTGGTACAAACTCAACTGTATTTTTATCAATATCTTTTAGAAGCTCTTCGGCATAGTTAGTCATTCTAGCTTCAGTATATCTTTGAGCAGCAGCATTATCTCCATCAATTGAACCAAAGTTACCTTGACCATCAACAATTGGTACTCTCATCGAAAAGTCTTGAGCCATTCTTACAAGAGCTTCATAAACAGCAGAATCACCATGTGGATGATACTTGCCCAAAGTGTCGCCTGTGATTCTTGCTGATTTCTTATATGGAGAACGAGCTGAAAGGCTAAGTTCGTTCATCGAGTAGAGAATTCGACGATGAACAGGCTTTAGACCATCTCGAACATCTGGTAAAGCTCGTCCAACAATAACACTCATAGAGTAGTCGAGGTAGCTTTTTTGGAGAGTCTCTTCAATTTTAATATTTTCTAAAGAGTCTTGGTTTAAAAGATCCATTTAATATTTTTTTCCTCTTATAATTACTACTATTATTTTATCAAATTTTATGTAGAAACTACGATTAAATGGTAGCTTTTAAACTCTCGAGAAGTCTATCTTAACTATTTAGCCCCTCTATTCCACCATAAGCAACTTCTACCATTTTATCAATCTCTTCAAATGTGATAGATAGGGGAGGCATAAAGTAGATAATATGTCCAAGAGGTCTTAGAAGAACACCATTTTTAAGAGCATATTGATAGACTTTAAGACCTATTCGCTCCTCAGGGCGATACCCCTCTAGCTCAATCGCTGAGATCATTCCTCGTTGTCGAACCTCTTTTACATTTGGTAGGTGTCTGAACTGTTGTAACTTCTGATTGATATACTCAATTTTAGGTTGAATTACCTCAATAATATTCTCATTCTCAAAAATATCGAGAGTAGCATTTGCCGCAGAACAGGCGATAGGATTTCCTGTATAGCTGTGAGAGTGAAGAAAAGATTTCTGAAGCTTGTAATCGCAGTAGAACTCTCGATAGACTTCATCACTTGTTACAACAATTGAGAGAGCCATATATCCACCAGTTAGCCCCTTTGAGAGAATCATAAAGTCTGGAGTTATCTCGGCATGTTCAGAAGCAAACATCTTTCCTGTCCGTCCAAAACCTGTGGCAACCTCATCAGCAATTAGATGAACACCATACTTCTCTGTTAGTCTTCTTACACCCTTAAGATAGAATGGGTGATACATATGCATTGAGCCTGCACATTGAACAAGAGGCTCAAGAATAATTCCAGAAATCTCATGCCCTCTCTCCTCTAAAAGTTTTTCAAGCTCTAGGAGAGGTTGATGAATCGCTTCAAGAGAGTCATTTTCTGGCACAGGAGTCTGAAGAGTCTTTATCATTATCTCGTTATAGGTCTCTTTATATAGTTCAACATCTCCAACAGCTAAAGCCCCAAGAGTCTCACCGTGGTAGCTGTTTGTGAGTGAAACAAAATATGGACGAGTTGAACCTCTATTTTTATGGTAGTGAAAACTCATCTTTAAAGCTACCTCAACTCCACTTGAACCGTTATCAGCAAAGAAACATTTAGTGAGACCTTCAGGAGTAATTTTAACTATCCGTTCAGCAAGTTTAACAACCTGTTCATGGGTAAAACCTGCGAGAATAACATGTTCAAGTTCCTCTAACTGTTCTCTGATTTTGCTATTGATATACTCATTTGAGTGTCCAAATAGATTTACCCACCAACTACTAATAGCATCGAGGTATCTATTCCCCTCAAAATCTTCAAGATATACCCCTTTTCCCTTTTTAATTGGAATCATTGGCAGAAACTCATGATCTTTCATCTGAGTACAAGGGTGCCAAAGAACATCTAAATCTCTATCTATAAAATCGCTATTCTTCACAGGTTCTTCTCCTCTAATTAGAATCTATTTCTAGGTTTATAATCTTCGATAACTTTACCCCACATTAGTTTATACTTCTTCTTAACAAACTTCAGCTCCTCTTGACAGTTATCAAGCTGTTCTGTAAGGACTCGCAGGTTGTTTCTCTCATCTTCAAGAATCTCTTGAACAGATATAAGAGCCTCTTTAAGAAACATATTCTCCTCTTTCAGAACTGAAACAGTCTCATCTTTTGATGCTACAACTTTTTCATGAAGATTTAGAATAGTTGAGATTGTCTTCTCAACAAAGTTTAGATTGACACTCTCTGTTGATTGACCAGTTGTTGCTAGAGATTTGATTGCTTCAGGAACAATCAGTTTGCTCCCCTGCTCTGTATCTATATATATAACTCCATCAACCTCTTTAAACTTAATCTCTTTTCGTGTAATCATTCCGTGAATTGTCTCTAAATTCATTCCTGTAATTTGAGAAAACTCTTTGACACTAACCCAATTCTCACCCATGCTCAAACCTCTTTAAAAATTGCCAAAATTATATCTAACTGGACTATTAGAGTTGATTAACTGAAGTTAAGATAAATTGTAATTAAATTTTAGAAATTCCCGTGTGTAGCACGGGAGAAGAGATAATCTAAGTTATTAACCTTTGATATAGTAGATTGTCTCTGTTTTTGAGTTTGATTTATAATCAATGCCTCGTAGGATTGGAAACTTATTATTAACATCAGAAGTGGAGAGTTCTTCACCATGATTACCCAACGAACGGATATAGCATCCGTCACCTATTTTTAAGATGAGGTAGTCCCGCCCCTCCATCTCAATATCTTTCCAGTAGCCATCTGTTTCACCGCGAAACTGAGATACAGCACCGATAAATCCATCAATATCTTTTAAGGAAATATATTTTACAAAATGGGACTCTTTAAAAGATTGAAATTCAAGACCTCTTAAAACAGTTCCTTTAGCATATACATGACTAATTTCATTCTCTGACTCTATTGGTTCTCGAAGTTTTGTTCCAGCATTGGATTGTAAAACAAGAACATCTTCATCTTCTAAGCGAATCCACTGTTGAGATGTATCACCTCTATAATTTTTGATTTTTGCCTTTATAGAGTTATCAACACCTTTTAGGCTCTTGAATTGATTATAGATCTCTTTAATCATATCATCTCGGAGTGAAATGACTCCAGATAGTTTAGAGCTAATATCTCTATTTTTAAGTATAAAGTCTCGTAAATTACGATTGAGTAGAATAGCCATTGCAACAAGAATGTATTCTTTAACAACTACTCCTAAGAACTCTTTAGCTTCAAGCCTAAAAAGGGGGAGAAAACTCTTCTCAACCTCTCTTACAGCCCCTTTAACATACTCAAAATTATTGCTATTTTTAAAGATTTCACTTTTGAGAAGTTCATATCTTTTGTGATATTCATCAATAATATCTTGATGCGACTCGGCATTTTGTAGGATTCGCTGAAGAGTCTCTCTTCGCTCTTGGAGAAAGAGAAGGTGGTATAGGTCATCTTCGCTACTCTCATTATGAAAAATCTCTATCAGCCCTTTTCCAATCGTTAATAGGTCGCTATCTTTAGATAGGGTTCTCACCATATTCAACTCTTTATGGAAGCCACGGACATCTAGCCATCGATGGAGAAGTTCAGATTGAAAATATGAGAGAAGGTCATCAAGATTAAAATTCTTTCTAAGACCATCTAAATCTCTAACATCTTTTCCATCAAGAATAAGGTTGAACTTTATCTTTTTTGCCATCGGAAAACTATGCTCGGAACTGCTCTAAGAGTCGGAGGTCACCTTCAAACATAGATCTCAAATCTGGAACTTGGTGAATCAACATAGCGAATCGCTCAACACCTAAACCAAAAGCATATCCACTAACATCTTTATAGCCAACAGCATCAAATACATTTGGATCTACCATTCCGCAACCAAGAACTTCTAACCAGCCTGTATGCGAACAGACTCGACACCCATCACCTTCGCAGAAGACACACGATATATCCACCTCTGCTGATGGTTCTGTAAATGGGAAGAAGCTTGGTCTGAATCGAACATCAACCTCTCCAAACATATGCTTTAAGAAGTCTTCAAGGATAAACTTAAGATTTGCAAATGAGACCTTTCCAGCCTCCTCAACAACAAGCCCCTCAACTTGGTGGAACATCGGTGTATGGGTCAAGTCAAAATCTCTTCGGAATACAGTTCCTGGAGCAATCATTCGTATCGGTGGCTTATCTCTCTGCATTGTCCGAATCTGAACTGGTGATGTATGAGTTCGTAATAGAGAACCATCTTTAAAGTAGAAAGTGTCTTGCATATCTCTTGCAGGGTGGTGCTTTGGAAGATTGAGAGCTTCAAAGTTATGAAAGTCATCTTCAACCATTCGACCCTCTTCAACAGAGAAGTTAAGTTTTTGGAAATATTCAATAATTCTATTCATCGTCTCAACAACAGGGTGATAACCACCAGCTTCACTACTCGTTGATAAAAGAGATATATCTATCTTTTCTGAGAGCATCTCTCTCTCTAAAGCCTCTTTTTGAAGGGTCTCTTTTCTCTCTTCTAGTTTAGCTGTAAAACTCTGTTTTACCTCATTTAGCTCTTTTGCAACATCTTTTCTCTGTTCAGGTGCTAAGTTCTTCATATTTGCAAAACCTTTTGCTAACTCACCCTTTTTTCCAAGAACAGATACTCGTAACTCCTCTAACTCTTTTAAATTTTTAACTTCTGAAATCTTATCTATTAACTCTCTCAAACTCTCTCCAATTTTTTTAAAATTATATCTTTTCTAACCTACAACTATAATGTTGCTCAAAAGTCAAGATATGATTTCAAGCATAAACTTTACTGATTCAAGAAAATAGACTCTATCTCTCCACGAAGGGTCAATGTATATGTATTAGCTTTTCTGTAAATATCGCTAACCTCATCGCTAAAATTAATTAACGGTTTCTCAACACTCATACTAGATTTTGAACCTTTCCGACTCTGAATCATAATGAGAGATGCCCCTTTATCAATTGATGGATGAACATACCTAATTCGCTCTATATTAAGCTTATTCTCTGTCAGAAGGTGAGATATCTCTTGAAACTGTTTTGCATCGTAACAGAATAGAAAATAGCCTCTTGGCTTAAGAGATTGAGAGACTCGTTTAATAAACTTATCTAGTGGTAGGTGATGATTATATCTGGCTATATTGAGATTACTATTTTCACTCTGTATCACATTTGAGTGGTAAAAAGGAGGATTGGAGACAATATAGTCAAACTCTTGAAGATATGTTGTTTCACTAAAGTCAATATGAATATTTTTATTCTTAATAGAATTTACTTCACTGTTCTTAAGAGTAAGTTTATGAAAAAATTGCTGTTTCTCAACAGAGTAAAGCTCTAATTTGGGAAAGTCTCTTGAGAGTAGAACTCCTAAGATTCCACTCCCTGAACCAACATCTAATATCTTACCTCTTAAGTTTAGTTTCGATACAAAATCGTATAGAAACAGGGTATCACTATTATATCGATACCCTTTCTCTGGTTGATAGAAGAGTGATACTTGCACTATTTTCGATCGCTACCTATAACATCTGAAGTCTCTCCAAAACCATCTCGTCTCATTAACTTAAGAATTCCAGAGTTGATCTCTTTAACAAGTGATGGTCCTTTAAAGACAAGAGCAGAATATACTTGAACAAGAGATGCACCAGCTTTTAATCTTCTGTAAGCCTCTTCTGCCGAATCAACTCCACCAACAGAGATAAGAGTTGTTTTACCATATAGCTCTTCTGCTAAAGCATCAAAAAGTTTAAAGCTCTTCTCTCGGAGAACCTTTCCACTCAATCCACCACCAAAAGCTCTTGGAGAACTTATAAGAGAGTAGTCGATAGTTGTGTTTGTTGCGATAATTCCACTTGCTCCACTCTTAACGGCAAAGCTACTAAGCTCAATGGCACTCTCTTCACTCATATCAGGAGCTATCTTCAGAAGAATAGGCTTCGATGTTCGCTCTTTGGCTTTTGTAAATAGCTCTCCAATAAATGCCTCATTTTGAAGATCTCTTAAATTCGGAGTATTTGGAGATGAGATATTGACAACAAGATATGATGCAAACTTCTCAAAATTCTCAATAAGAGTCAAATAGTCCTCTATCGCTTTATCTTCAGGTGTAACTTTATTTTTACCTATATTTATTCCAACTGGAAATTTAAAAGGGTAGAGCTTTTCAATTCGTTTTCTCATATTTTCCATTCCGCCATTGTTAAACCCCATAGCATTTTGAATCGTCTCCTCTTCAATATGCCTGTGAAGTCTTGGTTTCGGATTACCATCTTGAGGTAGAGGTGTAACAGTTCCAATCTCTGTGAAACCGAAACCTAATGAACGAATCTCTCTAATCATTGTCCCATTTTTATCAAATCCCGCACCAAGTCCAACAGGATTATTGAAGGTTGTATTAAAAAGATTCTGTTTTAGTCTCTCATCAGATACAGTATTAAGACTTCGCCATATTGCACCGGCAAACGGGGCTCTCTCAAGAACTTTCATAAAGTTTTCACCCAGAAGATGAGCCATCTCTGGTTCAAATTTATAGATAACTTTTCTAAGGTTTTTATATATCAACAGACTCTCCATCTATATAACTGAAATTGCAATCAATTTTTTAAAAATTATATCTGAAAGAGCAGTTGGTGAGGTTTGCTAGTGAAACCTCTTAAACCTTTTTAATTCTATTCTTAAGCCAAGAGACTGTTAAGTGGGCAGGTTTGTTCTCATCTTCATCAGAACTACTTTTTGGCTTATGAGTTTCAGCACGAGAATCTGCAATAGGTGTTTCTTCTTTGACTCTAGGCTTGTTTGTCTGAGAAACAGGTTTTTCAACCACTTGATCAAGAGAATCAAGTTTCGAGTCAAAATCAACAATCTCTTGAGTAGTTGCTTGGAGTTTAACCTGCTCCTCTTCAGTTGCTTCTTGAACTCTTCGAGTCATCTCACCACTATCTCGTAGTCGCTTTCTCATAGTGATTAGTTTCTCAATAGCAACCTTTTTCGAATCAATATTAAGGGCAATTTTCCACTTCTCTTTAATAGCGATAATATCACGGTTTAGTGTGCCAACTTCTCGATCAAGTCTCATTATTATTTGCTCTCTACAAACTCTTTCAATCTATTGATACCATCTTTAATTGTCTCTAAGTCTGTTGCAAAACTAATTCGGATATACCCCTCAGAACCAAAACCAACACCTGGAACAACTGCCACACCTTTTGACTCAAGAAGCTCTTTTGAGAATTTCATAGAGTCATTTTCAACTTCTGAGATATTAACAAAGAGATAAAAAGCACCATCAGGTTTAACAACAGATAGACCATGAATATTATTAATAGCCTTGACTGCATAATCTCGTCTCTCTCGAAATGCAACCACCATACTATCAATTTCACTATCAATCTCTGGCGATAACCCAACAATTGATGCTTTTTGAGTAATCGAGTTGATGTTTGATGTACTTTGACTCTGAAGATTCTTCATAGCTGTTATAAGATTCATATCTGGAGTTGCAAGGTAACCAAATCTCCAACCAGTCATTGCAACAGATTTGCTAAGACCGTTAATTGTCACAGTTCTTTGATACATATCTTCACTGATTGATGCTACTGATGAGAAAGTTCCATCATATACTAACTTCTCATACATCTCATCAGAAGCTACTAAAATATCTGTCCCTTTAAGAACTTCAGCAAGTGCCTCTAATTCTGTTTTGCTATAAACTGCACCAGTTGGATTAGATGGAGTTGTTAAAACTAACATCTTTGTTCTATCAGTGATAGCACTCTTTAACTGCTCAGGAGTGATTTTAAATCCACTGCTATCATCAGTCTTAATCTCAACAACTTTTCCGCCCGAATACTCAACAAGTTCAGGATATGTTACCCAGTATGGAGATGGAATAATCACCTCATCACCATCATTAATAACAGCTTGAAAAAGGTTGAAAAGAGAGTGTTTTGCACCGTTACTACCGATAATATGTTTAGGCTCATAATCTAAACCATTATCTCTTTTTAGCTTTTTAACAATTGCATCTTTCAGCTCAGGAATACCATCAACGGCAGTATATTTTGTAAAGCCATCATTAATCGCTTTAATTGCCTCATCTTTAATAATTTGAGGAGTGTCGAAGTCTGGTTCTCCAGCTGAAAAAGATAGGATATCTCGACCCTCTGACTTAAGTTTTTTTGCAAGGGCAGTTATTGCCATTGTGATTGATTCAGAGAGTTTAGTCGTTCTATGTGATGCTACCATTTAATAAAGAGCCTTTAACAAAATCTATTTTGAAGCTTCCTATATATTTAAGTGAAACTTCCTATTAATTTTTAAATTCTAATTAAAAACTGCTGATAGAGACCTGAATGCAAAACTCTTTTTTCATTGACCAAGAAACATCTAGCAGGAGTTCTTTGAAGAACCGCTCACTAAAGCTTCAGACTCTCTATTAAAGCTTGAAAGCGATTTTCAAAATAGTGGGGTTGGGTCTCAAGTTGATTATGGGGTGAAATTAGGTTTTTGCCAAACTCCAAACCCTTTTCAGTTAGACTCTTAAAAGTTCGTATCTTCTCCCGCTCTCCATCTTCATTCTCAAACTCTTTTGTAGATTTGCGAGTTTTAACCTCCAAAATTCCAGCAGATATTAAAAGAAGATTGAGTTTTTTAGCGGATATTCCAATCTTGAACTTCTTCAGAAGTGCCGAAAGTGAGTAGGTATGCTGTTCATTTGAGTATTTTGGAAGATAGCTTGTTTTTAAGCCAAGTTCATCGTAGAGGGTTGTTGTCATCAAGATTTTTGAGGCTTCATTCACTTTTAGAATTTCGATAGCTGTTTTTAGTCCCAAAAGCTCAAGTTCAATTTTCTCTTTGTTAGATTCTTCACTTTGTTCAGAATTGGAACGACCTAAAGAGTGTGAACCAGTTTTCAGAATCTCTTCAATTACACTATCACACCAAACAGCAAACTCTGGAGATAGCCAACGAGCAAAAGCGATAATTAGCTTTTTATGAATCCAAGTTCCCTGCTCTCGACCATCACTAAAATTACCTGAGACAACTTTAATAAGAGTGGTGTGGGAAAATCCCACACCACTTAAAGCATCGATGTATTCGTTAGTCTGTTTGGATCTTTTCCACTCTCTTACATCTTTTTTAAACTGTTTTGCTATTTGAGTTGCATTAATATAGAGTGAATCTGAGTTGTCAAATAGAACTTCGATACCGTGATAAGTTCTTGATATAATTTCCATTGTATAACCTTGTATTGGGTTTAAGCATTAGAGAGAGTGGTCTGCAAACTTATCTCTCTAAGCTACTAATCCGAATGGCTATTAAATAACCAAACATTGAAATATTAACCGATAAAGCTTAATGTTTTTTAAAGGTAAAATTTGACAAACACAGAATTATCCACAACTTTTGGAATCAATAGAACAACTCTAAGGAATTGGGAAAACTCCGAAAATGAGGGTAGACAGTTTTTAGCTCATATTTTGAAGAGTCTGCCAGATGATTTTGTAAGAAAAGCTTTTGAAAACTTTCGACAACATAAAGAGCTAATTAAAGAGTTGAATGCAAAAAAATAGGGCTACTATCATTATATTAGGCAGATTTTTTAAGAAGTAAATGTCAGCAAATAGCCAACCTATAAGGACTTACTAAGATGGAAGAACTCTACCATCATAACCTCTTAGCTTCAGCTATATGGTACTTAATAATAGACAAATTGGATTAGAATTATGATAGATAGAAACAGCTTTGATGATGCAAAAAATTGGATAGAAAGAATTCTGCCAGAAAAGGGTATAAGAACTACTATCTTAAAATTTCTAATTGACTCTATCAATTTTGCTAACAAAATTGACAATGGAAATTGGAATTTAAACTTAGATAAAAAAGGCACATTCTTAAGATTTAATATCGGTTATGAGTGGTCTTTTGAAATATCTGAGAAAAATAGAACTATTGTGATTCTTGCTTTGGCTGAAGATGTAAAAAACATTACTATAAATAGAGTTAATGATGAAAACATCAAACTTTGGATTCGCAAGGGTCTTGAAACGATGAAAAGAGTGCCAGATTCGACTGTTTGCAAGTTTCATTGCAGTGACACATATAAATATATAGAGCTTTTACAAAAGTCAAATAGAAACTTCATCAAGTATGCTATTGAACACACTAATCTTCGTTCTAATATGAAAAAAGCACACTCAAGAGGTACTATTGATTACTTAAATAGCATTGCAAAGGTTATTAATCCTACTTATTCATTATCAGATCAAAATATAGAAGAAATTGAAAATAGTAATATAGAACTGGTCAAAAGGCTCTCAACTCAAGAACTAACTAAGAAAATAGAGAATGTTTACCAGCTGCAAAAGGTGCAAGTAGAAAGACAAACTTATATCAGAAATCCATATTTATCTGAACTTACTAAAAGAGAAGCTAATGGAATTTGTCAAGACTGTCATCAACCAGCACCATTTATATCTAAATCAACAGGTGAGCCATATTTAGAAACACACCATATTATCCCCCTTTCAAAAGGTGGTTCTGATAGTATTGATAATTTAATAGCACTCTGTCCGAATTGTCATAGACAAAGACATTATGGATAAATACTATTACTCTAAAATTAAATGTTGAAACTATGCTATACCAACTAAATTACCTTTAAATTAGGAAATATTATGTCAAATTTTGAACTTGAAATAGAAAATTTAAAACAGCAAATTGCTATCTTAGAGGGTAAGAAGAGTGAGATACCAACCTACTCTTTTTCTAAAATCAGAGATATTGATTTAGAGGAACTTTTAGATATTAAAAGAGTTTTCCATCAAAACGAAATATTCTCTTCTTGGTTTCAAGGAGCTGAAAAAATAGAGTTAAATGAAGCAGAAACAGTCTTAAAAAAGCTTTTGGAAAAAGAGGGTGAGTTTCTATTTCGATATTTAGAAGATGATCTAAAAGCAAAATTTATTATTCCTATTCTTAATTTAGTAGATTTTTCAATCTTAGAATATGAAGTAAGGGATTTTTATGAACAACCTTTAAGATATGAGACAGATAAATTCATTTTTAATGGAACAACTGACTTTGTTGTTGCAAAGGGCAGAAGAAGAGCAACAAAACCGTACTTTTTTATTCAAGAGTTTAAGCAAGGTAAAGAGTTTTCTGATCCTGAACCCCAACTTTTGGCTGAAATGATAGCAGGTTTAGAGCTTTCTAATGTTTTAGAGTTTAAAGGAGCTTTCATTGTTGGTGCAATTTGGAACTTTGTAATTTTAAAAAAGTTAGGAGAAGATAAATACCAATATTTTGTATCTCAAAACTTTGACTCTACTAAAATAGAGGATTTAACATCAATTTATAGAAATCTAGTCTTTATAAAAAAAGAGATTTTGGAGAATTTATAGATATTTAACAATATCTATTTAAACCTTTGTCTCAATAATGATACCTACACTGAGCAATGACAACATAGTCTTCATGAATTTTATAGACTAATCGATGTTCAGCTGTAACTCTACGAGAAAAGTAGCCTGAAAGATTCTCTTTTAGCCGTTCGGGTTTGCCTAAACCATTATTATCAAATGGGTTTCTCTTTATATCCTCTATCAATTGATTGACTCTCTTTAAAAGTTTCTTGTCAGTTTTCTGCCAATATAGGTAATCTTCCCACCCTCTATCTGCAAAGGCAACTATCAACTTAACAACTCTCTCTCTTTAAAATTACCATTCTCAATCTGTTCAATAGCATCTAAAAGTCTATCTCGATTATTTTTTGAAGATAGTAGATAAAGAGTCTCTTTCATTGATGTATATTCATCGTAAGAGATAATCACAGCACTCTTTTTATCTTTTGTTGTGATGAGAAACTCATCAAAGTTATCAACAGCTCTGTTGATAATATCCCTTAAACTGTTTCTTGCTTCACTATATAGAATTGATTGCATAATCGACCTTTTGACAATATATTGTCAGATTGTACCCTAAATGAAAAGCTTTATCTCCAAAAGGGAGAAGAGAACTAAAGTTTGAGACTCTCTATTAAAGCTTGAAAGCGATTTTCAAAATAGTGGGGTTGTGTCTCAAGTTGATTATGGGGTGAAATTAGGTTTTTGCCGAACTCCAGTCCCTTTTCAGTTAGACTCTTAAAAGTTCGTATCTTCTCCCGCTCTCCATCTTCATTCTCAAACTCTTTTGTAGATTTGCGAGTTTTAACCTCCAAAATTCCAGCAGAAATTAAAAGAAGATTTAGTTTCTTAGCGGAGATTCCAACTTTGAACTTTTTCAGAAGTGCTGAGAGTGAGTAGGTATGATTTTCATCAGAGTATTTTGGAAGATAGCTTGTTTTTAAGCCAAGTTCATCATATAGAGTCTTGGTCATCAGAATTTTAGAGGCTTCATTCACTTTTAGAATCTCAATAGCTGTTTTTAGTCCCAAAAGCTCAAGTTCAATTTTCTCTTTTTGAGATGAGGTTGAGTATGAGCCTGTTTTTCGGATTGATGGGAGAACTTCTTTTGTAACCCATTGTTTAAACTTGTTTGCAATAGGGAGCTTTGATCCAAAAATAGCATTGTAAAGACCACTCTCATTAATTAAAATAATAGAACCTTGATTGCCAAATATTTCAGTAGGAATAGACGACCGCCCATTTCGGGCGACCGTTTTCTTATCCTCTAAATCAATTCTTCTTAGCATTTTACTTGTTTCACTATAACCAAGAATATCTGAAACATCTTTTGCTATAAACCAAATCTCATTTTCTTCTAAAAATACTCTTATTTGAATTTCTTCAAATATAAAATTATTTACATTACTATTTTGTGTTAGAATTTCCAAAATTTATCCTTATATGGAAAAGATCAGTAGGCTGGTTGTTTCGTCCGTCAAAACTCTCAATCAGCATACTGTTTATATAGCTTTTAAAGAAACTATTTTTAGATTTTAGATCTAAATTATTTGCAATAAGCTTAAAACATAAATAAAATTACATAGTATATAAATAATACTCTTGAAGGTTGTTATGGAATATCTCGAACTTAGAAAGATATTGAAAAAACATCGATTGACTTTAAAGAACTTTTCTCAAATTCTTGGCTTAACTGAACATACTGTAAGACAGTGGAAAAGAATAGGCATTCCACAATATGCTATTACAAATTTAGAACTTTTTGAGAGATTAACAAGTGAAGAGAGAGAGAAGTTTTTACAAGAGAGATTAGTTGAAAATCAAGAAATAGATAATATTTAAAAATGGGGGTGTGATATCAACTTCCCTTTTTTGATTAAAGTAAATTTTTAATATTGTTAATTGATTTTATGTTCGCAAACTTTATGGTTTTTAGCTTTTTCTAAAATCTGTTTTTCGTTGCTTAACATCTCTAAATATAATAGATGTGTAGCACTTGTATCACCAATCGGATTGTGAGAAACAAATGATTTTTTTGAATGCCCTTTATAAATATCAAGCCTAAAAT
>JAMJTX010000051.1 GCA_024281215.1 Candidatus Thiovulum karukerense | reverse complement strand
ATTTCCGTGCTTCCCACGGTATCTTGCCTATAATTATACAGAAAATTTGTGCCTTATATCCCCGCCATGAATGGCGATGGTTTACGGCACAGTTGCTAACTAGGGGTTATAATTAAAGATATAGTTTTCTTAAAGGTGTGATAATGCTGCATATAGATGGGCTTCTGCTATTTTTAATAATCTTCTTCTCAATAATGGCTTTTTCGTCAGTGATATTTAAACTGTCGAAAAAGAGCAAAATACCGTATCCCCTTCTACTATTTATTGTTGGAATGTTCTTAACAAAATTTGGGACAAGCGAGATGACTCAATTCACTGAGAGAGTTCTAAATCAAGAGGTGATATTTTATATATTTCTCCCAATTCTTCTATATGCAGCATCTTATAAAATACGATTAAAGACTCTTCAAATTGAGTGGATACCTGTTGCAACTCTCTCGATTCTAGCTGTTATTATCAATACAATTGTCATAGGTTTTCTTCTCTACTACTCCCTTGAGGCTATTGGAATGGAGATACCGCTTATCGTCTCATTTCTATTTGCATCACTTATCTCCGCAACCGATCCTATTGCAGTTCTTGCCCTCTTTAAAGAGTTGGGAGTCCCAAAAAGAGCCTCTTTTCTTTTTGAGGCTGAGTCACTCTTTAATGATGCAACAGCACTGGCAATCTTTTTAATAGTATTGGAACTAACAAGAGTAGAGTTCTCGATAGGTGTTATAGGAGTTGGTTTTATTGATTTTATATCGATGTTAGGGTTTGGAGCATTTTATGGAGTATTAATAGGGCTACTTTTTTTAAAGCTCATCTCATTTTTTCAAGAGGAAGTTTTCTTAAGTATTACCCTTACTATTATTATGGCTCATTTCTCGTTTATCACATCTGAATTCCTATCAGCAATTATTCCAACATCTCCAATTATTGCAACTGTTGTGGCTAGTATTATTCTTGGAAACAAAACAAGACTTTTAGATACTCAAAATATTAAGGAGTTCTCTGAAAATGTGTGGGAGTATATGGATTTTGTTATCAACTCTCTTCTCTTTATCCTAATGGGCTTTATGGTTAGTAGCTTTATTAACTCCATTGATTCTTATTTCTTAGAGATCTCTATTGCTGTATTTACTGTTGTGGTAGCAAGATTTATCTCGATATACATTACTCTCTTTCCTCTAAATCGTTTTTTCAAGAAGAGAATACCGATATCTTGGATTCACCTATTTGCTTGGGCAGAGTTTCGTGGAATAATGGCAATTATTATGCTTCTCCTAATTCCTGAAGATTTAACTCTTGATGGTTGGAGTGAAGAGATTACAATCCACTCTTTTCTATATATGATAACCGTTAGTACAATCGTCTTTAGTCTTATTGTGAAAGGTTTCACGGTAAAAACATCAATTGAGATATTAGATGTAAATAAAAAAGATAGAGATTTTGATTTTATATATGCGCAGATAAAATATCTTATTCATCTGAAAATTATCGAGTACTTTAAAATGATAGGGGAAGAAGGCTTCTTTGAGAGCGAAAGCATTAATTATATTACCAGTAATTATGGTGGAAAAATTGTTTTAGATCAATACATCTTTAAACATGCAGATCTGAAACCTGAAGAGAAGAGAAGAATATATCAAAAATATATATATGAGATAGAGAGAGAGACTCTTCATAACCTGCATGATGATAGCAAAATTGATGAGCAATACCTGTTTATTCTTGAAGACTATTTTGAGAGAAAGATTGATAGGTTAAATGGGGGATATAAGCGAAAAGCAAAACCTAGGTTTTGTAAATTGAAGAGAATCTTTAAAGTGAAACATAGAAAAATTAATCTTCGACTATTTAGAATTGCTAGATTAAAAGTAGGTAAAGATGCTTTAGAGTTTATTCGCCAATTTAAAGAGAGTTTTGAGCAGATTGATAATGAGATTATTAATCAACTATATGACGAGTTTCAACACAAGATAGAGATTCTATCAAGACATGTTAAGCATGAATCTGAGAATATATCTATATCTCAGAAGAATGTAATTAACGATATCCGCTTCTCAAAAGACATTATCTACCATCTTGAGTTAAAAGAGTTGAGTAATCTAAAAAGTCAGATAGGGTTTAGTGATGATGTATATAATAGAATTGTGGCTGAGATTGAGAATAGTCGCGAAAATGTCTATATTTAAGAGTTCATTAGAACCTTAAATATTGGTGGAGATGTCGGGAATTGAACCCGAGTCCAAAAGCGATCTCCAAAGTGATTCTATACATGTTTATCTATATCTTCAAATTTCGATTTAGAGAGGAGCTATAGATACTCTCATCATCTAGTCTCTAAAATCTCGAAAACCTCTTGAGACAGGAGATTATCAAAGCCAAATATTAAAGGTAAATGAAGTCGGTTAGCGAAAAATGGCAATCAACTAACGGACTGACCAGCCCTAAGGGCGATTAAGCAGCTACTGCCGCCGGTCTATAATTTGTATTGTTTGCGTTTAAAAAACTGTGAATGATTAACGAGTTTCCACTCGACATGCTACACAATATTAATCAGCTCCTGTCGAAGCCAAGTCATCCCCATAACAAACATCGTCATTATATCAGAATGGAGACTTCAAATCATAATGTTGTAATTAAATTTTTAAAATACAATTAAATAACTTTGGATATAATCCCGCATTAAATTATAAAAGGGTATATCGCTATGTATGCTATTGTTAAAAACGGCGGAAAGCAGTATAGAGTTCAAGAGGGCGACTACCTACTACTAGACAAGCTAAGTCTTGAGAGTGGTAAAGAGATAGAGTTAGATGTGTTAGCTATTAGCAACAATGGAGAACTATCTCTAGAAGGTGGTGCAGTTAAAGCAGAAGTTATCGAAGAAGCTAGAGCAAAAAAAGTTATTATCTATAAAAAGAGAAGAAGAAAAGATAGCAAACTGAAAAAAGGCTTCAGAAGAAGTTATACAAAAGTTAAAATTACTGCAATCTCTGCATAAGTAAAATCTAAGAAAAGGAGCCTATAAGATATGGCACACAAGAAAGGTCAGGGGAGTACCCAGAATAATAGAGACTCGGCTGGTAGAAGGTTAGGTGTTAAGAAATTTGGTGGTGAGCAAGTTATCGCTGGAAACATCATTATTAGACAGAGAGGAACAAAAGTTCATCCTGGTAACAATGTTGGTATGGGAAAAGACCATACTATCTATGCACTAGTTGATGGTGAAGTAAAATTTGAGCGATACGGAAAAGATAGAAAAAAAGTTTCTGTCGTAACAGCTTAACTCCATTTATAAGAGAGGCTTCCTACCTCTCCTCAATCTTTTTTAAACATCTCTAATAGTAATTTTAAATAATTGGATTCCCATGGCAATCACGAGAATCGAACATTTTAATAACTAAGATACTCTGCAAGTGGTATCTGATTATATATATCGTAAAAACCGTTATTTGTTCTATCTATATAGCTTCCATTCCAGTTTCCTTCAAACTTCAGCTCACCTGTTGTTAATCCAACTCTGTTGGCAATAGCACTGCTTCCAAATGAGAAAGGATCTCCAGAACTTTTTCCGCCAAGTAGCTCTCGGTTTGTCTTTAGCTCAACTGAGAGATCTCCATAATCTTTGTGTCGGAAAAGAAAGTTGAACTTATCTGGTAGGGTAATTTTCTGTTTTGATAAAAATGCTTTCACCTCATCTTCACTCTTAACATCTCTACCATTAATTGAGACGAGTCTATAACTATTTTTCAAGCCACTCTTTGCAAAGGCACTACCTTTATGGATATTTGCTACAAATAGATCATCTTCAAACCAAACACCTATATTTTCAAGAAATGTATCACTCAGAAGCCCTCCACCCATCAGTAGAGCAACTTCAACACTACTCTCAATCAACTCGTCATTTCGTAGTAGCTCAAACTCAACTACCCGATTTGGTGGTGAAAATATAATATTTTTTGCAAAATTCTCAAGAGAACCTGTCTGCTCTCCATCAATATAGAGAATCTCATCACCCTCTACAAATGGATTCTGTGTAAAAAATGGATTAACTCGGTGAACAAATATTTTGCCATTTTGCTCATGAAATCTTGCCCCGACATCACCTAGATAGACATTATCATTCTCAATAAAGTGTTTGATATAATCAGCATCAATAAATTTATCTCCACCAATACTTAGACCAGCGGTAATACAACAACCGCTAATAATCATGACATTATCGGGTATAAAATCAGAGAACTCTGCAAACTCCATACCTATCTGAGGTTTTACAATCTCTCCTTTAACATATAACTCATCATCAATAGCGAAACGGTTGCTACTCTTTGGTTTGCGGATAACCATCTCCTCATATCTATCTAATGGTTGTTTATGCTGAATAATTGAGAGACCTAAAAGGGGGCTTCTTTTTGTAATATTATGATCAGTTGCAAGAAAAGCTGGAGAGAATATAAGAGACTCATTGTCGGATACTACCCAAGAGGGATACCCCTCTTCCAGTAGGTAAAGCTCTTTAACAATCTTTTTACGACAGAGAATGTTTGAGTATAGGGAAGCACCTAAAATATAGGTGATTAAGAGTATTCGTAACATTCAACTATTTTTGAAATGGATTTAATTGATTAACCATATTCATTGCATTACTCTTTTGGTTCTCTTTTACAAGGTTATTGGCTTCATTAAAACCGGCAACAAGGAGAATTTGAAGAGAGTCAAGGTCTTCGGCAAGAGATGGATCAATAATCACATCAACAGCCTCACCTTTTCCATTCATAACAACTTCAACCATTCCACCACCACTTTTTCCATGGAATAGCTTTTTTTCATTCTCTTCTTCTACCTTTTTAGCCTGTTCCTGCATAGAGGAGACAGTTTTCTCCAAATCACTTAAATTGATATCTCCTAAGTTTCCAAACATCTCTATACCTCATACTTTATATCTGTTATGTCGTTGTTATCATCAACCATAACAACAGTTGGTTGATAGTTCTCAAGATCTGCTTCAGAGTATGATGCATAAGCAACAACAATGATTTTATCTCCAACTTGAACTTTTCTTGCAGCGGCACCATTGAGACACATATCTCTCTTGCCTCGCTCTCCAAGAATGGTATAAGTTGTAAATCGCTCACCATTATTGATATTAAGAATCTCAACTTTTTGACCAACTCTAAGTTTTGCTTTCTCTAAAAGCTCTTCATCAATTGTGATTGAACCTACATAGTTCAGATTTGCATCTGTAACAGTAGCACGATGAATTTTGCTGTAAAGCATCTCTATATTCATATTATGCTCGTCCCATCTGCTTCATCATATCGAGTGGTTTGATAGCATCTCCCCAAAATTCATCTCTTATAAGAAGTTCTTCAACAGGGTTCCCATTGATAATATGCTCATCAACAATCTTATCAATCGCCTCTTTATCAACAGCAGTATACATATAGTGTCCAGGTTCAACTAACATAATTGGTCCAAGATTACATCTTCCTAAACAGCTTGTCTGAATTGGTTGAACCGTTGCAATAATTCCCTTCTGCATAAGTGATTGTGCTAAATAGTTGAAGTGATCTCTGTTGTCTGGTCTAACACAACTAGGTTTTGGCATTCCTGGAGGGCTTGACTGCTGACACTTAAAGATATAGAAAGCTGGTTGAGGTTGTCCCATAAGTAAAAATCCTTCTTTTTAAAGGAGATTTTATCAAAAAACTATAATAACTTATAGGTATTATTATATTAATTGTTTAGCTTTAAGATTCATATTTGTGGTTGGCTTTGTTCTGCAGTGGTTTAGCAACTGCGCCGTAAGCCCTCGCCATTCATGGCGGGGATATAAGGCGCAAATATAACGATATAATAAGGCAAAATAAATAGGAGGTCAAGATG
>JAMJTX010000050.1 GCA_024281215.1 Candidatus Thiovulum karukerense | reverse complement strand
CGTCTAAGCCTTGATAATATCTGGACAATAGTCTGGAGTTTCTAGGAAGCCTCGCCGTTTACGGCGGGGTTCTTCACCTCTGAAAATATATGCTAAAGACTGCACCACCATCGCTATTTTTTACCTCTATTCTACCATTTATACTCTCTTCAACAATCATTTTTGAGATATAGAGTCCCATTCCAGTTCCATCTTGAGATGATTTTGTGGTGAAGTATGGATCAAATATCCGATCGATAATCTCTGGAGGAACTCCACCACCATTATCTTCGATCTCAATTGAGAGGTTAGAGAGTTGGATTCTAATAAAGGGCTGATTGACTTTATTAGCTATCAAAACATCTTTAGCATTATTGATTATATTTAAAACCACCTGTTGAAATTCACTCTTAAATCCATATATCTGGAAATCATTACCACTTGTATATAATTGAATGTTATGAGCTTTTAGCTGAGAGTTCTGTATAGACAGTATCTCATCAATTGCTCCTCTGATTTTAAAGTTATGCTTCTGTTTATCATCTCTAAAGAAGTTGCGAAAATCATCAATTGTCTGATTCATAAAGTTGATAACAGACCTGCTCCCTTTAATAAAGTTTCCTATAAACTCCTCATCAATATCACCATTTGCATAGTTATACTTCAGCTTCTGAATCTTAATATTTAACTCACTTAAAGGTTGTCGCCACTGATGGGCAATCGCTCCTATCATCTCACCCATAGCTGCAAGTTTGCTCTGATGTTGAAGTAGAAGTTTGTGCTGTTCTCTCTTCTTTTCAACCTCTGCTGTAACCTGAATCTCAAGACTCTCCCGCAGAGTCTCACTATCTGTAATGTCATAATTTACACCGACAACTTTTATAGGGTGTCCATCTTCATAGAGAATATCCCCATAAGCTTTAATAGTTCTAACTCGTCCATCTCTTTTTCGTTCTATTTTAAATTTGGTATCGAGTCTTGTATTTTTAGTTATGGCATTATCTAGCTCTTGCCGTACCCTTTCAGCATCATCTCTTATTATCATCTCTATCCACTCTCTAAAGAGATATGAAAAAGTATCTTCAGTTACTCCATATATCTTAAACATAGTTTGATCCCAATATAGGTGAGATGTTTGAATGTTATATTCCCAAACACCTATATAACCACTCTCTGATGCGATACGAAGTCGATGCTTACTAATCTGTAAGCTTTCAGTAAGCTTGTTGCTCTTCTCTAAAAGAAGTTTAATACGAAGATTATTCTTTTCAAAAGCCTGAGCAGCTTTTGTCAATTTGCCAATATCATCATTAAACTTATAGTTCTGAATCTGAACATCATTACCAGCAACCAATGCCTCAAATGTCTCCGTTAAGTTTCTTAGAGGTAATGTGATAACTCTTAGCAGAATGAATGAGTTGATAACCATAAATAGAATAAATAGAGATGACCCAATAACAACTGTACTGCTACTTAACTGGGTTAATTCTGACAACTCATCTTTTATCTCTTTTGATATTTTTGAAACAGAGTTTTGTAACTGATAAGAGTAGTGGAGCATCTCATAAGTCTCTCCAGTTATAACAACATCAAGCATAAGGTAAGCCTTAAAGTGTTGGAGAAGCTTTGTTGTAACTACTCGCAAACTATGAAGCTTTAGTTTTAGCTCTCTAGCTCTATAAGATGAGGTTGTAGATTCTCTCTTCTCTATCTCTTGAAGATAGTGAAACAGCATATCAATTGATTGATATGCTCTATCGCTACACTTTTTATCCAGCTCTTCAAAATAGTCCTGCACACTATTTTCAACTTGTAATAGCTCTATCAATATATTAGAGAATAGAGGCTCAACTTCTAAAGAGTTATTCTCTTTCAGAGACTCTTCAATAATTGATTTTATTTTTGCCGACTCCTCATGAAGCTCATTTTTAAAATTGTTATGGATAGGTCTCTGCTCATGCATAGTTTGGAAATGTGCTTGAAAGTTGTATGTATGTTTTCTTAAAGAGTCTAAAGTTTGCGACAACTCCTCAAGGTTTGTCAAAGGAGGAGTTGATAGTGTTTGAATAATCTCTCCATATAGTTCATTGCTTAACCTAATAACATAGCTATCCCCTGTAAGGTAGTATCTTAAACTATATTTTTTTAACTTCTCAATCTTGCCACTAAGTGCAATGTAATCTTTTAGGCTACTATTGGCTAAATGAAGCTCCTGAAGTGAGTCTGAAATATGTTGAGTCTTAAAAAATAGAGTTACCATAATGACAATAAAAATAGAGGTAGAGAGAGTAACGGCTAAATATACCTTGCTATTTAAATTTAATGGTATAGTCATAATCTCTGCTCTGGTTGTGTTCGGACAAAGTGGTTCCATCTCTTAAGAGCATACTCAAAGTTTGGCATAACCGTATTCCAGACAGCTATATTGCTAAATCTCTGAATATACGAACCACCTCTTCTTATCTCGCCAGTCTTCACAGAGACTCTTCCATCTGTCCCTTTTAATTCTCGTTTAGCTGGTAACCCTCTATACCAGTAGTCCCACTCATCAGGATGCATTAACGGCTGCGACCGTTCAGGGTTTGAGATATAGTAACCTTGACGAGCAATAAATGCTCCTGCCCAGCCAGAGAGCCACCAGTTCATATATCTATATGCACCATCTCTCTCCTTTCCCTTTGATTGGCTTGAGAGGCTCATAACACCATACCAAGCCCGATAACCCTCTTTTGGAGCAGCATATATACACGGGACTCCAGCCCCTTTTAATGATGCAACACCTGGAGAGAACATACTCTGAATATCAACTTGATTGGTCGCCATCAACTCTACAGAGTGAGGAACAGAGTTCCACACTCCTCGAAAGTGTCCGCTCTCTTTGTAGCCAATCAATATCTCAAAGAGCTTATCTATCTCTTTTCGAGATAGATTACCGATATCATTAAACTCCATCAACTTTTTTGCCTGAACTGCTAAAACAGCATCAAAAAGACCAATTGTTGGTTCATTTACAAGAGCAACTCTACCGTGATATTTCTCATCTAAAAGCCAAGCCCAACTCTCTGTATGATAAGGAACACCCTCTTGCACTCTATCTCTGTTATAACCAAATGAATCTACATTATGAACATATGGCATAAAACTAATTTTTTCTGTTGGAGAACTGTTTAAACTACCATCACTCTGTATATATAGAATCTTATTTGGCACATCACCAGCACCGCTCTGAACATCTTGTCGTATCTTTCCTGTTTTTGGGAGTTGATTAATCTCGCCCCAATACTTCAACCGATCTATCTCAATTGGTTGAATCGCACCAGAACTCCAAAGCAGTCGTATAGAGTTTGACCACTGCTCATATATATCAAATGATTTTGGGTTTGTAATCGCTTTCATTAAGACCTCAGCACTACCACCAGAATAGAACTCTATCTCCATATTTAACTCTTGTTCGGCTCTCTGTCTAATCACCTCTTGAAGAGTTACATGTGTTCCTAAAACTCTAATTTTTACAGATTTATCCCTAGCCAGTAAAATGTTTGGAAATGCTAATGCTGATGTTACTAATGCACCCTTTTTTAAAAACTCTCTTCTCTCAAGTTCCATATCTATTTAATAATAAACCAAGGATTTTCAAGACTCTCTTTATTATAGACCATAGGTTTCTCTCCATTAAGAACATAAGGGATTTTACCACTCTCTCTAACAATTGCATCACCTGCTGCTGTATCCCACTCCATTGTTTTTGATAGACGGGGATAGATATCTGCTTGACCATCAGCAATCATACAGAGTTTAATTGAGCTTCCAATAGATATTCTCTCGATATCTCCAAGCTCCTCTAAAAACTCTTCTGTCTCCTGCGAAATATTAGAGCGACTGATAACAACTCTCTTTAGATTATTATTGCTGTCCGAAGCCTTTATGGGGACTCCATCACAAAATGCTCCGAATCCTTTCTCTGCACTATAAACTGTTTTTTGAACAGGAATATAGATAACACCTAAGACTGGTTCGCCATCTCTTATTAAAGCTATATTGACTGTAAATTCACCATTGCGATTTATAAACTCTCGAGTACCATCAAGGGGATCTATACACCAACACTCTCTCCAATCTTTTCTGATAGAGTAAGGCTCTTCAATATTCTCTTCTGAGATGATTGGAATATCTGGATAAAGTTTCTCAAGGGAGTTACAGATAAGTTCATTTGCTAAAAGATCAGCTTCAGTTACGGGGGATTTATCATTTTTGTAGTTGATTGAGAAGTCTCTGTTGTAGATTTCAAGAATCTTCTCTCCAGCTTTTATAGCTATATTTTCAATATTTTTTCTCAAAACTGTGTAGTTACCAAGACTTTATCCAAGCAACTACTATATCTCCTTTTATCTAGTCAACGGACCAAGGGTTGTTAGCCTCTTTCCAAGCAAGAAAGCCACCATCTAAATTATATACATTTTCAAAACCCTTCTTTGCAAGAATATTGGCTGCAAATTGTGATCTCTCACCACTGTGACAGACAACAACTATCTCTGTCTCAATATCTCCACCTGTCACTTTCATAACATTTTTAAAGAAGTTTGGATTATCAATAATCTTTGTTTTATAGAGCTTTCGTGTATTTAGCCCCTTTCCCTTCTCTGACTCCATTTTGGCAAAATTTTGCAGTACATCTAATGTTTTTGGAGTGTACTCTTGAAAAAGCACAGGAATATTAATATGACCTAAACCGTGACCTGTATGAATAAACTCTGATGGTGTTCTAACATCGATAAAAATAGCTCCATCTTTTTGAAGCTCTACCGCCTCCTCAACATCAATATCATCACTATAAGCCATTGTCTCACCATAAACAGTTGATGAAAATAGTAGAAAAATATATAAGAGATGCTTCAAATCTCTTCTCCTTAATTAAAATTGATTTTGGACTTCTTATAATAAAAAGAAGTCCAATTAATGCAATTTTAAGAAGAATAGCAAATAGTGTCAATCTATTATCTTTAAAAGTTCTCTCTCCCAATTAGCAGGTAAGTTTGCATAGCTATTAACAAAAAGCCCTCTAGCCTCTTGAACATCATCAGAAAACCACCAGCTATCAATATCTGATGAGGTACTGTTAATAAACTCTGTTGCCTCTTCAATTGAGAAGAAAATCACTCTATTATCTTCCAATCTTTTTATAATATCTAAACTATTTTCTCTAAATCTATCAATGTTAGGATCTAAAACAGCTATTACTGGAATATTGTAGTGAAGAGCTTCCAGCATTGTTGTCCCCATATGATCTAAGATAATTAATTTTGCATTTGAAAATAGATGTGAGAGAGTTTTTGGCCTATCTATCTCTATATTTAGAGCTTTTCTATCAATCATCTCTTCTATTCTCTCTTTTGAATATTGGTTTGGATATGGACGGATATAGAGATTTGGAACTTTTAAGTTACATAGTATAGCCTCCATTCGCTCAAAGAACTCTTTTAAAAAGTATCCACTTCCGGCATAAAGTTCAAATCTAAAAAGATATTTTTGATTAGCTGTTGAAATATAATAAGTATTAGTTCTATTTATATGCTCTTCTGTTCCGAAGTTTTTATCTAGTTTAGGGATACCAAAAGGTACTGTCTTCTTGTCATTGCTCCAACCAGCTGTTAAGAAGAGTGTTGATACAGATTTCTCATAATCCTCTATAAGATGTCTCTCTGCTGTTCCATATGAAGCACCATGTTGATTAGTAAATACTTTGATGTTTTGATGGCGATCTGCAACAAAGAACTTGAGTCTATCATCTATCTGCATTCCTATACTTGTATAGATAGTGGTTATATTAGTTGGATAGGAGTTTTGTGCTTTTTGATAAAAATCACTAAAATCTTCAAGGAGTAGTTTAGGCATATCGAACATAATATG
>JAMJTX010000049.1 GCA_024281215.1 Candidatus Thiovulum karukerense | reverse complement strand
GTCATGATGATAGATAAAAAATTCTCGAAAGGCATGAAGAAATCGATCTAGTATTGTTAAGTGGTGTTTCATGAAATATTGTGGCACAATCCAAATATTAGCTATATGGTGAAAGTACCGTCTCCTTTTGTAAAATATTAAGAGATATGTGAAGTGTGAATCTCCCCTCTATAAACGGGGAGCAGAGTGATTACTTATATCTATAAGTAATTCTACCTTTATCAAGGCTATATGGAGTTAATTCCACTTTTACCTTATCACCTGGAAGTATTCTAATATAGTTCATTCTCATCTTTCCAGCAATATGGCAAAGAATAATATGCCCATTCTCAAGCTCTACTCGGAAAGTAGCATTTGGAAGAGCTTCAATTATCTTACCATCAACCTCTATTACATCAGATTTTGCCATCTATTTAATACCTTTTCTTTTAAACATTTATAATTGTGAGAGTATCTCTGCTTTGCCATTGATTACAGCCACGGTATGCTCATAATGGCTACCCTTTTGACCGTCTTTAGAGACAACAGACCACTTATCACCTAGTACATCAGAGTTCATATCACTTCGACATATCATAGGCTCTATACAAAAGACCATTCCATTCTTAATTTTTGGACCACTCTTTGGCGAACCAGCTTCAAGATAGTTTAAAATCTCAGGCTCTTCATGAGGTTTTCGACCAATTCCATGACCACAATAGTTTGCAAGTGGAACGAAGCCTCTAGCTCGAATAAACTGCTCTATCTTATAGCTTAGCTCTTTAAATCTCATACCATCTTTGATAATCGAGATTGCATAGTAGAGAGTATCTTCAGCACAAGCTATCAGCTCTCTATCAGCTTTTGATATTTCACCAACACCAACTGTTATAGCAGAATCACCAAACCAGCCGTCTAGTTCAACACCAACATCAAAGCCTACAATATCACCATTTTTAAGAGTATATTCAGAAGGAACACCATGTATAATAACCTCATTGACAGAGGTACATACAGAAGATGGAAAGTTGTAGAGGCCTTTAAAAGATGGACGACCACCCTTTGAGCGAATGTAGGCTTCAGCCATACTATCCAACTCTCTAAGGGAAGCCCCCTCAACCGCCCTCTCTCGAAGAAGTTGAAGAGTCTCTGCAACTATCCTATTTGCTTTTCTAAGAGCCTCAATATCACGAGGTTTTCTTAAAGGAATAGCCACTACTTAGAGTCCAACTGCACTTATTGTCTCATACTTGCTCATATAGATCTGAGCTTCGATTTTTCTCATAGTATCAAGAGCTACTTGAACCGTAATGAGAACGGCAGTTCCTCCAAAGAAGAATGGAACACCTATACCTTTAACAAGTAACCAAGGTAGAGTTGCAACAAGACCAAGATAGATAGCACCTGTTACAGTCAATCTACTTGCAACCTCGTTCAGGAACTCTTTTGTATGCTCACCCGGTCTAATCCCTGGGATAAAGCCACCCTGTCTCTTTAGGTTATCTGAAATATCTTTTGCATTAAATGTTATTGAAGCATAGAAGAATGCAAAGAATACAACAAAGATAAATGTTAAGAAGTGGTATAGATAAGCATCTGGACTTAGTAAGTCTGCAACCATTGTTACATACTCATTTGTCGATGCTTGAAGCAGTGTTAGTGGGAACATTAAGATAGCTGAAGCGAAGATAACTGGAATAACACCACTTAGATTCACTTTAACAGGGATATAGTTCATAACCCTTTTATCTCTGTTCTGCATCATCACCTTTTTAGCATAAGTAACAGGGACTCTTCTCTCACCTAATTCAACATAGATGATAGCCCAAACTGTAACTAAGATAATCGCTAAGATAGCTATAACAGCAAGGAAGCTCATTGCACCAGTATTAACAAGTGTAACAGTCTCTCCAACTGCTGAAGGGATAGCTGATACGATACCTGCAAAGATGATAAGACTTATACCGTTACCGATACCTCTCTGTGTGATTCTTTCACCAATCCACATTAGAAGCATTGTTCCAGTTAGCATTGATGCTGTTGATACAAGAACAAAAGTATCCATATCAATCATAATAGCACTTCGACCACCTTGACCTGTAAGACTCTGAAGACCAACAGATACACCTATCGCCTGAATGATAGTTATAAAAATAGTTGCATATCGAATAATTTGCATATATTTTGTCATACCATCTCTCTCTTTTTTCATCTGACCGAGAGAAGGGAAAGTAGCTGCGAGGAGTTCCATAATAATTGAAGCTGTGATATAAGGCATAATACCGAGTGAGATAATACTCAATCGCTCAACGGCATTACCACTAAACATATTGAAAAGACCCAATGCATTAGAGGCATTGTCATCAAAGAAAGATTTAACTACATCTATATCTACACCAGGAACTGGCACATAAGCCAGTAACCTGTATAGAAGTAAAAATCCTAAAGTGATGAGAATTTTACTTACAAGTGTTTTATTCATAACGGGAGTTACTTGTTAGTGTATGTAACTTTTTCGTCTTTAATTTTATCCGCTAGAGCTTTAGCACCAGAACCGATAAGCTTAATAGCAGTAACACTCTTATTTAGTTTATAAAGTTTTTTAACACTCTCAACTGTGATTTCGTCAAGAGAAGCAACTTTTGTATATGTATCAACATTAATAGCAGTTGGTTTAACTACTCTTGATGTGAAACCGATTTTTGGAAGTCTTCTAGCTAGTGGTTGTTGCCCACCTTCGAAGTTTCTCTTTACTTTGTAACCAGTTCTAGATTTTTGACCTTTGTTCCCTCGAGTAGCAGTCTTACCCATACCACTACCTTGACCTCGACCTACAATCTTTCTTCTTTTTGTTGAACCAGTTGCTGGTTGTAAATTATTTAGAGCCATCATCTAACCTTTTAGTCTGCTAAGTGCTTCGATTGTAGCACGAACAACAGTAGCTGGATTGTTTGAACCTAAAGATTTAGTAAGGATATCTTTAACACCCGCAAGTTCAAGAACTGGTCTTAATGCACCACCGGCAATAACCCCTGTACCTTCACTAGCTGGTTTAAGAAGAACTCTACTTGCATTATACTTATGCTCAATATCGTGAGCAATTGTAGAACCCTTAATTTTCACTGTAACAATATCTTTAAATGCATTATCAACAGCTTTTCTGATAGCTTCAGGAACCTCTTTTGCTTTCCCGAAACCGAAGCCAACTCTACCGTTTTTATCACCAACTACAACAAGAGCTGTAAATCTGAATCTTCGACCACCCTTTACAACTTTTGTTACACGACCGATATTAACGATACTCTCTTCAAAATCTTCTCGATTTATCTTTTCCATCAATTACCCTTAAAAATTAATCCCAGAATCTCTTAGAGAGTTAGCAAAATCAGCAACAACTCCATGGAACTCGTAACCGTTTCTATCAAAAACGATATTCTCAATTCCCTTCTCTTTTAACTTCTCAGCAAAAGCAGAACCAAGCTTTTTAGCACTCTCACCATTAGCTTTTAGCTCAAGACTCTTTCCGTGAAGACCTACCAGAGTGTTTCCAGCCACATCATCAATAGCTTGAGCACTTAGGTATTTATTTGAGCGGAAAAAAGATACTCTTGGCAGTTCAGCTGTTCCGCTAATCTTTGCTCTAATTCTCTTTTTTCTCTTAGCTCTTAAAGCCTTTTTTTTCTCTAAAACTTTAATATTCATCTAAGCACCCCTACTTCTTAGCTGTCTTACCAGCTTTTCTGATAATTCTCTCTTCAACATACTTAACACCTTTACCTTTATATGGCTCTGGCGGTCTGAAAGATCGAATGTCAGCAGAAACTTGTCCAACGAGTTGATTATCGATACCTTTTACACTAACGATATTCTTCTCAACAGCTATCTGAATTCCCTCAGGAATCTCGAAGTTAATTGGGTGAGAGTGACCTAGTTGAAGCTCTAAAACTTTACCTTTTACAGCAGCTCTATAACCAACACCATTAATCTCTAACTTCTTCTCATATCCAGATACAAGACCAGTTACAACATTGTTAGCTAAAGCTCGGTAAGTTCCCCAGTAAGCTCTATCTTGTTTCTCTTGAGAGAGTGGTGAGAAAGTTAAAACACCATCTTTAAAATCACAAGATACATTACCGTGAGTATCAAGAGTTCTGCTATTTTTACCTTTTGTAAAAGTAATAACAGCACCATCAATAGATACAGTTATATCTGAAGGGATTGTTATAGGTTGTTTTCCAATTCTTGACATCTATACTCTCCTACCAGATTGTGCATAGAACTTCACCACCAACACCCATTGAGTGAGCTTGGTCGTTATCTACAACACCATTTGATGTTGAGACAATAATAGTTCCATAACCATTCTTGAATTTTTTAATCTCTGCACTCTTTTTATAGACTCTTCGTCCAGGTTTAGAGACTCTCTTGATCTCGTTGATAACAGTGTAACCCTTGTCATCATACTTAAGAACAACATTAATAAACTTCTTATTACCCTCTTCTACAACAGAGTAACTCTCTACATAGCCCTTCTCTACGAAGATCTTTACAATTGACTCAACAGTTTTTGAAAAAAGTAGTTGAGTATTTTCAAGTCTTCTTTGAGCTGCATTACGAATTCTTGTTAAAGAATCTGAAATGATGTCATTTGTCATCTATTTCTTACCCTCAATATATATTTAAATTTGAAAAGTTCTTTATGAACCTGAATTGGCACTGACAGGTTCAGGGAGTTCTTGAACCCAGTCAGCACCCTAACTTCTTACCAGCTTGACTTTCTTACACCAGGGATTAATCCCTCGTTAGCCATTTTTCTGAAGCATACACGACAGATACCAAAGTCTCTCATAACAGAGTGTGGTCTTCCGCATATCTTACATCTTGTATAGGCTCTACTAGAAAATTTTGGTTTTCTATTAGCCTTTGCAATCATAGATTTCTTAGCCATTATTTCTCGCCTTTGTAAAAGGTAGCCCAATTTTTTCTAATAGAGAAAGAGCCTCTTTATCGCTGTTTGTAGTTGTTACAACAGTGATGTTCATTCCGTGAATCTGCATAATATCATCATACTTTACTTCAGGGAAGATAAGTTGCTCTGTTAAACCGAAGTTGTAGTTACCTCTTCCGTCAAATCCATTTCTTGGAATTCCTCGGAAGTCTTTTACTCTTGGAAGTGCAACATTGATAAGTTTATCTAAAAACTCATACATATTCTCATCTCGGAGTGTAACTTTAACACCAGTTGACATACCTTCTCTAACTTTAAAACCTGCAACAGATTTCTTAGCTTCGATAACAAGAGCTTTTTGACCAGCAATTGCAGAGATTGTCTCAGCAACATTATCAAGAAGCTTCTTATCTTTCATTGCAAAACCAGTTCCAACAGAGATAACAACTTTCTCAACAGCAGGGATTAACATTGCATTAGCAATCTCAAGCTCCTCTTTTAGTTGAGGCTTAATCTCTTCTCTATATCTAATCTTTAGTCTTGAAGCCATCTCTACTCCTCAACTTTCTTAACATTTGAGATATCGATAGGCATCTCTCTCATATCAAAACCACCCTCTTGATTCTTATCAGAAGGTTTAATAGCTTTTTTAGCTACTTTTACACCCTCAACAAGAAGTTGTCTTGTTTTTGGCATAGCTTTAATAACAGTTGCAACTTTGCCTTTATCATCTCCAGCGATAACTTTTACAGTATCACCCTTTTTGATTTTAAGTTTATTTTTTGCCATAACTTATAGAACCTCCGGAGCTAGAGAGACAATCTTCATAAAGTTTGCATATCGAACTTCACGACCAACAGGTCCAAAGATACGAGTACCGATAGGCTCTCTTTTTGCATCAAGAATAACAGCAGCATTGTCATCAAATCTGATAAGAGAACCATTCTCTCGTTGAACCTCTTTATGAGTTCTAACAACAACAGCTTTTAC
>JAMJTX010000048.1 GCA_024281215.1 Candidatus Thiovulum karukerense | reverse complement strand
TTCACTATCGAGAACACTTTGTTACAACAGCTTATGGAACTGCTCTACTCAACTTATCTCTTATTGGAGCATTAACTCTGTCAAGTGGAAAAAGCTCGGAGGAGATTATCTACTATATGAGTTATGGTGTAGTTATTGGAGGTCTCTTACAGCTCTTGGCTCATCTAATAGCTATTCATTTTAACTCTATGAATAAGGTGCTTTATGGTGGATTATTGAGATGGAGACGGTTTAGTGAAGTCAAGAGTGAAACAGATGGTTTCTTCAAACGATTTACACTCGCGATATGGGGAGGTGGAACTGCCCAAATATCATCTTTTCTCGATACAGTAATGGCATCTTTTCTGGTCACAGGCTCAATCAGTTATCTATATTTTGCCAACCGTGTTTTTCAGTTTCCATTGGCAATTTTTGCTATTGCTACAACCATAGCTATATTTCCGAGAGTCTCCAAACTGATTAAACAGAACAGAGATGGTGAAGCGAGAAAGATATTTAAAAAGAGTTTCTGGTTATTAGCTTATATGCTATCACTCTCAACTCTAATTGGAGTTCTCTTTGCTGAGGAGATAGTTCAGCTTCTTTTTGAGCGGGGGGCTTTTAGTGAAGCAGACAGATTAGCTACTGCTCAGGTTCTTATATTTTATCTGCTTGGACTCTCTATTTTTGGAGTATCAAAACTATTTTCACTATGGCTCTATGCTCATGAGCGAATTGGAACATCAGCAAAAATATCAACTTACTCTTTAATTGTTAAGATTGTATCTGCTCTTCTCTTGATTCAACCTCTTGGAGCATCTGGACTTGCTCTATCAACAACAATAAGTAGTTTAACTCTTCTTGTTTTTACACTTAATGAGTTTGGTTGGAAAAATATTAGAGTGATTATATTTGATAAACTAGGTTTATATCTTATTATAGTTCTAGCCTTTGTTTATCAAATATATCTCTTCTACTTTTTATCTTTATAGTAGCTCTCAATCTTCTCAGGAACAGCTATATTAAAATCAAAGAAGTCAGAGTGGAACTCTCCAGCATCAAACCGCTTAAACTGAATTCCAGCAGCTTCAAAATTTTTAGCCTCAAGATAGAGAAGCCCTAGCCCAAAACGAGTCTCAAGATTGAGATGGTTTTTAAGTTTTGCTAACTCAAATAGAGCTACACCATTGGCATAATGTTTTGATGCAACAGCAGAGACACCCGCCAAGAATAGAGTCCTTGAGTCTTTTACATCAAAGTCATCAATCAGTTTATTGTAGAGTTGATAAGAGTCCTCATAGTTTTTGTTGTACAACATTGTCAAAGCAAGAGCTTGAGCTATGCCCTCAGGATTCTTCAACTCAACTTTATAGAACTTTCTTAGCTTCTTCTCAAGAGTCTCTAACTGACCAGTGAGAAGATGAAATTTCACAAACATCTCCTGTGTCACCCTTGCACCGTAGTAGAAGTCATAAAGCGGAAGTTGATTGAGTTGAAAGTATTTAATTACCTCTCGTGAAAACTCTTTGATATCTAGATCTTTAAAGTTTGAGTATAGATACATAAGATGAGTAAGAATATCATTTGGAAGCTTTCCTAAAATCTTTTTTGCAAATCTCTTGTTTCGCTCCCCATTTTCAGGATACCTATCAAGAATAGTTGTTGTTAGATATCCAAGCCCAAGATTAAATAGATCATTCTCATCTTTTGGTTTGAGTTCATCTAACCAACTCTGCATAGCATTTAGATTACCATTTCTGAAGTGAAGAATTGTCTCATACACTTTTATCTCATCACTATCGTCTTCCAGTGTTAGGTTCTCTCGAAAGACCTCCTCAAGTTTCTCTGTATTCGCTCCGATGAGGTCACCTGTCATTAGTGCAAATAGACCAGAGATATAGTCTCTTGAGTTTAGATGCCAACTCTTCTTAAAGTGTTCATGAGCAGAACTCATATTTCCAAGTTGAGCATAGGTAAGAGCGAGATCATAATGAAGAACAGCATGTTTTGGATGACCTCCCACAATCTCTCGGAGAATTCGGTTAGCAGTTCTCAGTCGCTTATTAACTGCCTCTTTAACAGCAAGAACAATATCTTTATTTACATCAGAGCTTTTTGCACCACCTTCAAGATACTCCATAGCCTCACTGCTATCTCCAATAGCGATATTTGCACTCCCCTTTTTAATAATATTGATACTCTTTTTTGCATCAAATATCTTGTATGGAGCAAAGTAGAAAAGAATCTGATAGTTGGTGTATTTTACAAATTGAAGCTCTTTTTTAAAGTAGAGTTGTGCTTTCTGAACATCAAACATATTCTTCTGAAGAGATAGATCTAAATCATAACTCTCATTTAGCTTACTTCCATACATATCTGAGATAGCGATAATATTCATTCCAGCATCTCGAACATTTCCCATTTTCAGATTGACGAGAGAGTGGGCATATTTAAGTTTCATAAGCTCAGCATCATCAACACCATTAAACTTACGATACTCTATTCCTTTCTCAAGATTATTTTTTGCAAATTGCAGTTCCCCCATATTTGCATAGATTAATCCTAAATTTCCAAAGTCCTCTTCAGTCAGAGCTTTCTCCAGAGCCTCGGCACTACCTGTATAGTTCTCAAACAGGAGATTAACCCTACTGTTCATCATATTTTTTTCATCTTCAAAATAGTCTGAAGTTTGATGATTTAGAGATGAGAATGTTTCAAAGTAGTTACCACGATAATATGAGATAAGAGAGTAGTAGTAACTATATAGTGGAGAGTCTAATTCACTTGGAAGATGTTTATATGCTAAGTCTAAATAGGCATCAATATCACTCTGCTCTCTATGAAGCTTCTTTGAACAGACTGCAGCATTAATAGCACTTGGGGTAATATGCTCACGATTCTGGATAGCTCTATCAAAAGCTTTAATTGCCTCTTCACACTGCTCTTTTTTCGCTCTCGCTACACCTAAATTATAATAAGAGAGAGAAGCATTATAAGTGGCAATTCGCCCATAGAGTTTAAGTGCTTCAATCTTTTCACCCTGTTGGTATAGTAAATTTGCTTTTTTTACAAGTCCTTCAACTTGGGACTCATCTGGTTTTGATTCAGGTGTTTGAAGAGCCAATTCTGTATAAATTTGAAGTTCATCACGGCTATCTTCATTGAATGAGTAGTCATCTTCTTCTCTGTTGTTAAAGAATGCTAAGAGAACAGCAATAACAATAATGAGAGATAGCCCAGATAATAGGATGTGGAGAATCTTGTCTTTATGGGGTCGTAGTTTCTCCTTGATTTTATCTTTCTGCTCATTGATAATGATCTTTGGATCAGGAATCGATAAATTAAGGTTTAGATTTTTAAGATTACTATTTCTCTTCTTCTTCTCTGCTATCTCATCACTGCTTAACTCCCCCTCTTTAAGGATAATCTGTTCATCAATCTCTCCAAACTCTTTATCGAGATCTAAATTTTCACCACTATCTTTAGCCATCTCTACTCTCTATTCAATTCTTAATATTTCTCTAATTATACAGAGTTATCAACCTCACTTCAGACTCAATTTTGTTAAAATTTTGTAAATATTTTAGGAGAGACCTCTGTCAAGAACCCCATAGCTAAAGCTAGGGGCTTGTGATTAAGAGATAACTCTTAATCGGGGTGGATGCTTGACACACCCGTACGGGTTAGCTATTCGCTGACCTTTACTTTTTGTTTAACAAAAGGTACTAACAGTTAAGTTGTTTGTTAAATCGAAAAAGCGACCTGTTAGTAGGTATTTTGTTTATTCTCTCTCCAGCTCTACTGTTGGAATTATACAAAAATTTGAAAGGAGAAGGCACTTCCTCCCCATAGCTAAAGCTAGGGGTCTCCGTGCCAAAGTAGTTTGATGAATGAAGCGATAGAAGAGATTCTTGAAGAGTTACAGATGGGTATGGACGATAGCATCGATGCCCTGAAGAGAAACTTCAAAACTATCAGAACTGGAAAAGTTAATATCAATATTCTTGATAACATCTATGTCGATTACTATGGAGCAAAGACAAAACTGGCTCAAGTTGCAACTGTTTTAGCAAGTGATGCTACAACAATCACTATCTCACCATGGGAGAAGAATATTCTAGGTGATATCGAGAAAGCTATCCAGAGTGCAAATATCGGTGTTAATCCAAATAATGATGGTGACCAGATTAAACTCTTCTTCCCTCCTATGACAACAGAGCAGAGAAATGAGAGTGTTAAACATGCGAAAACAATGTGTGATAATGCTAAAGTCTCTGTAAGAAACCACCGAAAAGATGGTAACAATGCGGTCAAAAAACTTGAGAAAGATAAAGAGATTACAGCAGATGAATCAAAGTCTGCTCAAGACTCTGTTCAAAAAGTTACAGACACATTTACTGCAAAGATAGATGAACTATTTAAGTCAAAAGAGGCAGAAGTCTTAAAGATCTAACTCTACACCCATCTCCCACTATGGGAGACTCATCTACTATACTAAAAAAAAGGATCTGTTAAATATGGATTTTGAAATCGTTATTGGACTTGAGGTTCATGTCCAACTAAACACAGAGACAAAACTATTCTGTTCGTGTCCAACAAGCTTTAATGAACGGGAGAATAGTAACACCTGTCCCACTTGTCTTGCTCTTCCAGGTGCTTTACCAGTTATAAATAGAGAGGCTGTTCATAAGGCTATTCAACTTGGGACAGCAATAGATGCAACTGTGAATAAACACTCAAAGTTTGATAGAAAAAACTACTTTTATCCAGACTCACCAAGTGCATATCAGATATCTCAATTCTATCAACCGATAGTAGAGAATGGATATATCGATATTGAGGGAAAAAGAGTAAGAGTTGCAAGAGCTCATCTTGAAGCTGATGCAGGAAAAAATATCCACGAACCAAACTACTCAAAAGTTGATCTTAATCGTGCGGGAACACCTCTTTTAGAGATTGTTTCTGAGCCAGATATGAGAAGTTCTGATGAGGCGATTGAGTATCTTAAGAAATTACACTCTATTCTGAGATATATTGATATATCAGATGCAAATATGCAAGAGGGTTCTTTTCGATGTGATGCCAATGTCTCAATTAGACCAAAAGGTGATGAGAAGCTCTACACAAGAGTTGAAATCAAGAATATAAACTCATTTAGATTTATTCAGAAAGCTATTGACTATGAGGTTGAACGACAAGTTGAAGCTTGGGAAGATGGAGTCTATGAAGATGAGGTATGGCAGGAGACTAGACTCTATGATGCCAACAAGAATGAGACTCGAAGCATGAGAGGAAAAGAGGAGGCCGCTGATTATCGCTACTTCCCTGAACCAGATCTTCTTGAGGTTGAGATTAGTGATGAGGCTCTGGAGCGGTACTCAAAGATTCCAGAACTCCCTGACCAAAAGGCAGAGAGATTCCAAAATGAACTGAAGATTTCAGAGTATGATGCAAAAGTTATCAGTAGCTCAATTGAGTTAGCTCACTACTTTGAGGATATGATTCTTCATGGAGCTTCTGCAAAAGGCTCTATCACTTGGCTAACTGTTGAACTTCTTGGAAGGCTCAATAAACAGAACTTAGATATATCACAATCTCCAATCGACTCTAAAAAGCTGTGCAGTCTTGTAAAGGCAATTGAAGATAAGACAATTAGTGGTAAAGCTGGAAAAGATGTTCTTGATTACCTAATGGAGAATGATATCTCTGTTGATGATGCAGTTGAGAAGCTTGGGCTAAAACAGGTGAATGATGATGGAGCAATTATATCTATTATTGATGAGGTGATGAACAGCAATATGGATAAAGTTGAACAGTATCGAGGTGGTAAAGATAAACTATTTGGCTTCTTTGTTGGGCAAGTTATGAAAGCAAGTAGGGGAAGTGCTAACCCTAATAAGGTAAATGAGCTTCTTAAGGAAAAATTATAAGATATGGAGTATTACAA
>JAMJTX010000047.1 GCA_024281215.1 Candidatus Thiovulum karukerense | reverse complement strand
ATCTATATGTGACTAATGAAGAGAACTCTACAAAAATCCTCTTTGATAAAACTGTTGGTCTAATTAAATATGAGTCTGATAACTACCTTGCTAATTTGACTACTATTGAAGTTGATAATGGTGAGAATGAACTTCCGCCATCAATTCCAGAGTGGGCAACTGACGATGAAGATAGTGAAATAGATGATGAGGTAAATAGTACAACCGCGGATAATGATATGCCTCCATCAATTCCTGATGAGTATAATGATGAGACTCCACCAGTTGTTCCAGAAAACTTAATTGGTGATGATGAAGAGCCTGTTCCAACAGTTGGAGGAATGTAATTTAGAGTCGATTTAATACAATGGATAAAAAGACAATCTGTCATATCGATCTATCTCGATTCTATAATGCTCCAGAGAAACAGCTGGAGATTCTTATTCGAAAGCTATCAGAAGTTGATGGCTTTCACCAAAAACTCTTCTATCGTAAAAAGAAAGATAACCGCTTCAAGAATAATCCAAAGATTTCACCAGAGATGGTTATGATGTTCCAGATGAAGATGAATATGTATGAGAATGTTGAACATGTTGTAAAAGAGGGGAAACTTGATGTAATTGAGTTTGAAAAACTATATATTCGCTCTATTTTCAAGGAGGAGTATATAGAGGAGCTAACTCTCTGTGACCTTATTCACTCCCATGATCGTAAATCGACTCTGATGGCTCTATATCTCTATAAAAAATATAATATCCCCTATATCATTACATATCATAAACCTGTTCCACCAAATGATAGATGGTATTATAGATACCACCTTGCTCCATTTGTGCGAGAAGCCTATGAACAGGCATCAAAAATTATAACTGTCTCAAATTTTCAACAAGGGTTTCTAAAAGAGTGGAATAGCAATTTAAAGAGTATGGAGACAATCTACAACACCCCATCTTTTTTAAAAGAGGAGATTGATAAGGGTGAATCAAACTTTTTTCGTAATCCATTTAACCATACAGTTATTTTAGGAATGGTTGGAAAACATATGAATATCAAAAACTATGAACTTGTTGTAGATGTTGCTCTACGATATATAAAAAAGTCTCCAGATATTCAGTTTGTCCTTATTGGAGATGGTGAAGAGGCTGATGCTATTTTGCGAGAGAAGACACGACACCTATTTAACTTTAAGATGCATGGTTATATTATCAATATCGAGGAGCATATAGAGTATTTTGATGCATTTATTCTCCCGTCAAAAAATGAGGCTCTCGGTGCAACTATTGTTGATATGATGGAGTTAGGAAAACCGATTATCGCATCTAATGTTGGTGGGATTCCTGAACTTATTGAGCATGGGGTTAATGGATACTTGTTTGATCCAGATAGTGCTGATGATCTTGAAAAGAAGATTGACAACTTGATTGGTGATCCCATTCTTGCCGAGAGACTTAAGCAGAGCAAACTCCCTTGGCTTGATCCAATTCATTATGGCTCTTCAACAGATTTTATGAAATTTGTTGATAGAGGAAAAGCGAAAGCTAAAGAGCTATCTCAGGAGAAATTTATAGAGAAGCATCTCTCTCTATATGAGAAAATTTTAAACAACTCATAGACTATAATCAAAAATTATCAACAGGTGAATATATCTTTTCACAAATTATCTGTACAATTAAACTAAGAGAGTTTTCACTCCAAGGAGCTATCATGAAAAAAACGATACTTATAACAGCTTTTGCCTCTTCACTATTATCTTATGGAGTAGATGTAAAGAGCGGTTGGAACTTAGTAGGCTTTCCAGTTGATCTATCATCAGAAAAAGCTAGTTCAATTGAGCTGATTAACCGACACTACACCTTTAAAAGTGGCAGTTGGATTCTTAATGGTGATATTGAGAAAGTTGATGGTGTATGGATTAAATCACTCAGAGATGGAACTATCTATGTTGAGGAAGAGGAGCTATTTGTCGAGGATATATCAAAGATAGAGCTTGAGAGTGGCTGGAACTTAGTTTCACTTCCAGTAAATAGTGCCGTCTCACCAGATATCTTTCGAGATCAAACATCAGTTTGGAAATATAGCAATGGAGAGTGGTCAAAATATAGAAAAGACTCTCTATTTAACGACTATCCAACTATTGATGTTCTTGGTGCGGGTGAAGGGTTTTGGGTCTATTCAGAAAACCCAGAAGTGATAGATATAGCTGAAAGAAGTTCGCAACTTCGCAACTTCTCATCTGATGAGGCTATGAACGACTATTTAACTTCAATGGTAAGGTATAACAAAAATTATCAAGGAGTCTATTCATACTATCGAAGTGGTATCTATTATGATGGCACTATGCCAACAGATGCAGTTATGGACGAGGGAGCAGATTTAGCTGAAACTTCAGGCTCTACTGAAAATGTCTCTGATGCAACAACTACTAATCTTCAAGAGATTGGAGTTGATGAGGCTGATATTGTAAAGCATGATGGAACTAATATATTCTATCTATCAGAGAGCTGGAACGATAATAAGATTCTTGTTACAACATTCCAAAATATCTTAAATAACAATCTTGAGCCAATTACATCTATTGATACCAATACAACTCCTGATGAACTCTACCTCATCGACAACAAGCTTATCGCTATCTATCCACACAATAGAACTTTTTGGGGATACTGGTGTAGTGTTGATTACTCTGTCTGGAGTAGCAAAAGTCATATAGATATCTATGATGTATCTGATATTCACAATATCTCAAAAGTTGATAGTTTTGAGTTTGATGGAAATATTGTAGATAGTCGAGTTACAGGTGGAAAGCTCTATCTTGTCTCAAGGTATATGCCATATATTGAGGTGGAATATCCAAAAGTATATGTAAGTTGCGAGAGTGATAGATATGGATACTGTTGGTATGAGAAAGATGAGGTAGGGTATTTTGATTACAACTGGTCAAACCCTATTGAGAAAGAGCTTCATATCACTCCAACAATGAATAATGAGTCTCTAATTTCACACACAACTCTCTATGCTCCATCAAAAGTTGATCAATCTCCATTTATAACTTCAATCATCTCTTTTGAGATTTCAGACTTCTCTAAAAATGAAGTTGTCTCTGTTGTTGGGGGGAGTGAAACAATATATGCTTCAACAGATGCTATCTATTCTGTATCAAGTTCATATCCAAGATACTATGACTGGAACAGGTGGGAAGAGAGAGAGGCTATCTATAAATTTAGTATTGACGGTAATCTAACTTATAGCGGTATGGGATTTGTTGATGGTCATATTTTAAATCAGTTTAGCCTTAGTGAATATAGAGATACACTCAGAGTTGCAACCACAAAAGGGTGGAGTTGGTGGAATGGTGAAGATACGGACAATATTGTATCTGCTCTTCAAGATATTAATGGAACTCTAACAGTTGTTGATGAGATTCGAGGACTTGGGAAAGAGGGTGAGACAATTAGAGGTGTGCGATTTCTTGGAGATAAAGGTTATGTCGTAACATTTCGTCAAACTGATCCCCTCTATATTATCGATATGAGCGATCCAAAAAATATGAAAAAAGGTGAAAACCCTCTTGAGATTGATGGTTACTCAACATACTTCCACCCTGTCAATAGCGAACTACTTTTATCTCTCGGAGTCAATGCAGATAGTGATGGTAGGACAGATGGTTATCAGCTTCAACTATTTAATGTTTCAGATTTCAATAATCCAGCTCTTGTTGATAAAGTTATCTTAACTGGAGGTAGTAGCTGGTCTCTATATAGTGAAGCTATTAATGACCATAAAGCTTTCACATATAGAAGTTCTGATAATCTGTTTGGATTGCCTATTCGAGAGTATATTCGACGAGAGCTAACAGATGATGAGAAAGTGGAGTACCTTAAAGATAACTATATTCCTATCGATGAGGTTAATTTAACAGAGTATGGAATTGAAGATGGAAAGATTACAGAAGAGGAGTTGGCTCAAGATGGTGACTATGAGCTTTATGCTCATCGATATGCCCTTGAAAATGGTTATGTAGCAGCAACTGCTATCTCTGCTATTCCTTACCCTAGTTATGTTTATGAGAATACTCTAAAGATATATGGTGTTGATACAAATAGCTCAACGATAAACTTTAAGAGTGATATTATTGGAGATAGTGAAGATAGGTACAACTATCAACGAGGTATTATCTTCTCAACTGGTGACGATGAGTCGAAAAGAGATTGGGGACTATATATCCTTGGTGGAAATCTAGCTATTGGAGAGATAGAGGAGTAGTTATTGAAATAGCCGTGTTAAGCACGGCTATCTACTTCTATTTAAAGTTGATTTAAAAATCTTAATCAGACTCTAATTCATCTTTATAGAAGTTTCTTAATGCTCGAATAACGATAGCATTTTTTGAGATACTCTCAGACTTTGCAGCACTATCAACTTGCTCATAGACATCTAAAGGGAGAGAGATTGAGAATGTTTTTGTCTCAATCTTTTTTCTCTTTTTAACAATATCTGTAATTGCAGTTAAAAGCTCAATAATCTTATCTGTATCAATAGGCTTTTGAATAAAACTATTTACCCCAATCTCAATTGTTTCAGAGATTTTTGTAATATCATTACTTGCAGAGATGATAACAATTATCTGATTTCTGTTAAGTTCTCTAATTTTTCTTGAGAGAGTGATACCGTCCATACCTTCCATGATAATATCAACAAAGACAACATCTGGTCTATATTTTTGGAAAATTTCAAGACCATCTTTACCGTTAAAAGTTGAATAAACATCAGAGAAGAAGTTTGAGAAAGTTGCACTTAGAAGTCTATTAGCCTCTTTCTCATCTTCAACGATCATCGCTGTTAATTTTTTTGTCTCTTCAGAGAGACGAACTAAATCCATACTCTTCTTTTTCACTTTTTCATCTCCTCTAATGCTGAAATCACCTCATCAAGATTACCGTAAGGTACATGAACTTTCCAATCAGCTTCACCACCATCAAGAGCTACTGCAATTGAAACAACCGCTTCACTCCCATTACCATAAGGCTCTTTTAGTTCGCCAATTTTAATTGAACCATTCTTTGTACCCTGTAAGGCAATCTCTCTCTTTACAGAAAGCTCTCCAGACATATTTATCCTTTTTTCATTAATTTAGATATTTTAGCTTGTAGCTTTAGCCAACTTTGATGTTCAAATAGTGGATAACCAGACCAAAATTTACCGCTCTCTGAAATTGTTTTTGTAACTCCAGCTCTTGCGGTAATTGTTGAAAATGGAGCTATTTTAATATGTCCAGCAACTCCACTCTGACCACCAATGACAACATTTCTACCAAGTTCTGTTGAACCGGCAACTCCAACTTGAGCAACTAAGACAGAGTGTTCCCCTATATCACAGTTGTGTGCAACTTGAACAAGGTTATCTATCCTCACACCTCTTCTAATAATAGTAGAGTTAAAGACAGCTCTATCAATAGATACATTTGAACCTATCTCAACAGAGTCCTCAATGATGACATTCCCATTTTGATAGATCTTAATATGCTCTCCAGAAGCAGTTGTTGCGAAACCAAATCCATCGCTTCCAATAACAGTTCCGCTGTGAATTATAACATTTTTACCGATTATTGTTTCTTTGTATATCGTTATATTTGGGTATATAATAGTGTTATCACCAATAGTAACATTGTCACCAATATAGCTATTGTGCATTATCTCAACATTTTTACCTATGGTTACCCCTGAGCCAATAAATACAGAAGAGGCGATTTTTGAACCACTTCCAATTTTTTCATCAACTCTAAACTGCTTCTCAATCTCTCTTGGTGTGGCAAAAAACTTACTAAGTTTTGCTAAGTCTATATATGGAGTCTCTGTTATTAGTGGAGTTGTAGATGGTGGAAGTAATCCTATATTCTTTTGTGATATGAGGACTGCTGAGGCTTTTGTAGTTTTTAGTTCATTTGTATAT
>JAMJTX010000046.1 GCA_024281215.1 Candidatus Thiovulum karukerense | reverse complement strand
CTTTTTAATTGAGCTAAATTATTGTCATCATCGAAATAATTATCAATAATAGAATTACAACCTTCATCATGAAACCAAATAGCTCCAGTTTTATTGACAATAAAACACTCTTTTTTTTCAGATACTTTTAGATAAAGATTTTGTTTTAGCAAAAAACCGAATTTTTCTAAATTTTCACCATCTAAAACCATCTCAACACCATGTTGATATGGTGGAAAGTTTGCAAGATATTTTTCATACATATTTTGACCAACTTCAGCTTTTGAAACTTGATTTATCTCAGGAACTCTAACAATCTTTGGTTCTAACTTTAAAGAACAGCCAGAAAAGTAGAGTCCAAGAATAGCAGTAAATAGTAGTTTTATCATTTCAAATCCTTTTTATCTTTTTCTTAATTCTATGATGAGTGAATGCGAAGAGTCCTGATACTCTTCGCTATTTTCAGGGTTTAATTCTGAGGCTTTAGCCGAAGAATCTCTATCCCAAATCAGCTTCTAAAACTGCTCCATTACTTGCATTTGTAACAAGAGAACGATATTGAGCCAACCATTTTGAGTTAAGTTTTTTCTTAACAGGTTTGAAAGTTTTTCTTCTCTCCTCAAGAACCTCATCAGAGAGTTCAACCTCTAAAAGATAGTTATCAACATCGATATTGATAGTGTCTCCATCTTCAAGAAGTCCAATAACACCACCCTCACCAGCTTCTGGCGAGACATGACCAATGCTAGCTCCTCGAGTTGCACCAGAGAATCTACCATCTGTAATAAGTGCAACAGATTCACCAAGCCCCATTCCTGCAATTAAACTTGTTGGAGATAACATCTCTTGCATTCCAGGTCCGCCTCTTGGTCCTTCATATCGAATTACAACAACATTACCAGCTTTAACTTTTCCACTTTTAATCCCTTCAATCGCTTCTGGCTGACCATCGAAACAGACTGCTGTTCCAGTGAATTTTCTCATACTTGGCATAATTCCCGCAGTCTTTACAACAGCTCCCTCTTGAGCAAGATTTCCATATAGAATTGCAAGACCACCAACTTGAGAGTATGGATTATCGATTGTGTGAATAATCTCTGTATCTCTGATTTCAGCATTTGATACTCGCTCAGCCATTGTCTCGCCTGTGATTGTCATATTGTTAAGATCTAAAAACTCGCTATTTCGTTTAGAAATTTCGTGAATAACAGCATTAACACCACCAGCTCGGTTAATATCTTCCATATGGACTGTTGATAAACTTGGAGAGATTTTTGCAATATGCGAGATAGATTTAGATATGTCGTTAATATCAGATAGATTAAAATCTACACCAGCTTCACGAGCTATTGCCAACATATGAAGAACAGTATTAGAACTTCCACCCATAGCCATATCAACTACAAAAGCATTTTTAATTGCACTCTCATTGACAATATTTCTCATTTTAAACTGCTCTGAAAGTTTCTCATCTTTTGCAATATCACAAACTCGTTTAGCAGCTTTTCGGAGAAGCTCCTCTCGTTCTGGAGTTAATGCTAGAATTGTTCCATTCCCTGGTAGAGCAATTCCAAGAGCTTCTGATAGAGTATTCATAGAGTTTGCAGTGAACATTCCCGAACAGCTACCCCCAGATGGACAAGAGTTACACTCAATATCATAGAGTTCCTCTTTGTCGATTAGACCCTTTTCAAACTTTCCAACAGCCTCAAATGCCGTAGCTAAATCGATAGGAGTTCCATCTTTTTTATGACCCTTTTTCATTGGACCACCCGATACAAAAACAGTTGGAACATTAACTCGTAAAGCCCCCATAATCATACCTGGAACAATCTTATCGCAGTTTGGCATAGCAATCATTGCATCAAGTTTATGAGCATTCATAACTGTCTCAATAGAGTTTGCGATAATCTCTCGACTTGGAAGAGAGAAGAGCATTCCATCGTGTCCCATCGCAATTCCATCATCAACCCCAATTGTATTAAACTCAAAAGGGACACAACCCTGCTTTTTTATCTCATCTTTTACAATTTCAGAATATTTATTGAGAAAGAAATGCCCTGGAATAATCTCAATAAAAGAGTTTGCAACTCCAATAAATGGTTTATCAAAATCCTCATCTTTTAGTCCAGTTGCTCGAAATAGACTTCTGTGGGGAGCTCTGTCCCACCCTTTTTTAACTTCATCACTTCTCACGAAAGTTCCTTTTTTGCTAATTTTATCAAATGGAGCAGAAAAACTCCTTGCTGAAAAAGTCGGCAGGGTTCAGTTAAACAAAAGCTTAACAATAAATTAAAATAATTGTTGATATAATCGCGAAAAATTTATCTGGAGTAAGCAGATGTTAGATATAAATCCTATACTTCTACTAATTACTCTTGCAGTTTTTATCTTTTTAGTCCGCTATTTGAATAGTAAACTTTATGTTCCACTACTCAAATATATGGAAGATAGAGATGACATGTTAAAGGGTGACAGAGATTCTGTTAATCAGAACTACTCTGACATTGAAGCTTTACATAGTGAAGCAGAGAGTGTTTTAGCTCAGGCTAGACAGGAGGCAGCTTCTGCAAAAGAGGCTATTATTTCCGAGGCTAAGGAGACTATTGCCAAAAAGCTAGAGGAGAAAAAAGAGGCTTTATCAAAAAGTTATGCTGAGTTTGAGAAGAATTTAGCTACTGATAGAGTATCTTTAAAGAACCATCTACTGGCAGACTCTGCATCAATCGAATCATCTCTACGAGATAGATTTGCTTCAATTTAAGGATCTTTAAATGGTGTTTAAAATTTCAACTATTTTAGCCCTTTTCTCAATTTCACTTTTCGCTTCTTCTGGTGGTGGAGAGACTGATATTGTTGAGAGAACCTTTAACTTTGTTATCTTTGCAGCTATTTTATATTATCTTGTTGCTGAGCCTATCAAGAAATTTCTAACTGGAAGAACTCTATCAATTGAGAGTGAATTCAAAAGAAATGAGGCGAAGTTAGAAGAGTCTAAATTAGCTAAAGAGAAAGCTCAAGAGGGGCTTATTGTGGCTAAGCGAAAAGCTGGAATGCTTGTAGCTGATGCGAAAAAAGAGGCTCAACTTATTAAAACTAGACTTGAAGAGAACTTAGTTAATGATGTTCAGCTTCTCGACAAACAGCAGGAGGAACTAATGGCTCTTGAAGAGAGTAAAATGGTAAAATCTGTTGTTGAAGAGGTGATTGGAGATATCGTTACTAAGAGTGATGTTGGTCTCGACCAAGACTCTCTTACAAAAACTCTTCTTAAAAAGGTTTCGTAATGAGTCTAATTGCAAAAAGATATGTGAAAGCATTAACAGAGAGTGTGAGCAGTGAAAAAGTTAGCGAGTTTGCTGAACTATTTTCATCTCTAGCTTCTAACTTTTCAGATGTCAAGTTTAAAACTGTTGCAACTTCTAATTTAACATCAAAAAGCGATAAAGAGGCTCTATTTGTAGAGACTCTAGGCGAAGTTGATGTTGAGTTAAAAAACTTTGTAAAGCTTCTTGTTGAAAAAGGCAGAGTTGCTGAGATTCCAGCAGTTGCTGAAGAGTTACGAGTTCAAGTTGCTAACCAGAGCGGTAGATATGAAGGAAAACTTCTCTCATCTTCAAGTGTGAGTGTAGAGGACCTGCAAAATATCGCTGAGGGATTAAGCAGTAAGCTAGGTAAAGATATCGTTTTAACAGCTTCAAAAAGTGATATTAAAGGTGTAAAGGTTGTTGTTGATGACCTAAATATCGATGTAACACTCTCAAGAGCTAGAATTGAAACTGATATTATCAACCACATTCTAAAAGCTATATAAAATTTAAATTTTCGAAAGGAGTTCGTGTGGCTAAAATTCAGGCTGATGAAATTAGCTCGATTATTAAAGAGAGAATCGCTAATTTTGAACTAAATGTTGATATAAACGAGACTGGAAAAGTTGTCTCTTTAGCTGACGGTATTGCTAAAGTTTATGGTCTTACAAATGTAATGGCTGGTGAGATGGTCGAGTTTGAAGACGGTAATAAAGGTATGGCACTTAACCTTGAAGAGGATAGTGTTGGTATCGTTATTCTTGGTGATGCTTCTGCTTTAAGAGAGGGTTCATCTGTTAAGAGACTTAACAAACTTTTAAAAGTTCCAACAGGGAAATCTCTTCTTGGAAGAGTTGTGAATGCACTCGGTGAGCCAATTGATGGTAAAGGTGCAATCGAAGATGTTGAGTACAAATTCGTAGAGGAGAAAGCTCCTGGAATTATGGCTAGAAAGTCAGTTCATGAGCCGTTAGCTACTGGTATTAAAGCTATTGATGCACTTGTTCCAATTGGACGAGGACAGAGAGAGCTTATTATTGGTGACAGACAAACTGGTAAAACAACTGTTGCAATCGATACAATCATCAACCAAAAAGGTAGAGGTGTTAACTGTATTTATGTAGCTGTTGGTCAGAAAAAATCTACAATTGCTCAAGTTATCAGAAGATTAGAAGAGGCTGGTGCGATGGAATATACAACTATCGTTTCTGCTTCTGCTTCTGAGTCTGCTGCTCTTCAATTCCTTGCTCCATATACTGGTGTAACAATGGGTGAGTTCTTCAGAGACAACGGACAGCACGGTCTTATTGTTTATGATGACCTTTCAAAACATGCTGTTGCATACCGAGAGATGTCTCTTATTTTAAGAAGACCTCCAGGTCGAGAAGCATTCCCAGGAGATGTATTCTACCTACATAGTAGATTACTAGAGAGAGCTGCAAAACTAAATGATGATTTAGGTGCTGGTTCATTAACTGCTCTACCAATTATTGAGACTCAAGCTGGTGATGTTGCTGCTTATGTTCCAACAAATGTTATCTCTATTACAGATGGACAGATCTTCCTTGAGACTGACCTATTCAACTCAGGTGTAAGACCAGCGATCAATGTTGGTATCTCTGTATCAAGAGTTGGTGGTGCTGCTCAAATTAAAGCTACTAAACAAGTTGCTGGTACTCTAAGACTTGACCTTGCTCAATATAGAGAGTTACAAGCATTTGCACAGTTTGCTTCTGATCTTGATGAGGCTTCTAGAAAGCAACTTGAGAGAGGTCAGAGAATGGTTGAAGTTCTTAAACAACCACCATACTCTCCACTATCTCCAGAGAAGCAAGTTCTAATTATTCAAGCTGGTAACTTAGGTTACTTAGATAAACTTCCAGCTTCTAAAGTTAGATCTTATGAAGATGGTCTATATCCATTTGTTGAGACAAAATATCCTCAAATTTTTGAGAATATTGTTAATGACAAAAAGATTACCGATGAGACTGCAGAACTGATTAAAAAGGCTCTTGACGAGTACCAAGTTAGCTTTTCTGCTTAATTAAGGATTATCGATGGCGAACTTAAAAGAGATTCAGAGAAAGATAAAGAGTGTTTCAGGCACGCAGAAAACAACTCGTGCAATGAAACTCGTATCGACTGCAAAACTTCGCCGTGCTGAAGAGTTGGCTAAACGATCTAGCCTCTATGCTACAAAACTTAATGAGGTTCTAAATAGAATCGCTAACAATATCGAATCTTCAAAAGAGGGTGGTATTGAGAGTCTCTATTTCGACTCAAGCAGAGAGGTAAAGAGAGTTGCTATCGTTTTTGTTACAGCTGACAAAGGTCTTTGTGGAGCTTTCAATACTGTAACAATTAAGCAAGTTAGCAAACTGGCAAAAGAGTACGAATCAAAAGGTGTGGTAGTCGACCTACATGCAGTTGGTAAAAAGGGGATTGAGTTCTTCAAGTACAATAAGCGAGAGGTTAAAAACTCGTCTATTGGACTGAGTTCAGCTCCTGATTACGATAAGGCTATCAACTTTATCTCTGGTGTTGTTGATGATTTCATCAATAAGAGAGTTGAGAAAGTTATCTTAATTCATAACGGTTATCAAAATATGATAACTCAAGAGTTAAAGACAACTCAACTTCTCCCTATTAATGTTAGTGATATTGAGACGAGTAAAGAGTCATCGACTCTTGAGATTGAGGCATATAATGAGGAAGTGGTTCTTGAAGCACTCCTTAAAAAGTATGTTGAATACAATATGTATTACTCTCTTATCGATTCACTTGCTGCTGAACA
>JAMJTX010000045.1 GCA_024281215.1 Candidatus Thiovulum karukerense | reverse complement strand
TCAATTTTATTTTTGAATTTTATGAAAATAAATCTCCAGAAACACTGTCTTAAAATCTCAGTCCATTATATACTATTAATAATTTCAATGAGAGACTATTACATATTTAGGTACTTAAAACATAGGGGCTTTACCGCTTTTTTAGTAAAATACCGATAGAAAAATATTAAATTGGACTAGAATGCAAAAAGATTATACAGCTGGTAATATTAAGGTTTTAAGAGGGCTTGAAGCCGTTAGAAAAAGACCTGGAATGTATATAGGTGATACAGGCTCAAAAGGGCTTCACCATATGATTTACGAGGTTGTTGATAACTCAATTGATGAGGCTATGGCCGGATTCTGTTCAAAGATCGATGTAACGATTACAAAAGAGGGGACAGCTGTTATTTCAGATAATGGTCGGGGAATTCCTGTTGATATGCACCCAACAGAAAATATGCCTGCTGCGACTGTTGTTTTAACTGTGCTTCATGCCGGAGGAAAGTTCGATAAAGATACTTACAAGGTCTCTGGAGGTCTTCACGGGGTTGGTATCTCTGTTGTAAATGCTCTCTCATCAAGACTTGAGATGACAATTCATAAAAATGGAAATATCTATCAACAGCACTTTAAGATGGGTATTCCTCAAGATGGTTTAGAGATTATTGGTCAAACAAACAGAACAGGAACAACAATTGAGTTTTTCCCTGATGATAAGATTTTTGAGAGTTTAGATTTTCAATACTCTGTTCTTGAGACTCGACTAAAAGAGTTGGCATATCTCAATCCATTCCTAAAAATTAACTTCAAAGATGAGAGAAGTGGTAAAAAAGATAGTTTTGAGTTTAAAGGTGGTCTTGAAGAGTTTGTAAAAGATCTAAACAAAAAAGATGAACTTATTCAACCTCTATTCTTTCAAGCAAAACTTGACAATATGGAAGCAGATGTAGCTTTTCTCTATAACAATGGCTACAACGAAACTCTATACTCATTTGTGAATAACATCAAGACTCCAAATGGTGGAACTCACGAAGTTGGTTTCCGAAATGGTCTATCTCGAGTTATTTCAACTTACAATAAAAACAATGGAAATGCTAAAGAGAGAGATGTCACTATCTCTATCAATGATATTAGCGAAGGGTTAATTGCAATTGTGAGTGTTCGAGTTCCTGAGCCACAGTTTGAGGGGCAGACAAAAGGGAAACTTGGAAACACATATGTTAAATCTGAGGTCTATAAGTTTGTAACAGAGTATCTTACAAAATATTTTGAAGAGAACCCAATTGAAGCAAAAGCTATTGTTCAAAAATCGCTTCTTGCTGCAAAAGGTAGAGAAGCAGCAAAACGAGCTAGAGAGCTAACAAGACGAAAAGATGTTCTCTCTGTTGGAACTCTCCCTGGAAAACTTGCTGACTGCCAAACAAAAGATAAAGAGATAAGCGAAATTTACTTAGTTGAAGGAGATAGTGCTGGGGGAAGTGCCAAGCAAGGACGAGATAGAGTTTATCAAGCGATTCTACCACTGAAAGGTAAAATCCTAAATGTTGAGAAGTCGGCAATCGACAAGGTCTTAAAGTCTGAAGAGATTACAAATATGATTACTGCTCTCGGTTGTGGTGTTGGTGATGAGTTTGATATTGAAAAACTCAGATACAACAAGATTATCATTATGACAGATGCCGATGTTGATGGTTCGCATATACAGACACTACTCTTAACATTTTTCTTTAGGTTCTTAAGACCTATTATTGAGGGAGGACATCTATATCTAGCTCAACCACCTCTTTATCGACTGAAAAAAGGTAAAAAAGAGATCTACTTTAAAGATGATATGGAGATGAATAGCTATCTTATTGAGCATGGTATTGATGTAGTTGAATCAGATATTCCAAAGGGGGATCTAGTTCTTTTCTATAAATGGGTTGCAAACTACTCCTTATCTCTTCAAGAGCTTGGTCGAAGATACTCTATGCTATCTATTATTAAATATATTTTGGAGCAACCAGAGGATTTCTTTGATGAAGATGGTCATTTTCAATACTCCATAGAGACAGTAGTTAAATTGGAAAAGTTTATCTCAGAAAAGGGCTATACTCTTCTCTCAAAAGATGTTCAAGAGGAGCATATCTCTCTGTTTGTTCAAACAGAGAATGGAGTTGAGGAGCTAAACTTAAATAGAGATCTACTTGACTCAAACCTCTTTAGCGAAACTCTCGATCAATATATACGAATTATCAACCACCCTCAATATGAGAAAGATAATGATATCTTTCAATCACTGAAAGATATTGAGAGTAGTGCGAAAAAAGGTGCATATATTCAGAGATATAAAGGTCTTGGTGAGATGAATCCTGAGCAGTTATGGGATACAACAATGGAACCAGAGAATCGAAAGCTTCTTCAAGTTAATATCGATAATCTTGATTTAGCTGATGAGAACTTTAAGCTATTTATGGGTGATGAGGTTGAACCAAGAAAGAACTTTATTGTTGAAAATGCAAAGAGTGTATCTTTTTTAGATATTTAACCGTAAGTTCAGCTCTAATCTAGAGCTGAACTGACTTTAACTCTAAATCAATCTAAGATGTTATCTATTGTTTGTTAAAACACAAGCTCTATATCAGCTATTCCCGTGCTGAACACGGGAAGTAAGTTACTAATTATCTTTACTCTGAAAGATAGTCCTGAATTGGTGTTACATCAAATCTATGGAGTTTCATCTCTTTAAGAGCTTCTGTTGTAGCTTTTGTTGCCGCAAGAGTTGTAAAGTATGGGATACTCTCTCGAAGAACTGTCTGTCGAATAAGTTTTGCATCATTCTTACTGCTTCGATTATCGCTTGTATTGATAACTAGAGCAATCTCACCATTTTTGAGTTTATCATCAATATTTGGTCGCCCCTCGCTAATTTTTAGAACTGCTTCACTCTCAATTCCATTCTCTCTAAAATATTTATGAGTTCCAGAAGTTGCAACAATTTTGAAGCCTAAATCTACAAAATCTTTTGCTATCTCAAGTGAGTGTTCTTTATCAAGATTGTTAAGTGAGATAAATACTTTACCCTCTCTTGGAATTCTATTCTTCGATGCGAGTTGAGACTTTGCAAATGAGATTGGGAATGAGTTTGAGATACCCATAACTTCACCTGTCGATTTCATTTCAGGTCCAAGAATAAGATCTGCTCCATCAATCTTGTTAAATGGGAATACCGCCTCTTTAACGGCAACATGATCTTTCAGCTGAGGTTTATATACTCCATCTTCAAACTTAATAACCTCATATTTATCATAGAAGTCTAGTGCTGATTTTAGCTCTTCACCAAGCATTACTCGAGTTGCAACTTTTGCCATAGGAATACCAGTTGTTTTTGAGACAAATGGAACTGTTCGAGAGGCTCGTGGATTTACCTCGATTAAGAAGACCTCATCTTGATAGATTGCATACTGGATATTCATTAGACCACGAACACCAAGACCGAGAGCAATAGTCTTTGTTGTAGCATCAATCTCTTTTAAGATCTCATCTGAAATTGAGACTGTTGGAAGCGAACAAGCAGAATCTCCAGAGTGAATTCCAGCCTCTTCGATATGTTGCATAACACCACCAAGATAGACACTTGTTCCATCAGAGATAGCATCAACATCAAGCTCAATAGCTCGGTCAAGGAACTTATCAACAAGAACAGGAGACTCATTGCTAACAGATACAGCCTCTTCCATATACTGCTCAAGCTCACTCTGGTTATATACGATTCTCATCGCTCTACCACCAAGAACATAAGATGGTCGTACAAGAACAGGATAGCCAATCTCATTAGCGATTCGGTAAGCTCCATCTTTTGTTGTTGCTGTTCCATTCTCTGGTTGCTTAAGATTATGCTTTCTGAGGAACTGTGAAAACTTCTCTCTGTCCTCTGCAATATCAATAACACTTGCAGGTGTTCCAGCAATCTTTGCTCCATACTCAGTTAAAGCATTTGCAAGTTTAAGAGGTGTTTGACCTCCAAAATGGACAATTACACCATCTGGCTGTTCTCTGTCAATAATTGAGGCAACATGCTCAAAATCGATAGGTTCAAAATAGAGCTTATCACTTGTATCATAATCTGTTGATACTGTCTCAGGATTACAGTTGTACATAATAGATTCAACATTCATATCTTTTAGAGCAAAAGATGAATGGACACAACAGTAGTCAAACTCAATACCTTGACCAATTCGGTTTGGACCACCACCAAGAATAAGAACTCTTTTTCTCTCTTTCTCCTCTTCCTCTTCTGGTTGCAGAGGGTTCTTCTCAACTGTGCTATATAGATAAGGTGTAAGGGCTTCAAACTCAGCCGAACAGGTATCAACTTCATTATATTGGTGGTTGATTCCAAATCGTTTTCGACTCACTCGAACTTGAGTCTCAGAGAAGCTTGATAGTTTAGCGATTCGACTATCAGAGAATCCCATGCTTTTTGCCTCTCGGAGAAGAGTCGCATTCTCAAGAATTGAGTAATCTATATTCTCTTCAAACTTAATAATCTCTTCAATGTGGTATAAAAACCAAGGATCAACTTTTGAGATTTGGAAAACCTCATCGATAGACATTCCTCGTCGGAAAGCTTCACCAATATATAGTATTCTCTCACTATTTGGTCGTCGAAGCTCATGAACAATATCCTCATCAGAGCCTCTTATCTCATCAAAACCAGTTAGACCAGTCTCAAGAGAGTAGAGAGCTTTCTGAACAGACTCTTTAAAAGTTCGACCAATAGCCATAACCTCACCCACAGACTTCATTGATGTTCCAAGTGTGCTACTAGCTTCAGGGAACTTTTCAAATGTAAATCTTGGAACTTTTGTTACAACATAATCTATAACAGGCTCAAAAGATGCCGGAGTTCCTGTGATGTCATTTGTAATCTCATCAAGAGTAAATCCAACAGCAAGAAGAGTTGCAACTTTTGCAATTGGGTAACCAGTAGCTTTAGATGCAAGAGCTGAGCTTCGTGAAACACGAGGGTTCATTTCGATAATGGTCATTCGACCATCTGCTGGATTAATTGAGAACTGGACATTACTTCCACCCGTATCAACTCCAATCTCTCGGAGAACAGCAAATGAGGCATTTCTCATATGTTGATACTCTTTATCTGTAAGAGTTAGAGCTGGAGCAACTGTTATGGAGTCTCCAGTATGGACACCCATCGGGTCAAAATTCTCAATTGAACATACGATAATACAGTTATCTTCACGGTCTCGGATAACTTCCATCTCATACTCTTTCCAACCAAGAAGAGACTCTTCAATCAAAATCTCATTAATTGGAGAGGCATCAAGACCCTTTTGAGCAATATCTTTAAACTCTTCAATATTATAGGCAACACCAGAACCACCACCAGCAAGGGTAAATGATGCTCGAATAATTAGAGGAAAACCAATCTCTTTTGTAACCTCCATCGCCTCATCAATATTGTATGCATATTTTGATTTAGGAAGATCCATACCAATCTTCTGCATCGCCTCTTTAAAGAGCTGTCTATCTTCGCCCTTTTTAATAGCTTCAGGCTTTGCACCGAGAAACTCAACACCCTCGAGCATACCCTTTTCGTACATACTCATTGCTGCATTAAGAGCTGTCTGTCCTCCCATTGTTGGAAGAATCGCATCAACATTCTCTTTTTTGATAATGTCAGCTATAACTTGCTCATCGATAGGCTCAATATATGTTCTATCCGCAAACTCTGGATCTGTCATAATTGTTGCAGGGTTTGAGTTAATTAATACAACTCTATAACCCAAACTCTTTAGAGTCTTTACTGCTTGAGTTCCAGAGTAGTCAAACTCTGAAGCTTGACCAATAACAATTGGTCCAGAACCTATTAATAGAATGGTTTTTATATCTTCTCTCTTTGGCATATATATCTCTTCTTAATAAATATTTCAATCTATTTGCTATTTTACCAAAAACAGCCGTAAAGCCCCTAGCTTCAGCTATGGAAATATAAGAGTGAATTAAGCAATGACATTTCTTCTATTTGGTAAAATACTCAAATGTAAAGAGAAGTGGAAAAGGTTTTTAGCAAATGGTAATAACCCATAAATATAAGCTATATGAAAC
>JAMJTX010000044.1 GCA_024281215.1 Candidatus Thiovulum karukerense | reverse complement strand
TAACTATCGAAAACCTATGGAATTTTACCTTGAATCTGTTGGGAATATAGCCTAGTCATGAAAATAAAAATCTCTGATTATTGTCTTGACTTTTCAGTCCATTATATATCCCCGCCATGAATGGCGAGGGTTTACGGCACAGTTGCTAAAGAGACTTCTTAAGAAGACGAAGAAGGTCAGCAACATTTTTTGATAAATAAAAAGGTAGAGATATTAATTTGAAATATTGGGAACTAAATAGAGTCGTTGAGTATCTGCAAAAGTTTAAGAGAGTTAATCAGATATATAGAGTCGATTATCAAACTATAAAGATAGAGTTTGATAGAGATTCACACATCTACTTCAATATGAAGAGGGGTGGTAGTTTTATCTATATGAGAAGAGAGGGGGATATTCGTCCAGATAAGATTAACTCACCTTTTGACACTCTTCTCTCTCACCGTTTTAATCGCTCAAAGATAGAGAAGATAGAGATTATCAATAGCGACAAGATTTTGAGGATTACCCTATCTAACTCCAACAAATATAAGAGTGTTACCTCATCGATTCAGTTTGAATTTACAGGAAAACATACAAATGCAATCCTCCTTGATGAAGATGAAGATGTTCTTGAAGCTCTTCACCACATAAATGAGTATCAATCTGTTCGCCCTGTAAGAGTTGGCAAACCTCTCCAAAATCCTCCAAAGCCAGATTTTCAGTTTAAGCTAGATGGAAATATGCCTAATGTCGAGGAGTATCTTCAGAACCGATATATCAGTTTCTTGGAAGAGAGGCTATCTCAAACAAAGAAGAGAGAGATTAAAAAGCTTCAATCAAAATTGGCAAATCTTCAAAAACGACTAAAAAATATTGAGAGTGAAGAGAAGCTTTTTGAGAAAGCTGATGAGTATCGAGAGATTGGAGAGCTTATTCTTATTAACCTATATTCAATTCCAAAGTATGGAGAGAAGATAAAACTCATCAATCTCAGTGGTGATGAGGTTGAGTTTAATAGACCATCTGAAGCAAAAGATAATAACCATATGGCAAATATCTATTTTCACAACTCTCGAAAGATGAGACGAAAGGGTGAAAATAGCAGAATTGAACGAGATAGCCTTATTGAGAAGATAGAGTTTATGGAGAAGATGATAGATGCTATCTCAACTAGTCGCTCTCTTGAGGAGATCCATATCTTAACTGGAGGAAAACAGGAGCAGAAGCGAAAGAGTCGAAGTGATGATTCTGAACTCTTTCAGGTCTTCTGGATTGAGGGTCATAAAGTTATGCTCGGTAAGAGTGAAAAGGGAAATGTTCAAGTTCTTGAGAAAAGCCGAAGCAGTGATATATGGATCCACCTTAAAGATAGACCATCTACCCATGTGGTGGTTGTTACGGATCGAAAAGAGATTAAGGAGTCTATCATCAGAGAAGCAGGAAAACTGTGTGCTAAGTTCTCCCTCTCTGAAAGTGGTCGTTATCTAGTTGATTACACAGAGAGACGATATGTAAGAATTCAGAGTGGTTCAAATGTGCTCTACACAAACTATAAAACTATGCAGGTAGAGATTTAACCTTTTGAGACCTCTCCAAGACTCCAGATGGGCATAAAGATACCGAGAGCAAGTGTCGTAACTAAAGCTCCAACAAAGATAAGAATAATAGGCTCAAGAAGAGAGTGCATATTCTCAATAATTTTATTGAAATTTCTCTTATAGTAGTCAGCAATATTGTTCAACATCTTTTGTAGCTCACCACTACTCTCACCTGTATATAACATCTGAACAACCATATTGTCAAAGATGCCACTCCCTTCAAAACTCTTATAAAGGGGAGAACCTCGGTTAATTTCAAGATAACTCTTCTGAAGTTTCTCTCTAAGCACCATATTATCAACCATCGAGATAGATATCTCCAGAGCCTCAAAAATAGATATACCTGCATTTAAGAGTTCAGCAAAGACAACTGTAAATCTATTGAGAGTTGAATATAGAGTAATGTCCTTTATAATATATGTTTTAAGAGCAAGATAGTGCATAAGGTGTTTAATTCTCTTATTATTAATCATCATATATTTGAAGAGGAGAAATGAGAAGACGGTAAATATAAATATCAACCCTCCATAGTTACTAAAGAACTCCTCTGTCCCTATAAGTATTCTCGTCAATATTGGTAGTTCAGAGTTGAAACGATCAAATATTGATTGAAATTTTGGAATAACATAGTTGATAATCACAACCATAGCTATCACCATAGCTATCAGAATATTTCTTGGATAGTTCATCGCTTTTTTAACTTTAACTTTATTGTCTCGAATCTCTTCGAGCATACCTACAAGTTTAAAAAGTGCCTTTGCACTATCTCCTGTCTTATCTCCTAACTGAACCATTGTAATTGTTAAGCTTCCAAAGATTGTCTCAAACTTCTGAAAAGCTTCTGAGAGAGAACTACCATTATTTATATCATTGCTAATTGATTCTATAATCATTTTCAGATTTTTATCTTCAACACTCTTGTTAATCTCTCGTAAAGAGTCTAGTATCGCTATTCCAGAGTCTGTCATTACAGCCAACTGATTTAGAAAAAATATCTTTGTATCTTCATCGATACTCTTTAATTGAAGAAAGTTTGCAATTTTATCAACAACCTCTTCTACGGAGAGCTGATCTTCTGGATTTTTTGTCTCTTTGATTTTTACAATCTTACACTTTGGATATTGTGTAAAGAGGGTGTTATATAACTCCTGTTTTGACTTTGATTTAAAGACATCTTGCCGTTTTTTTCCATGGAAAATAAACTCTACACTATAAAACTTCAATAACCTAAACCTCTACTTCACAAGACTATCTATCGTCTCCTCAATAGTTTGAAATTTAAACTCAAAACCAGCTTCTATTAATCTTTTTGGAATAACTTTCTGACCATCAGTTAAGACTTTTGCCCCCTCTCCAAATATCAACTTTAATGCAAATTCTGGAACTGGAAAGAGTGTTGGTCGTCGTAGAGATTTTCCAAGAGCTTTTGTCATCTCTAAGTTTGTTGTAGGCTTTGGAGATGATAGATTAAATATACCAGAAAGAGACTCATTATCAATAATAAAGTGATATGCTTTGACAAGATCTTCTATATGAACAAAGCTTACACCCTGTTTGCCACTCCCTATTTTTCCACCAACTCCAAGTTTAAATGGAAGTAACATCTGTTTTAAAGCTCCACCATCTTTTCCTAAAACAATACCAAATCTAAAAGTTACTTCTCGAACTCCAAAATTTGTTACCCTAAGAGCTTCAGCCTCCCAATCTTGACAAAGTTTTGAGAGGAAATCATTTGCAAAATTTCCATCTTCATCATACTCTGCTTTATCATCATATATTCCAACCGCTGAAGTTGAGATATATAGTTTAGGTCTTTCACTCATTGTTCCGATAAGAGCTACAACTCTCTGTGTAGTATCGATTCGACTCTCTCGTAAGGCTTTTTTGTAACCCTGAGTCCATTTGCCAACAACAGGAACTCCGGCTAGATTGATAATAACTTCAGCACCATTAAGAAGCTCTCTGATGTAGTTGTCATTTTCACCCATCTCTTTTTTATCTATACCTGTTACTTTATAACCTATCTTCTCAAATGAGACTCTTAAGTTACTCCCTACAAATCCATTGCTACCTATAATAACTATTTTTTTCAACTGTCTCCCCTGTTCCAATATACTTAAGAGTGAAAATTTACTCTTGTTTGGAGTGAATTCTATCCAACATTCTCTCTCTCCATATCCGCTCTTGTTGGACTCGATCTAATCTTTCCCGTTCTCTCATCTCTTCACTTCTATTAATAAGCTGTTTTTCGCTTTTGATAACTTCAGAGATAATCTTCCGTTCTCTATATTTCAGTTCCTCTCTCTCTCTAAACTTCGCTCGAATATCTCTCACCTGTTGAGTATAAACTGCTGATGAGGTTAGAATATTCTGAGAAGCTGCTGATTGAACTGAATTAGATATATTACTCTCTATGGTTTTTTGACTATTTTGAAGATGTTGATTTTCAAAACTATTAGACTCAATATCTGAATTGCTATTTGTAAGCAGATCCCTCTGCACCCTACCTTCTTCTCTCTCTTCAAGTCCCATCAGTACTAAGAAAACAGTAGTTGATATGAAAATGGTTGTTATAAATATATTACGAAACATAGCTCTAATAATACAACAACTAGCAATATTTCAGTTAGATAAAAAGCTAACTAGAAATAGAGTAAAAAAATTAAACGAAAATTAAACCACTTTTATATACTATTCCACTTAAATTTTAAATCTTATAAAGGTTACGAATGGCAACAGTTGTTAGACTAACAAGAATGGGTCGAAAGAAACAACCATTTTACAGAATAGTAGCTACTGATAGTAGAAAAAGAAGAGATGGTGGTTGGATTGAATCACTAGGTTACTACAACCCAAATACAGAACCAGCAACTATTGAGTTTGATGCAGAGAGACTTCAATACTGGAAGAGTGTTGGTGCTAAACTTAGCGAAAGAGTTGAGAAACTAACATCTAAATAGATGATAGAGAAGTTTGTAGAGGAGTTTGCGAAACTTATCGTTTCCCATCCAGAAGAGATAGATTCAAAGGTTGATGAGAGTGATGAACTATATGAGATTACACTCTATGCACACCCTGAGGATCTTGGAAAGCTGATTGGAAAAGAGGGGAAAATGATAGGCTCTATTAAAAATATTATCTCTGGCTGTAAAGCTAAGAATGGTAAAAACTATAAGATTAATGTGAAAGTGAAACAGGCTTGAGCAAAATTTTAGTTGCTACTATTGGAAAGACTTCAGGTTTTAAGGGTTTCCTAAAACTCCACCTATCTTCAGATTTTATAGAACAGTTTAATAAAAAGAGAATTTGGAATACATCTATTGGCGAACTTAAGATTGAGCAGTTTTTAGCTCATAAAGGTCTCATTAAGTTTAAAAATTTTGACTCACTCGAGAAAGCTAAAGAGCTTGTTAATGTTAAAATCTTCAGCAGTGAAGAGGAGAGCAGAGAGCTTTGCGAACTTGAGGAAGATGAGTATTTCTGGTTTGATATTATTGGGTTACATATAGTTGAAGATGGAGAGAAGCTTGGAACTGTTAGTGAGATAGAGAGAATTTTAGAGACTGATTACCTTGTTGTTAAAACAGAGGATAGTTTAGTATCGCAAAAACTCCCGAAAACTTTTCTAATTCCATATATCGATAGATATATCATAGATGTGAAAGTTGAAGATCGCGAAATTTTCGTAGTTGGCGGAAAAGATATTTTAGAGGCTAGTTAGCTTTGAAGATAAACTTTGTCTCACTCTTTCCAGAGTTGATAGCTCCATATTTTGAGAACTCTATTCTTAAACGAGCTGTTGATAACGGATTTATAGAGGTGAGATTTGTCAATCCGCGAGATTTCACAACCGATAAACATAATCGGGCTGATCTTCCTCTCATTGGAGGTGGAGCAGGAATGCTGATGATGAGTCAGCCTATCGTTGATAGTTTGAAAAGCATAAGCTCAGAGAGTCACACTATCGCTGTTTCACCCGTTGGAAAAAAGTTTAATCAGAGAGATGCTATTCGCCTTTCGAAGATAGATGAGATAACCCTTCTAAGTGGTCGTTATGAGGGTTTTGATGAGAGAGTGATTGAGAACCATGTTGATGAGGTCTTCTCGATTGGAGATTTTATTTTAACTGGTGGGGAACTCGCTTCTCTCACAATTGCTGATGCTGTTAGTAGAAATGTTGATGGAGTGCTTGGGAATAGCTCATCACTTCAAGGAGAGAGTTTTGAAAATTTCCTTCTTGAAGCTCCAAATTTCGCCAAACCAGTTGAGTTTGAGGGGGGTGGAGTTCCATCAGAGTATCTTAACGGCAATCACAAAAAGATAGAGAGTTTGAGACTTGAACTCGCAGAGAGAAAGACTCAATTTTTTCGACCAGATCTATACAGAGAATATCTAGTTTACAAAAAGGGTAGAGATGAAAAATAAGTATATTGCACATTTTGAGAAGCAACAAATCGCTGAAAAAGAGATTCCACAATTCAGAGCTGGTGATACAATCAGAATGTCTATCAACATTAAAGAGGGTGAGAAAGTTAGAGCTCAAAACTTCGAGGGTGTATGTATCGCTATCAGAGGTGAGGGTGTAAGCCGAACTTTTACAGTTAGAAAAATTGGTGCTAACGGTGTTGGTGTTGAGAGAATCTTCCCAATTTATAGTGAAAGCATCGTAGAGATTAAAGTTCTAAGAAGAGGACGAGTTAGAAGATCTAAGCTTTACTACCTAAGAAATCTTAAAGGTAAAGCTGCGAGAATCAAAGAGTTAAGAAAAGATAACAAGTAAGTAGGGTCATGATAAGAGGTTATAAAGTATTTACAGGGACAGCTCATCGTCAGTTTGCAGAGGATATTGCACGAAATCTAAATATTCACCTTAGCAGTGCAACTGTTGGGAAGTTTAGCGATGGTGAGATCAATGTTCAGATTGATGAGTCGGTTAGAGGAAAAGATGTCTTTATTATTCAACCAACAGGAGCACCTGTAAATGATAACCTCATGGAGCTTCTTGTTATGGTTGATGCCCTAAGAAGAAGTTCAGCTCACACAATTACTGCTGTAATCCCTTTCTTTGGATATGCTCGACAAGATAGAAAAGCAGCTCCAAGAGTTCCAATTACAGCAAAGCTTGTTGCAAATATGATTGAGACTGCTGGAGTTGATCGAGTTATCACAATCGATCTTCATGCTGGACAGATTCAAGGCTTTTTCGATATTCCAGTTGATAACCTTTACGGTTCTCTTATCTTTGCAGACTATGTTAAGAATAAGAACCTAAAGAACCCTATTATTGCAAGTCCAGATATTGGTGGAGTTGCGAGAGCTAGACAGTTCGCAGGAACTCTTGGACTTGATATGGTAATTGTCGATAAGAGACGAGAGAAAGCTAATGAGTCTGAGGTTATGAATATTATTGGTGATGTTAATGGGAAAGATGTTATTCTTATCGATGATATGATTGATACTGCTGGAACAATTGTTAAAGCAGCAAAAGTTCTAAAAGATAGGGGTGCAACATCTGTTATGGCATGTGCAACTCACCCTGTCTTAAGTGGTCCAGCATATAAGAGAATTGATGATGGTGAGCTTGATGAACTTGTTGTATCAGACTCAATTCCACTCTCTGAAAAGAGTAAAAAGATTAAAGTTTTAACTGCTGCTCCTCTATTTGCAGAGGTTATTAAACGAGTCTATTCAAATGAGAGTGTAAATACTCTATTCGGAAGATAAGAGTTAATGCTATCGGGCTGAAGCCCGATATCTTTTAGCTATGGGGAGTATGTCAAGACATCATTATTTCGTAAGGTCGTCTAATCTCATCAACAAGAAGAGCAGGACTCATTGAACGAGATTTTCTAGCAAACTCTCTACCTTCTAAAAATACCATTATTGTTGGAGCAGCAAAAACAGAGAATTTTGCTGGAACATCTGGAGTATCAGCTATATCAACAAAATACCTTCCCATATCTGGAAACTCTTCACTCATAAGCTCCATGATTTTTGGTCTAAGTGTCTTACAGACATTACACTTTGGAGATGTAAAATATACAATTGTGGCTTTCTCTGTTGAGAGAATAGAGTCTATATCTTCAATCGATTCTATTTGTCTATCTAAACTCAAATCTACCCTTTTACTTTGATTTACTTACGAAAATTATAGCTGAAATTACCCATATTTTATTGGAGTTGTAGTTGCCCTAAACTAAAATTTATATATATTACTGTATAATCCGCGCCGTTTTAATTTCAGGTTCAACTCTTTGAACTAAATTGGAGAGAGTTTATAAATAGAGATCCCTTTCTCCTTTTATAAATACTGGTTTAACAACTCCTTTAAACCTAAAAGAGTATAATGATTTAAAACTGTAAAACTTTTAAGGGCTTATGATGAAAGTAAGAGCTTCAGTTAAGAAGATGTGCGATAAGTGTAGAGTTATCAAACGAAAAGGTTCTGTTAGAGTTATCTGCGAGAACCCTAAACATAAACAGAGACAAGGATAGTCAGTGGCAAGGATTGCAGGGGTAGATTTACCTAAAAAGAAGAAAGTAGAGTATGGTTTAACATATATCTATGGAATCGGTCTTCACACAGCAAGACAAGTTCTAAAAGAGGCAAATGTTGAAACAGGTAAGAGAGTTTATGAGTTAAGTGATGATGAGATCGCTTCAATCTCTAAAGTTCTAAGAACTGATAGCTATCTTATCGAGGGAGATCTTCGAAAGAAAGTTGCTATGGATATTAAAGCTCTTATGGACTTAGGTAGTTACAGAGGTTTAAGACATAGAAAAGGTCTTCCAGTTAGAGGTCAAAAGACTAAAACTAATGCTAGAACTCGAAAGGGTAAAAAGAAGACTGTTGGTGCAGCAGCAAAGTAGGATAGGTTATGGCAAAAAATAGAAAAGTAGTTCGAAAAAAAGTTAAAAAGAGTATCGGAAAAGGTATTGTCCATATCACTGCTACATTCAACAACACAACTGTAACAGTAACAGATGAGATGGGAAATGTTATCGCTTGGAGTAGTGCTGGTGCATTGAAGTTCAAGGGTAGTAAAAAATCTACACCATTTGCTGCACAACAAGCTGTTGATGATGCTATGACAAAAGCAAAAGAGCATGGTCTAAAAGAGGTTGGAATTAAAGTTCAAGGTCCTGGAAGTGGTAGAGAGACTGCTGTTAAATCAGTTGGTGCTACTGAAGGAATCAGAGTAAGCTTTATTAAAGATGTTACACCTCTACCTCACAACGGTTGTCGACCTCCAAAAAGAAGAAGAGTATAAGGATAGATTGAATGGCTAGATATAGAGGACCTGTCGAAAAGATTGAGAGAAGATTTGGAGTTAGTCTAGGTCTAAAAGGTGAGAGAAGACTTGCTGGAAAGTCAGCTCTTGAAAAGAGACCTTATGCACCAGGACAACATGGTCAAAAAAGAGGAAAAACTTCTGAGTATGGACTTCAACTAAACGAAAAGCAGAAAGCTAAGTTTATGTATGGTCTATCTGAAAAGCAGTTTAGAAAACTTTTCCAACAAGCTAACAGAATGGGTGGAAATACAGGGGAAAACCTTATTTCACTACTTGAGATTAGACTTGATAATGTTGTATATCGAATGGGATTTGCAACAACAAGAGCTGGTGCTAGACAATTCGTATCTCACGGACATATTCTTGTTGATGGAAAGAGAGTTGATATTCCATCATATAGAGTAAAAGCTGGTCAAAAAGTTGAAGTTAAAGAGGCTTCAAAAAACAACCCTCAAGTAAAAAGAGCTTTAGAGCTTACAAACCAAACTGGTCTTGTTGAGTGGGTTGATGTTGATAAAGATAAAGCTAGTGGTATCTTTACAAGACTACCAGAGAGAAGTGAAGTTAATATTCCAGTTGAAGAGCGACTTATCGTTGAGTTGTACTCTAAATAATAACTAAAGGTACTTTTGAAATGAGAAAGATTAAGACAGCTCCACTAATTCCTAACAAGTTTGAGGTTGAAGAGATAAGTAGCAATGAGATGAACTTAAGAGTTTCGCCTTTTGAAGTTGGTTTTGCGATCTCTGTTGCACATCCACTCAAAAGACTTCTTATGAGCAGTTCTATTGGCTATGCACCAATTGCCATCAAAGTTGAGAATGCTTCTCATGAGTTTGATAATATCTCTGGAATGTTGGAAGATGTTTCAGCTCTCATCATTAACCTCAAATCGATAAGATTTAAGTTAAAAAATGGTGTGGAGAAGGCTGAAGTCTCTTACTCATTCAAAGGTTCTAAAGAGATTTATGGTTCTGATCTTAACAATGATAATGTTGAGGTTGTTACACCAGAGAATTTCTTAGCTACTCTAAATGAAGATGGTCAGCTAGACTTTACACTTGTAATATCTCGAGGTATCGGTTATGTGCCAAGTGAAGATATACGAGCAGGAGCATTAAAAGAGTATAAGGATTATATCCCATTAGATGCATACTTTACACCTGTAAGAAAAGCAAACTATACTATTGAAAATGTGCTTGTTGAGGACAATCCAAACTTTGAAGAGATTGTTTTCAATGTTGTTACAGATGGACAAGCTTCTCCAAGAGAGGTGTTTGGAAGCAGTCTAAAAGTTCTTCAAGATCAGTTATCTATCTTTCAACATATTCATGATGACAGTGTTGATTTAATCTCAACAGATGTTAATGAAGTTGAAGAGGAAGATGAGAACATAGAGGAAGAGCCTCCTTTATCAAAAGAGGATGAAGAGACAGTTGATAAACTACTTTATGAACTAAAAGATTGTGGTCTAAAACCAAGAGTTGCAAATGCTCTGATTGCTTCAGACTACAAGTTTGTTGGTGATGTGACATTTCTTGAAGATAGAGAGCTAAAAGATATTAAAAACTTCGGTGCTGGTTCAATTGCAGACCTGAAGTCAGCTCTTGAGAAGATGAAGCTTGATAGAGATAGTTTAAGCTTTGTCTCTGAAAGAGTTATAGATGAATTTAGAAAAAGAGCGGAAGAGTTCAATAATTAAGGAGAGAGTGTGAGACATAAGCACGGTTATAGAAAACTAAGTAGAACAAGTTCTCATAGAAAAGCTCTACTAAAAAATCTTGCTATTGCAATAGTAAATGAGGGTCGAATTGAGACGACTGTTGCTAAAGCTAAGACACTTAAGAGCTATGTTGAGAAGCTTGTAACAAAAGCTAGAGTAAATGATTTCAATGCTCATAGAGCAGTATTCCAACTTCTACAAGACAAAGATGCTACAAAAAAGCTTATGACTGAAGTAGCTCCTAAGTTCGTAGATGTTAATGGTGGATATACAAGAGTAATCAAAACAAGAAATCGACGAGGTGATGCTGCACCTATGGCGATTATTGAGTTTGTTAAGTAGATAACTCTTTCACCATTTCCGCCTACGGGCGGAACTCTTGACAACCTTTCCAATAGCAAAATACTTTGATCGGTATAGATATAATAAAAATTTCCAGAATAGATAGTTTAATAGAGCGATTTGGCAAACGAGGTCTTCGACGATTTTTATCTGAAAATGAGATAGATAATAGCAGAGGTAAAACTTCAAGAATAGCTGGGTATTGGTCAGTAAAAGAGGCAATTAGTAAGGCTCTTGGAGTCGGAATAGGGGCAAACTTCTCTTTTCATGATGTTGAGATTGCTAAAGACTCCCTAGGACGACCAGTAGCAATCCTAAATGAAAAAGTTAAAGAGAGATTCAATATATCAGATATTGCTATCTCAATTACTCATGATGGTGAATATGCAGTTGCTGTTGCAACAATCACTTCGACCTCTTAACACTCTCCTCAATTTTATCAATCACCTTTACAACACCATTTGGTGAAATAATCTCTATTAGTTTGGAACTCTTCTCTTCTAGATCTTCATCTAAAATATCAAAAAGGTCTTGAGGCTTAACCTCATCTTGAGTGTATAACCACCCTAGTCCTTTATCCTGAATAAATTTAGCATTAAACCACTGATGATTGTTTGCAAGAGGATATGGAATAAATAGTGCAGGAAGACCATTGGCACTCAACTCCCAAAGAGTAGAAGCCCCTGAGCGACTGATTGCTAAATCTGATTCAGATATAAACTGTGAGAGTTTTGGGTGAAAGTCTATCAACTCAACATCAACTCCAATTTTAGAGTAAGCATTCTTCATTCTATCGTAGTCAAGCTTTCCAGTTTGGTGAATAATATCAACCCCTCTACTCTGCAACTCAGGAGCTACTTTAATCGCAAAATCATTAATAAACTTTGCACCTTGAGAGCCACCTAAAAATATAACTTTTTTAATCTCTTTTCTAACTTGCTGTTTCTCAAAAAACACCTTCTCAATAGGATAATCTTTAACACTTGAAGAGTCAAGATATGAGCTAAAAAACTCCTTTGCAAATGGCTTAATAACCCTATTTAATCTACCAATAGATGCATTCTGCTCGTGGATAAATAGAGGCACTCTTTTTAAGATTGCTAGAAAACTTGCAGGAGCTGAAGAGTAACCACCTACACTAATTACTGCATCAAACTTGTAGTAGTTAAAAATGGAGTTGAGTCCAAGTGAGAGTTTAATGATATTGAATATAGATTTGAGCTTTGCAAACCCCTTTTTGTTTGTGACACCGTAGCTTGGTAGAAATATCTTCTCCTCACAACCACTATCACTCTCAAACCAACTCTTGTCTTGTCCATAAGATGAGCCTATGAAAACAACTCTATCACCTCGTTGTAGAATCTCTCGTTTTAAAGCTTTCGCAATTGTAAGGTGACCACCAGTCCCTCCTCCAGTAATTGCATAGATCATATTATATACTCCATAATTAAATGCACTGATGCTCCGCTCAATAGACCTGCAAAGATACCTGCTAATATATCGTCACCCATTACACCCAATCCACCTTTTGCTTTTTTATCTATATCTCCAATAATTGATGGTTTCCATATATCAAATACTCTAAAGAGGATAAATGAGAGAACAATCTGCCAAGAAGTCGGATTATCAAGAGTAAGGCTCTCTAAATCAAGCTTTACCCCTGGAGATAAAGAGAGAGCTATCCAGAGACCGGCTAATTCATCAATGACTATATGTTTTGAGTCATGAGTTTGAGTATCTGCTTCATATCTGTCTATAACCTTAATTGCAAAGATTGTTAATAGAATTGTGGCAAGAAAAAGAGATAGTGGAGATAGTATTGAGAGTATCCAGACACCAAACGGCAGGGCAACAATAGTTCCAACAGTTCCAGGAGCCTTTGGAGATAATCCGCTATAACCTACGGTTAAAAAGAAGAGTCGCAAATTCAAAAGTTAAACCTTTGATTTTTTCGTAAGTTTAGCATAGAGAAGAGGTTATAGTTGTAGAAATTTCTGAAGCCCCTTTTTGCTCTTCCCATCGCATCTATAATCTATTTTAGAGAGGTACTCTAAAATTTCTCTTCTTGAAAGATGAAGCCTCTTTTCAACTCTTTGAATAATGTAATATGGGATATAGACTCTCTCTTTATAAAAACTTCTCTCAATATTTCTGACTGTTTGCTTGTTTTTGTGATAGCACATCTTTGCAAATACAAATGGCAAATGAAATCTCTTTTGCCACTCAAGAGCAAGGTCTATTCCACTACCATCTTTAAAGTAGTGTTGCAATGCTCGATCTCCAATAATAACTTCACCTCTAAAGTTTAGAACTTCTGCTAGACGATTTGATGTCTCGGAGGCACTGTCTCTTTTTGCTTCACCATCTAAAACAAGAACAGAGAGAACCTCTTTTGTAGCAATAATTCCAAGATTTGAACATCTTGACTTTTTTGATGTGACACTAGATATAAAACCCATATCAACCTGTCGTCGATGAAATTTTCTATTAATCTCTGACGGAACACCCTTTTTAAAGTGTTTAAGTTTTGGATATTTTTTCTGAAGAAAGATGTAAAATGGAAGAAGATTTAAGTAGTCAATTTTTCCGAAAAGCAATAAATAGAACCTTGTAGCCCTGTCGATTACAGGGCATATTTGACTTAGTGGTTAAGTCCGATAATGTAATATGTATTATCGTTAACTTTTTCAAGAGCGATTTTATATCTCTCTGCCCAATGCTCAACAATTTCGTTGAACTCTGCATTCTGCACACGGTTAGCACTTTCGTGATGTTTAATCTTTAAAAGATCTCTAGAGTTTGAAAGAGCAACATACCCATTTACCTTTTCAAGGCTACCATGAAGATCGAAAATATGCTTTTCAATCGCTTCAAATTTATTTGTATTCTCTCTTACAGTTGATACTTGATTTAAAAGAGCATCATTAACTGTTGAAACTCCAAGCTGTTTTAAGATCGCCTCATTACTTAAGTCTAAAGTCATAAACTACCTTCATTGATATTATATATTTGGAATTTTGACATAGTTTAAATACAATTACAAAAAATATAAGAAAGTGGGTAATTTCGTGCCAGGAATTTCTTTAAGACCTGACGATAATTTCGACATCGCTTATCGTCGTTTCAAAAAGCAAGTTGATCGGAACCTGATCGTTACAGAAGCTAGAGCTCGTAGATTCTATGAGACAACTACTGAAAAACGAAAAAAAGAGAAGATCAATGCTAGAAAAAAGATTCTTAAAAGACTCTATATGATGAGACGATACGAATCAAGACTTTAGTCGAAAACCTTGGGGGTTCGTCCCCCGCATCTTCAAATTTATAACTCCAAAATTCCAAAAACTTAAGAGAGTCTCTTAAAATGTTAAATATATTATATCTATGGCTAACCACAACCTTTTTAGATCTATTTGTAATTAAAGATTTTGATTTTTTACTTCTCAACTGGAGTGAGCGGTTTTTAGTCAATCTTCTCCTCTCATCTTTTGCTCTTCTCTCAATTCTGATTCTATTCTCAAGGGTAAAGAGGTGGATTCTATTTTTAATTATAGCTCTACCGATGCTGATTCAAGCCACATATTTTGAGATATATCGGAAAGTTGTCTCATCATTTGGATTTCAGACATTTTTTGAGGATTGGGAGATGGTTTTGAAGTTATGGGTAGAGAATATAGACCTCATCAAATCTCTGACTCTTCTAGCTATTATCTGGTTTCTTGTTGGTCGAGTTCGCAAAGTTCATATACCTAAAAAAATCTCTATTCCACTAGGCTTTTCACTTATATCAATCTACTCTCTTATTATCTTTAGTTGGTATAGTGTTCCAAACTTCCAGAACTCAGTAATTGCATACTACGGTTCACTGCTTGAAACGGTGAAACTAACTGCCTATCATAACTTTAAAGTTGAGAGACCTAAACTCTCTAAAGAGAGTAGAGAAAATCTACCAAATATAATCTATATTGTCGGAGAGTCTTTTGTAGTATCTCACTCATCTCTTTATGGATACAGTAGAGATACTACACCAAATTTAAAGAGACTGGAGAGTTCAGGAGATTTAATAAAGTTCAATAATGCCACAGCTATTGGAACAAAGACTCGTCTCTCTGTTCCATATATGTTGGTTGGACTTCAAGGAATCGATCCAGAGGGAAAGATTTATAGTTATCCGACAGTTATAAACTATATGAGGTCAATAGGTTACCAAACTCACTTTATATCATCTCAAGATCTATCATGGGGTGGATTAAAAAATCTATTGATTGATAGAGATGTTGATAGCTTTGTAAATGGGACAAAATACAACTCTAATGCGAGAGTTCATAAAGGGACAGATGACCTTATAATGGTTGAGAAAGAGATTCTTCCGACTATTAGAAACTCAAAGAAGCCATTTTTTATAGTCTATCAGATGGACGGTAGCCACTATCCATACTCTAAACACTCACCAGAAGAGTTTAAAAAGTGGAAAGAAGATGGTGAGAACTCTGTTAATGCCTATGATAATACTCTGCTATATAGCGACACTGTTATCTCTAAAATTATTGAGTCGATGAGGTCAAAATATCCAGATTCTTGGGTCTTTTATTCAACCGACCATGGTCAAAATCTTGGAGGAAAAGGTGGAATGTTTAATGATAATTTTGAGAAAGATGTGGTTCATAACGGATTTTTTATATCAGCACCAGAGAGGTATAGGAACAGTTTAAGAAGTTTACAAAACTCTCCAGTATCACAAGCTGATATTGTCCCAACAATTCTTGATATTGTAGATTTAGAGGCTATTAAACCTCTCAATGGTTTATCACTTTTAGGGAAGATTCCTGAAGATCGATTACGAATCGCCTCAACATATATGCCAACTCTTCACAATACACCAGAGGCAACTCTTATCTTTCCAGATTTAAGCTATATCTATATCGATTTTGCAAAGATGAGTGCAACTCTTCAAGATGGAAAGAGTAGTCTCCCTTTTGATAAACTGAAGGAGGAGTATCGGCTATTTTTCACTGGTCAAACTTATAATAAAGAATAAGCTTAAGACCTAGATCTTTTATATAGCATAACAGCCATCTCATCAAGCTCTTTACTCTCTCTTCTCTTCTCCTCTGCTCTTCGCTCTTTTAGTATCTCTTCTTCAAGAAACTGAAACTTTTCAATCTCTCTCTCAACACCTATCATATCTTGGCGAATATGCTCGATTCGTCTTTGAGCCTCAGTAATGCCTATCTCTCTTTTTTTAGCTTCACTTTTCATATTGTGCATAGCTATATTGTATTGCTGAAGCATAGAGAAAGTTCCAGAGATTGGATACTCAATCTCTAGTATCTCCCCTTCAATTGTTGAGATTTCGTGCTGAAAGTTTGAGACCCTAGCCAACTCTCGTTGAAGCTCTCTCTCCAAGTTTTGAAGCTTATTCTTCTCAATCTTAATAAGCTCCGAAAACTCTGTTTTACTCATTTACAACTCTTCTACTGAGCCACTTCAGGGAAACGGTGCATTTCACAGACAACACCGTTAATACTATTATCATTTGTTGGGTCATAATACTTGAAGTAGAACTCTCGTCCGGCTAACTCTTTAATATATTTAACCTCACCAACTTTTGACATACTGTCACCTCTTTTATATATAGAGTAGTTGTAATATGTGCCATCAACAATTGATGAAGTTGCGACAGGAATATTCAAGACAACAACTTTAGAGAGGAGAGAGTCTCCTGCATAGTTACTATTTGACGACACAACTTCCAATTCATTGAGATGTCCATAGACACCCTCGCTCGGACTCGTACTAATATAACTATCTGCTGTATATTCATAATATGTTTGAGAGACTGCATTTCCATTACAGCTATATTTTTGTGCTGATTCAAGTTCCACCTGAACGAGAGCTTCTGGTAGTGCCTCTACAACAACATCTATATAGTAGTCTCGACTAGCATCTGTCTCCGTATCTCTTACTGTAACAACAATCTGTTTTTGCCCCTCTGCAACTCCCTCGAGTGCAAACTGGAATTCAACACCATCAGCAGTATCTTCTTGAAGATAGCTACCCAGAGGAGCATATGAGAAGAGGCTTGAACTCAAGTTAGATACACTAAACTCAAGTGTATGATCTTTTGGATTTGAGAATTTAAGAGTAGCAGTTGTTGTCTTTTCAAGATATACCTCTAACCTTCTTGGAACATAGATAGGTTTAATTGGATCTTGAACTGAGAGGTATATATCTACATGCTCTGAATGATACTCATTTTGAAGAATAAAACTAAAGTTTGAATCGACACCCTCAACCTCTTTCGCTGTAATATTTGCCTCAAATATACCTGTTGATATCTCAGTAATTGTTCTGGTCGATAGGTCACTCTTTGCAAATAGATCATAAGCCCCATAATCAAACCATTTCTTACTAGCCTCTAATATAATACTCTTTGTTTCACCATATAGAAGATTGAGTTCAATCTGACCATCTCTATTTAAATCTTCATCATGAATAATTGTAAAAGCAAAGTCTGTTCCTGCATCAGGATCTAATGAGTCAGGGAAACAGCTATTAGTAACCTCGTTGAGGTGATAACCATCTTCACAAACTGGAGATGCAGAAGAGCCATCATCAGCAACACACTTATACTCAACAGAATCCCAGTGATAACCTGTTGCACAAGTGATGTTATCTTCAACATTGATTGAACTGTTATCATCACCGTTTAGCCAGTTTTCAACACCTATTCTATATGAGTACTCAACCTCCGCACCATCACTGTTTGATGTTGTAAGATGGAGAGTATCCTGAAGAGTACCGTTAAAGTTCTCTATTGTAATAGGATTGGTTAATCTATTTTCAATAGGCAGTGAATTATTCTCAAGATTCCACTCATAATAGATCTCTTTTGGTGATGAGGTTTGAATACATACATCTCTATCTAACTTATTTTTAATAGAGTTTAATGTCGCATCTGTTGGATAGAGATAGTAGTCTAAAACTTGTAGAAAGTCTCGGTTCTCTACAAGCTCAAAGAACCTCTTAAAGCTGTCACTATCTTGACGACTCTCTATATTTGCATATAGTCGTTCAAAACTCTCAGCAACTCTTAAGTCTCGAAGTTTAAAGAATTGAGAGTTCCATTGTGGAAGAGAGAGGTGTTCATCTCTATTTGGAGAGTCATAGAAATCCAATCTAATAAGTGTATCAAGAGTATTATTACTATCGCTAAATATTCTCTTAATTTCTATAAACTTGTAGTTATCCATCATCTCAATAAGTTGATGAAATTTAGCTTTTGAGAGATTGTCATCAGCACCAAATTTATCGTAATAGAATTCACCATTTTTTGAGAAGTTACCATCGTTAAAATTATAATCATCTGTCAGTGATGACTCTGGAGATATAAACATATAGTTTAATAGATTTGAGAACTCCTCTGCTCCAATTGAGTTTTTATACTCCTCTAAAAGAGTTGAGCTATTATCATCATCAAAATAGAAGCCTTCTAGCAGATATAAAAGTTCTCTCTCTTCACTTTTGTGATACTCTAACAGCTTTTGGAAACCTTCATGTTGGAGATATGTATAGACATCTCTAAAGTCAAAATAGAGTTTATATGTATCAAACAGAGTTTCATATGTGTTATTAATATCAAGTGCAAGAAGCTTGGATATATTAGCATCACCAGAGTACCTTATATTCCCTATCAGAGATGAGGCATCAACTATCTCATCACCACTAATCTCTGATACATAATCAATTGAGTCATAGTAGTGAGTTAAAAGATTTTGAAAATATTGACCTTGAAAATTAAAATCTATAAATTTGTCAAAACTGTTTCTACAAACCTCACTCTTTAAGAGTCTTGAATCGATAACGGCTCTAGCCTCAACCCTATCATCGTAGTATGTGACAAAGATATTATCTACAATTGGGGCGATAGATACACCAACATAGTTTTTATATAGAGGAAATGAGAATGCTGATATATCACCCATACTACTATTGACTTCAAGAGTGCTATAAAAAATAACAGATGGATCTATATCTCCTATAAAATCTACTGAAAGTTGAAGAGAATTTCTAAACCGAAAATCTAATTGACCCTCTGTTTGGTTAAAGTCGCCATAAAAACTGAGAGACTCATCAGGAATAATTCGCCAAGAAGCTATCTCTGGATTTGGATTAATAAGAGAGAAAGTTAAACGGACGGCACTGCTATTTATCTCACCAACCTCCATCTTTTCAGTTGATGGTAGAGATATATCAATCTCATTTTCAGCAAGTTCTAAAGGGATAGTGATTGTTTGACTATCTGCCACAGAGAGTACTTTTGTAACTTCACCAACAAGGATACGATAGTCATTCTCATTGAATGCCTCTACTCGAAAACGAACATCTCGATTTGTAGGTACTCCAAAAAGCTCAACATACCACTCTCCATTCTCACCTGTAACAAATGGAGTGGTATTTTCATAACTCTTATAGTCGTCATAGAGAGTTATCTGCATTTTTGCAATATCACTATATTGAACCCTTTTTAGAGTTCGTAAGGAGTTTAACCCTCTCTCATCGTAAGTTGTGTTGATTTTAATAGTAACTGGTTGATCATCTATTACTAAACTATTTAGGGGGATTGAGATTGATGATGAAGTTGAGCTAATTGTTTGATTTGATTCACCAGAAAGGGTAGCTTCTCCAAGGGTGTCAAATGCTACTGCATTGAACTGAACCTCTCGGTTTGTTGGCAGACTAGCAGTGATTGACCAACCTCCATTAACTCTAGTTAAAGTCTGGCTATTAATATAATACCTATTGCTACTATCAAATGCTGTTAATTTTATATTATCTATCTCACTCGCATAGAGGGTTTGAAGCTCACGAGAGGCATCGACTCGGACACTCAGAGTTATAAGTTCATCAGATACAATCCCATCTCCAACAGTTATAGAGAGACTCTCTGTTGTCTCTGTTAGTGTCGTTACACTCTCTCCCCGCATATACTCACTGCCATTCTCATCAAACAGCCTAGCTACAAATGTAATTGAACGACCAGTTGGCAAAGATAGAGAGGTACTCCAATTATTGTCTGCCTCACTTAGTTCTAAATCTGTATAGTATGTTCTACCACTATCAAAAACACTAAGTTTAGCTGTGGATATTTCACTGCTGTAACCAAAACTCTTAAAATCTCTCTCTGAAGTTGTTATCTTCTCAATATATACACTTACCTCAACTTCACTTGCACTATTTTCACCGCTTGAATCATCTTTATCACTACACCCTATAAAGAGCATAGAGAACATTAATATAGTGGCTAATAACCTCATCAAAACTTCCCCAATCAACTTTAATTTTAAAATTATACCGATACTACATTATCGGTATTTTTGGGTCTCACTCAAGATGAAAGCGGAAATAAAATTGACAGCTATCATAATTTTTGTTTTAATTATGCAGAACTCATCTTTTTAAAACATCTGAGATAGAGCAAAAGATTAAAGGGGGTTGCACTTCAAAGTGCTTATGCCATGAAAAAAAGATATAGATTAGTAACTAGAAGCGATATGGACGGACTTGTATCTGCTGTACTTTTAAAAGAGAAGGGTGTAATTAATAGTATTAAATTTGTCCACCCAAAAGATATGCAAGATGGCAGAATAGAGGTGACAGAGAATGACATTCTTACAAATCTACCTTACAGCCCAAGAGCATATCTTGTATTTGACCATCACGAGAGTGAGACTCTTAGAAATAGTAAAAAAGATAACCATATCATCGATGCAAATGCCCCATCTGCTGCAAGAATTGTATATGACTACTATGGTGGAAAAGATGCCTTTCCAAATATCTCAAATGAGATGATGGAGGGTGTTGATAAAGCTGACTCTGCCCAGTTCTTACTAGAAGATGTCTTGAATCCACAGGGGTGGGAACTCTTAAGTTTTCTAATGGATTCAAGAACTGGTTTAGGTAGGTTTAGAGAGTTTAGAATCTCAAACTATGAGTTGATGATGAACCTTATCGACTACTGTATCAACCACTCTATTGAGGAGATACTTGAACTTCCAGATGTGAAGGAGAGGGTCGAACTATACAAAAAGTATGAAGATAAGTTTAAAGACCAACTCAAGAGATGTTCAACTATCCATGGTAATCTTGTTGTTCTTGACCTCCGAAATGAGGAAATTATCTACCCTGGAAATAGATTTATGATATATGCACTCTTCCCAGAGACAAATATATCTATTCACCATATTTGGGGCTTCAAAAAACAGAATCAAGTCTTTGCAACAGGTAAATCAATTTTCAATAGAAGCTCAAACACAAATATCGGAACATTGATGTTAAAGTATGGAGGTGGTGGTCATGCTAATGCTGGAACTTGCCAAATTGCTAACAGCAAGGCTGATGAAGTTCTGCAAGAGCTGATTAGACAGATCACAACTGATGGTTGAGACAAGATTGAAGTCTAGCAAAACTTTATAACAAGGCACGGCTAAAGCCGTGTCCCATAACTCTTACTCTATCTTCTTACGATAATCAGTTGCTTTTACTTTCCCTATATTTGTAGATAGATAGTCTAAAGAGAAACGGAAATTGTCCCTGCTCTGTTTCTGAACTCCATGCACTCTTAGGAGTTTTATATTTGATGTAAGGTTTTGCTCTGGTGAGTTAAGGTTACTTTTATCAAGAGTTATATTAACCTCTTTAGATGTAGTATCTGTAAATCCACTAATATCATCTCTGATATAGAATAGTTGATAGGAGAGGTTAAACTCCAGAGACTGCATACTATCTCCTCTACTTCTATTAAACTCTAAGAGTGTTCCATTCCAATCATCAACATCATCAAAATCAATAGATGAGGTCTCATTAGCATCTCGGAAACTCTCTGGTGGAGTTGCTCGAATAAGAGTCTTATTGCTCTCGGTACTATCAAAATATCTACGATACAACTTTCCATAACCTCGAGTTGAAGACTCATTACTCTCTCTCTGAAAATTTGAACTATTTGTATCAAGAATCTTCTCTGTTACGGAGTGGCTATCGAAAGCTGTCACCTCTTTCTTTGTTCGTTCGTCCCAACGATAGAGAGATATTCGCATAAGACTTGCTGTTGCAGAGAAGAGAGCATCTTTTTGAGCGACACTCTCAGCACTCTCTCCAATTGAGTTAAGAAGTTGAGGAATGGGAGTTAATATAATTGCCATTATGACAATCGAGAACAGAACCTCTAAAAGAGAGAATCCGTTTCTAGTTACCAATTTTCGAGAGGGCATCATCTTTAATCTTCTTAAACCTCTCCATAATATTCCCTTCAATTGATCCTATCTCTGTAACGATAATTACTCCACCTTTTGTGACAGCACTATCTGGCATTACTTCAACATATTTTAGATCAGACATACCAACTCGTACAGTCTCATAATCTAACATATTTACTCGTATTTTTACCTCTTTCGCATCTTCAATCTTCTTAAGAAGAGTTCTTGCAAGATTAATTGCAACTTGACCGCTGTTGTAGGATATTTCAGAACCAATAACCTCTTTTGCTATTGCAACTGATGTATGAACAAGCTCTTTCTCTATGCTTTGAAGCATACTACTTGTCTCAGATGATAGGGTTTCTAATTTTGTAATGGAGTCTTGAAGGTGGTGAATACTCTCCCCATAGAGTTGCTCTTTCTCCATTTTAGCTTGAGAGAGTCCATCTTGAATACCTCGATTGTAAGCTTCATCTTTAATTCGTGTCATCTCATCTCGAAAGAGAGACTCTTGATTAGTTAGTTTGGCTTGAACTTTTGCAAGTTCAGAGGCGAGAGAGTCACTTTTTTGCAGAAGAGACTCGATCATCTTATCTCTCTTCTCAATTTCAGCCCTCTTCTCACCACTATTCTGAGAAGCTAAATTAAAATTTTGAGGCTCACTCTCTTTCTCTTTTTGTGGTGCAAACATCGGCTCAAAACCATCACTCTCATCTATACTCTTTCCAGTATCAAGGTCATTAAATACAAAACTTGAAACAAGATGTTTTACTTTATCACTCTCTCTAATAACTGCCATACAATCTCCTCTATCTCTTCAAGAAGCTCACTATTTCTATTGGCAATTATATCTGAAAAGGGTTTGTTAAAAATTGGAAGAGTCACCTATATCAATAATATTTTTGTTATCATTATTGAAACTATCTTAAAAAGATAGAGAACTTTTCATTAACTCAGGTCGCAAAGGGATTGCCTTGTTAAATATACTACGGTTTTTTTTATTCAATGCTAGATTGAATTACACTCTGCTTATCTTCATCATACTTCTTGGAGTGGTTGCTTATAATAAAATGCCAAAAGATGTATTTCCACCAATTAAGCTAGATAAAATAGTTGTTGCAGGTGGATATGCCGGTTCAAGTGTAGAGATACTTGATAAGATGGCAGTTACTAAACTCGAAGATGAACTTCGATCTCTTACTGGTGTATCAGATATGGAGAGTTCTGTTAAAAACTCTCAATTTACAATTATGATCACTCTTGATAAAGGGACGGACATCGATACTACCCTTAATGATACAAAGGATATTATCTCAAATGTTAAAAGATATTTTCCATCAGATATGAGCGAACCAACAGCTCAAATTGCTGAGCTAAATATTCCTGTTATTGCTGTTGTTGTATCTTCTAAGACTGAAACAGTAGATGGTCTTATTAAAATAGGAAAAGATATAAAACGGGAACTTTCAAAAATTGAGGGAGTCTCAAATATCAATCTATATGCAGAGAATGATCAGGTTTTAGAGATCAATATTGACAGTAAAAAAGTTGAGATGTATGGAGTAGATAAGTCTCAACTCATATCTCAGCTAAAACAGTTCTCATATATCTATCCAGCTGGAGAGATTAGTGAAACTGGGAACCATATCTTCATCTCCACTCTAAATGGTGATAGAGATATTGATGAGATACTCAACAGTAGATTAAAGGTTGCTGACAAGACTCTTCTTATTAGAGATATAGCCACAGCCTCAAAGCACTATAAAGACAATGATATTCTTACAAGGTTTAATGGTGAGAGTAATATTGAGATGGGAATCTTTAAGAGTGAGAGTGGTGATGCAATTGCTCTTGCAGAGAATGTTAAACAGAGAATCCGAGAGATTAATGAAATATACCCAACTATAAAAATAGATACATATAATGATGCTTCAAAGATTGTTAGAAATAGGCTTAATACAGTTGTATCAAGTATATTTGTTGGAATTATTCTTGTCGGCTTAACTGTTTGGATTCTTATCAATGGTCGAGTAGCTTTTGTTGTCACAATTGGAATTCCAACAGCTCTTCTAATTGGAGCATTTTCAATCTATCTTCTTGGATATAGCATCAATATTATTACACTCCTAGGAACTCTTCTGATTCTTGGGGTTTTAGTTGATGATGCCGTTATTGTTGCAGAGAATATTCAGAGGCATATTCAGATGGGTGATGATAAGCTTCATTCAGCTCTTGTGGGAACAAAAGAGGTTCTTATTCCTGTTCTTGCCTCAAGCCTAACTACAGCCTTTGCCTTCTATCCAATGTTTGTTTTAACTGGTGAAATGGGTGAGTTTCTGAAGATGATACCAGTTGCAGTGATTGCTCTTGTCTTTGCTTCACTATTTGAGAGCTTTATATTTTTGCCTATTCATGCTCGTCACACATTTAAAAACAGGGTTCAAGAGCTTGATTGGACACCTATGAATAATCTATACAGGTCTATCTTAACTGTCGTTGTGCGACGAAGTAAGCTGTTTGTACCGCTCTTTCTTATAATAATACCTCTGATGACAATAATGGTATTTAAAACAATGAAGTATCAGCTATTTCCAGAGTTTGACTCAGATAAGATGTTTATTCGAGGCTCATTTAATGTGCATCACTCTGTTGATGAGGTATCTGAAAAGTTAAAACCGATTGAGAATGCCCTTCTCGATATGAAAGAGGAGCTTCAAATTAAATCCGTCTCACTTTTAGCTGGTTATAAAAATACAACTCTTGGGTGGGTTGATATCAAACCAAATGTATTTGAGTTCTTTATTGAGCTTGAGAGTCGAAAACCTCAAAACTTTATTGATAGCTATGTTACCCCTATTTTCTCCCTAAAAGATAGCAGTAGTCCTAAAATTCGAGATTTAGATGTAGCAGTCATTGTTGAGAGAGTTAAAGAGCGACTCGGAGGTATGAATATTGATGGACTGGAAGAGCTATTAATTATTCGAGATAAACCCGCTGTTGCTAAATATGATGTAGAGATTCTGCTCAACACTCCTGATAAAGAGCTTCTTCAAGAGTCGCTTAGCAGTTTAAATGGGGAACTCTCAAAAATAGATGGAATTTTAATGTTTGGAGATGATGCACAAGAGGGTATTCCTGAGCTTAAACTTCTACCAAATCAGTATGGTGAAATGTTAGGTTTTTCTGAGGGTTATCTTGCACAATCTCTTGCACCATTCTTTCTTGGAGCTGAACAGGGGCTAGGTTTAAGTAGTGAAGGTATAGTTCAGGTTGTGACACAAGAGGAGAAGAGTGATAGCTTCCAGCTATTTCAAAACTTTCAGATATCAACACCAGATGGAAAACAGATGGTCGCTTTAAAAGATATCGCTATATTTGAACATAAACACAGTTTTGACTCAATTTTTAAAGATAATGGAGTAGCTGTAAAAACAGTTTTTGCAAATGTCAATAATGAGGTAATTACTGCAACAGAGGTTGTTGAGAAACTTCAACCAACTATTGATATGCTTCAAACTAAAGGTGTTTCAATATCCTTAAAAGGAGAGCAGGAGCAGAATCAAAGAATGAAAAAAGAGTTGGGAATGGCACTAATCATAGCTATCTTCTTAATCTTTATAACTCTTCTGATTATGTTTAACTCATTTAAGAGTACTCTTATTATTCTTTCCGTTATCCCTCTTTCAGTTCTTGGAGCTGTTGTTGGGCATAAGATAATGGGAGCTAACTTTGCGATGCCATCAGTTATTGGTATTTTAGGACTTGCTGGAGTTGTAATTAACAACGGAGTCGTAATGTTAGACTTTATTAGAAGTGCAAAGAGTTTTGATGAGGTGTTATCCCGTGCGACTCTTCGACTCCGTCCAATCCTTATTACATCAATAACTACATTTATTGGACTATCAACCCTTATCTTTTTTGCAACTGGTCAAGCTGTTATTCTCCAGCCAATCGCTATATCTTTAGGTTTTGGACTTCTATGGGGTACAGTGCTAAATCTTATCTATCTTCCAGCACTCTTTGCTGTGCTTAATCAAAAGAGGTTTGGTATTTAGGTTTAATGTGAATAGTTTTGACCACCGTTTTACCGTTTTATTACGGTGGTCTATTTTCACTTTTGATTATAATTGCTTTTAAACTTTGAAAGGTATAGAATCTCCACTTGTAAAAAATTGGAGCAAATTTAAAGAGATGAAAAAAATTCTGAATCTTATAGCGATATTCTCTATGTTCTTAATGGCAGAAGAGCTATTTGCCCCTATTCCAATAGATATCAAATACAATAGAGATGTTGTTACTCTTGGGCGAGAACTCTTCTTTGATCCACTCCTCTCAAAAGATAGAGATATCTCCTGTGCATCTTGCCATTCAATAGATGGATATGGTACAGATAATATGCCAAAGAGTGTTGGAACAGATGGTAAAATAGGTAATATGAACTCTCTTACACCTTTCAACTCTATCTACAACCTATCTCTTTTCTGGAATGATAGAGTTAAAAATTTAAAAGAGCAGATGGTAGATGGACCTCTGATTAATCAACATGAGATGGCAAACAGTAGCGATGAGATTGAAAAACGACTTCAACAGTCAAATAAATATAAAAAGCTGTTTCTAAAAGCATATGGAGAACCTCCATCATTCTCTCTAATGCTTGAAGCTCTTGCAGAGTTTGAGGCGACCCTTTTAACTCCAAATGCAAAATTTGATAGATACCTCCGAAATGAAGCTGAACTTTCAAGTAGTGAAAAGAGAGGTTTTCATCTTTTTAAATCATATGGCTGTGTGTCTTGTCACAACGGCATAAACTTAGGAGGTAACTCATATCAGAAATTTGGAGCTGTAATTGATTATCCAAGTAATAGCACACGGGTTGATGATAGATTTCAATTGACAAATGCCCAAAGAGATAGAGATGTTTTTCGAGTACCATCACTAAGAAATATTGAGAAGACATTTCCATATTTTCACGATGGTAATATCCATAGCCTGAAAGAGGCTATTCACATTATGGGATATACTAATGTTGGTGTTCTACTCTCTCCAGATGAGATAGATGATATTGAGAACTTCTTAAAGAGCCTAACAGGTGAGATTCCTAAAACATTCTACAAGACTGAGTAATAAAATGAACACATCTTACAGAGACCCAAGGTTGCTAGTCACACTCCTCTCAATGTTGGTAATGCTCTATTTAGGGCTAAACCTTAAAAACGATCTTGATAACTTTAACTCAAATAAAGATCTAATATCAAACTATATCTATGATTTTGAGACACACTTAAAT
>JAMJTX010000043.1 GCA_024281215.1 Candidatus Thiovulum karukerense | reverse complement strand
GATGAAAACCAAATCTTTTCCCATGGGCAGGTTCAGTCTAGGAAGCCTCGCCGTTTACGGCGGGGTACTTCACATAGCTATTTTATTGACTACTATTATTTTACTCAAATCATGCTTATTATTGATTTAAGAGATTAATCAGGACTCTTTAGCTCCTTTAGAGTAGCTCCATATTTTAAGATAGTTGAGTTTAACTGTTTTGCTAACTCAAACCCATGATCAAACTTCTTTAGTTGAGCAAACTGTTTTTTATAGATATTTTGAAGCTGTTCATAATTTCCATTCAGGAGTTCCCATACTGTTAGCTCTTCGTTACTATAAAATCTCTGGAGTGAATCTGGCTCAAAAGTTGAAACACCGTAGCTATCAACATCTTTTAAAAACTGACTTAAGTTTTTAGATGTGTCAAATTTAAAGAATTGAAGTATATAGATTGTCTGATTAAGATATCGATAGTAGTTTGGCTCCTGTTTGGCACTATCGCTAATTAGTTTATCTAACCCCTCTCTCTTTTTAATCTTTGAAGTTTTTAGATCTTTTATAAACTTCTCAATCTGATTAAACTCTTTTCTTAGAGGTGTCTCATCGGAATCATCTGAAGAGCTATCTTCAGTCATTGAGTCGAGGTTTAACTCCCCCTCCTTATATTCAGAGTGGTCAGCTTCATATATATCTCCTCGTAGATACTCCCCCTGAGCTTTCTCAATAATTTCAACTAACTCCTCTGCCTTTTCAACTAGCTTTCCATCGCTGATTGAGGTTATGAGATTCGACTCATCTGCCAACTCAATAAGTCTTCGTAACTTCTCCAACTCTTCAACCATCTTTTTGGCATCTTCAATCTCCTTAAAAGGTTTCTTTGCCCGATTTGCACTCTCAATAAGTTTATGACCACTCTCTATCTTCTCTAAAAATATAATCTCCTCTTCAGTTAGCTCAAGATTCAGATATCTAGTGAGTGACATCTGTAAAATAGAGAGAAGAAGTCGAAAAGATAGGTTTAGTAGATTCTCTTTATCAAGATCCAGCCCTGTATATCTAAAGACACCATCTTTCTCTACTCTATTTCCAAATCTACTTAACTCAGATATACAGCTTTCACAAAATTGAAAATATTTAAGCTTCTCTTTTTTTGTAGCAATATCATCATCTTCTAACACCTCACCATGGCAGTTACTATCTAAAAACTTAAAACGGAGAAGACTGAACATATTCTTTGTCTTTAAGTATTGAAGTCTAGGAAAGACAGACTCCATTAACACTTTTGGGTTGTTATTAAAGAGAAATTCAAGATGAAAATATATATTTCTCTCTCTCGCAGGAAAATACTCATCTATCTCAAATCTTCTAGCAACCTCTTTATCCTCAAGAAATTCACTGGCTTGATGGTAAGCATCAGATGTCGGCTTTTCAGGTTCAAGACTCTTCTTAATCTCATTTAATTTTGAGATGTACTCATTCTCAGATTTATCCATACTTTTATATGAGTCTAAACTCTTCTCTTCGATGGAGCTATCTGAGTAGAAGAGTTCCTCCAGTTTTGCATCATGCTCTAAAGCACCGCGAATATAGATATAGCTATCAAGTTCTGACTTTTCAATCCCTTTTAATTGGAGTCGAATTCTATTTAGTTTATCTTCAGCCTCTAAACTACTACTTTCAAATGGGTCTCGAAAAAATGCCATAAACTTCTGTCCTGCTTATCAATCTTTTTCGATATTTTACAAAAAATATTAGTTGTTTAAAAAAATTGCTAAATACTTAAATATTGTTATAATTGCCACTTTTAAATCAAGAGTTATAAAGGGTTCAAGTGTCAAAAGTTAAAAAGTGTCTATTTCCAGCAGCAGGATATGGGACAAGATTTCTACCTGCAACAAAGTCAGTTCCAAAAGAGATGTTACCAGTTATGGATAAGCCACTAATTCACTATGGTGTTGAAGAGGCTATCGATGCGGGACTAGACGAAATCAATATTATTCTTGGACGAGGAAAGAGTGCAATTGAGGACTACTTCGATAAAAACTATGAACTTGAGACAGAACTTCAGGCAAAACCTAAGAAGTTAAAACTTCTCAATCCAATTAATGACCTCATCGAAAGGGGAACTTTTACATTCCGACGACAGGGAGCAATGCTTGGTCTGGGTGATGCTATCAATAAAGCTCAATCAATGATAGGAGATGAGCCTTTTGGTGTAGTTCTTGCTGATGATGTTTGCGAGACAGGTTCTGAAGATGGTGTGATGAAACAGATGGTTGAAGTTTATGAGAAGTACCAATGTTCAGTTGTGGCAATTATGGAAGTTCCAAATGAGAAGACAGAGAGTTATGGAGTCATTGCTGGAACTGAAGAGGAGAGTGGAGTCTATCGAGTTTCAGAGATGGTTGAGAAACCAAAGCCTGAAGATGCTCCAACAAATCTAGCAATCATCGGAAGATATATCTTGTCTCCAGATGTTTTTGAGATTCTTGATAGAACAGAGGCTGGTGCTGGTGGAGAGATTCAGATCACTGATGCCCTGAAAGAGTTGGCAAAAGATGGTAAAGTTGTAGCTTATAAATTTAAAGGAGAGAGATTTGATTGTGGAAGTGTTGATGGCTATATGGATGCTATGAACCACTTCTATACAAAGCTCAAAAATAGCTAGGAGATTAGTTGGAAGTTATTACCAGAGTTGCGGATTTACGAAATAGATTAGATAAGGAAAGTTCAGTTGGATTTGTTCCAACAATGGGTGCTTTGCATAATGGACATAAAGCCCTGATTGATCGAGCTAGAGCTGAGAACAGAGTTGTTGTTGTCTCTATATTCGTAAATCCAACCCAATTTCTTGAGGGTGAGGATTTCTCAAAATACCCTCGAACTTTCGATAAAGATAGGGAGGTGTGTCGTCTATCTGGAGTCGATTATATATTTCTACCAGATGTTGATGAGGTCTATTTTTCTGATGAACTCTCAATTCTAGCTCCAAAAGAGAGGGGCTTTACTCTTGAGGGGTTTCATCGAATAGGTCATTTTAATGGTATGTTGCAGATTGTCTTAAAGCTTCTTAATATTGTTCAGCCTCAAAATGCTTACTTTGGCAAAAAAGATGCTCAGCAACTTGCACTAATTCAGCAGATGGTAAAAGAGCTATTTTTAAGAGTCAATATTGTCCCTGTTGATATTATAAGAGATAGAGATGGATTGGCTCTAAGCAGTCGTAATCGATACCTCTCTCATAGTGAAAGAGATAGAGCTTTGGCAATTCCAAAATCTCTTGAGATAGGTTCAAAACTTATAATGAGCGGGGAGCGATCAACCTCTGTAATCATCAACAGAATGTTAAATGCTCTTCAGGAGCTTGATATTGATTATGTTGAGATAGTTCGGAGAGACTTTCAAAACATTGAGAGTGTTGAGATTGGAAACTCGATTATTTTAGTTGCTGTTAGAGTTGGTAATACACGGCTGATAGATAATATGTTTGTCTAACTTTTAGATTAGCTTTTTCACGGCATAATTTTAAATCTACTTTTCGTAGAGAGTACAATTTAAAAGTGCATTATGAGGCTAGATTTTAGTGAATACAGAATTACAACTTTTATAGGATTAGTGATATTCTTAGTTGTTACACATATGTTTATCAGTTACAGTTTTAATTTTCGAACTACCCTTGGCAGTATCAATAGCAATGTAGCTGGAATACGAGAGGGAAACTCAATCGTTAATATATACTTCTTAACTCAAGAGAGAGAGGGAATAGGCTACTTTGCGGAACTTTTTCCGGATAGAGAAGAGTTTCAAAAAGGGGTTGTTGATAGTAGCCATATCTTACAGAGAGAGATTACTCAATTAGCCCCAAATCCCCTATCAGAAGAGTTTCTATCTGTATTAAACCATAAAAATGAGAGCCCCGATTACCAAAAACTATTTCAGTTACTTACAAACTCTATCATAGAGATTGTTGATGAACAGAAGCAAATTGCTGAAGACGATCACAATATAAACTCTATGCTCTATGTTATTTTTCATCATATACCTGAATTAAGTGAAATTGTAGGGACTTTAAGTAAATATGGAACAAAAGAGATTATTTCGAAAGATGGAACTTCACATCAGATTTTAGAGATATATATCGAGCGATTAAATAGAGTTAAATACTCTATTAAAGAGCATATGTCAAAATTGTCTCCTCTGTATCAGGCACATATCTATGCTCTTTATAATGATCTTGAGTCAAAAATAGAGCAGATAGAGTATAGAACTCTACATATTATTGATGGCTCTGAAGAGATTGACTACAACAGATATCTTCTCGAAATATCAAGAGCAGTTGAATCCGCTAAGAGTCTCGTCTTTATGAGTGCTTCAACTCTTGAAGATAGATTACTGGAGAGAGAGAAGAGCCTGAAAGAGGAGTTTCTTTATAAAGTAGCTCTATTTGTAGTTATGATACTTCTGATTATTTACACTATTTATCGAATGGTGCTTCAGATGATTCTATATAAAAATGAGAATCGTTTAATACTATATAGAGATAAATTTATTAAAGATATAACCGAGAGAGTATCTAAAGCTTCAACTTCTCAAGAGGTTGCACGAGATGGGCTCACTGCTATTGCAGAGAGGTTTGGCTCGATTAATGCTCTTTTATATATATGTTCAAAAAAGAATAGAAAGATGTATCTAGGTGCAACTTATGGTGTTCTTCCTTCAGATGTGAAAAATAGTATTGAACCAAGTGAAGGGTTAATTGGAGAGATTGTCTATGATATAGATGTCAGAGAAGTACATAAAGCTATTCCTGCAGGAGTTCTCAATATCAATAGCAACTATCTGGTTACAGCACCTTTAAGATACACAGATCAACTGATAGGTGTTCTTCAATTCTCCACAACAAATAAAGATGAACCAACTAAAAGAGAGTTAAAACTCTTAAAAGATACTCTCAATATTCTCTCTAGCTACCTTTTTAAACTCCAAAATGAGGAGGAGCAGTCTCGATATCTTAAACTTGTTGATAATCATGTCATCACCTCATCAACAAATGTTGATGGAATTATCTCTAGTGTTAGTCAAGCATTTATCGATATATCAGGATATAGCAAACACGAATTAATTGGACATGATCATAATATCGTCAGACATAAAGATATGAGTGATGAGATGTTTCGAGAGATGTGGAGTGTTATATCTGAGGGAGATATATGGACAGGTGAAATAAAAAACAAGAAAAAGAATGGAGACTTCTATTGGGTGAAAGTGACAATATCACCAGACTTTGACTTCTTTAATAATATTATTGGTTATACAGCTATTAGACAAGATATTACAGATCGTAAAAAGATAGAGGAGATATCTGTTCGAGATGGACTAACCAATCTCTATAACCGTAGACATTTTGATGATATGTTGCCGAGACAGATCAATATCGGTAGAAGAAATCAGACTCTTCTTGTATTTATGTTAATGGATATTGACAACTTTAAGAAGTATAACGATAGATATGGTCATCAAGCTGGAGATATAGCTCTTCAGAAAGTTGCCACAACTCTACAAAAGACATTTAACCGCTCAGATGATTATGTATTCCGACTTGGTGGAGAGGAGTTTGCAGTTCTTCTGTTTGCAGATAGTGAATCGATTGGACGACATCTTGCTAATCGACTTAGACAGAGAGTCTCATCTTTAGAGATAGAGCATAAAGGGAATGATAATAAAGGTGTTTTAACTGTTTCGATAGGTATCTACTATAAGTATGGTGATGATCCTATTACGATTGATGAGATGTATAAAGAGGTTGATACTGCTCTCTATAAAGCTAAAGAGGGTGGTCGAGATAAGGTAGTTGAGGCAAATGGACATAATGGTAAATAGAGAGAATATATATCTTCTAGGATATGGTAAAACAACTAAAGCTATTGTAGAGAAGTTTGGAGTTGATAAGATATATGATGATCGTAAAATTAATGAGGCAATCCACTCATCACAATTTCCAAAGAGCTTAAAGAGTGGTGATATATTTATTCCAACTCCTGCGATTCCGCCATATCACTCTATCGTGAAGCAGTTTGAAGAGAACCTTATAAGTGAGTACGACCTATATTATAGATATAGTGAGTTCCCTTACTCTATTTGGGTTAGTGGGACAAACGGTAAAACAACAACAACAGAGATGATTACCCATCTTCTAAAAGATCGATATGCAGAGAGTGGAGGAAATATAGGAACACCTCTTGGAGTGTTAAATCCAAGCTCTTCAATCTGGGTGCTTGAAACAAGCTCTTTTATGCTTCACTATACAAAATATGCTAAACCAAATTTATATGTTCTACTCCCAATTACCCCTGATCATGAAAATTGGCATAACGGCTTTGACAATTATGAAGAGAGTAAGCTAAAACCTATCTATCATCTTCTTGAGGGTGAGGTTGCTATTGTTCCAGAAAAGTACAAAGATATTGATACTGAAGGGTATCTAATCACATATAGAGATTCAAGTGATCTTGCTCAGAAATTTGGTTTTGATTTAGAGAAGATAGAGTTTAGTGGTGGGTTTCTCTTAGATGCTATTTTAGCTCTAGCAGTTAAAAAGATCCTATTTGATGAGGTAGATTATCAGAAGATAAACTCTTTTCAGAGATCAGCTCATCGACAAGAGGCTATTCAAGACTCCAAGAACAGAATTTGGATAAATGATAGTAAAGCTACTAATCCAAGTTCAACTATCTCAATGGTTCAATCTATCCCAAAAGAGAAGAGGTTCTATCTCATTCTTGGCGGTGAAGACAAAGGTGCGGACTGGAACGAGATGTTTAAACTGCTGAGCAAGTATAGAGTGAAAATCTTTGCAATTGGAAAAAATAGTCTAAAAGTTGTTGATTTAGCAAACAGCTACAAATTAGAGTCGGTAGCTTCAGAGACCCTGTTTCAAGCTGTTCAAGATATTAGCCTAGAGTTGCAACCTGATGAGTTAGCAGTTCTCTCACCAGCATCAGCTAGTTTTGATCAATTCAGATCATATGTAGATCGAGGTGAGCAGTTTAAAACAATGGTTAAAGAACTCTACCAAACCTCAGAACTTTAAATTGCTATAATTATTCTTTAATTTAGATATAGAGGAAAGATTTTGATTCCATTTACAGATGATGAGTTGAAACCAGTTGTAAGCAATCTTATTGAGAAGATAAGACCAAAGTTAGCTCTTGATGGTGGAGATATAAAGTTTATCGATGTTTTAAACTCTAAAGTCTATGTTCAGTTACTTGGTGCTTGTGTTGGGTGTGCTAGTAGTGGAGATACTCTAAAATATGGAGTTGAGAGAGACCTCAGACTAAATATTCATCCAGAGCTAGAGGTTATCAATGTCCCATTTGGTATGGAGAATCAGTTAGATAAACTGTAATTAATCTAAAGGAGAGATGTCAAGAACCCCATAGCTAAAAAAACTAGGGGCTTGTGATTAAGAGATAACTCTTAATCTGGATGCTTGACACACCCGTACGGGTTAGCTTTTCGCTGACCTTTACTTTTGTTCAACAAAGGTACTAACAGTTGAATAGTTTGTTAAATCGCCAAAAGCGACCTGTTAGTAGGTATTTTGTTTATATATTTCTCCAACTCCACTGTTGGAATTATACAAAAAATTTTAAAGGAGAAGGCACTTCCTCCCCATGCTAAAGCTAGGGATCTCCGTGCCAAAGTAGTTTGATGACAATAGCAGAGAAGAGACTCTTTAACGATGCTGAAAAACTCTTTAATGAGGAGAAGTATAGTCAAGCTCTACTAAACTACTCAAAGATATTAGAGAGTAACCCATATAGCAGAAAAGCTCAAATGCTTGTTATATTAACAGAGATGGTAATGAATAAAGAGAATGGTGGCGAGGCTCTCTATGACTACTACACTATTCTACTTGGTGAGGAGATTCCAAATCCAGAAGATGTTATTCAGTCAATTCTTGACTCTCTCGATAATAAACAGCTTGGACTTAATAAGATATTTGATGAACCTCTTAAAGAGCAGTTGATGTATGCAGATGGAATTAGTTATGCAGACTTCAAAGAGATTGCAGTTAAAGAAAAAGGGTTTAAACGAGCTTTTGAAGATATTGTATTTACAACAAAAGTTATTATTACAAACAAGGGAGACCTAATAGATTTCCTAAATAATCTTATTAAATATGGCTTTTACAGTGCTGCCCTTAACTATCTAGAGAGTGCTCTATCAACTTTTCCAAATGATAAGAGTCTGCAGTTTCTTGCTGATAAACTTCAAATAAGAGCAAAAGCTTGAGAAAGTTAGCAGTTCCCAACAGGGATTATAAGTATATAACTGATGATAGTCGGTTTTGTGATAGTGAGACCGCATTTCTATTAACTTCTCAAAATAGAGATTTTGACTCATCCAACTGTTCTCAGAAGATAGAGCTAAATGATATTAAAGAGTTGTTTGGTATTAATTCCATCAAAATTATTGGTGTCACAGGAACAAATGGAAAAACAACTACCTCATCTCTAATATACTCAATTCTTCTTGATTTGGGTTACGGTGTAGCTCTTCAGGGTAGTCGAGGTTTCTATATCAATGACTCCAAAGTTGAAGAGCATACCCATACAACTCCACCAATTTTAGACACATATCGCCATATCTATCAAGCAGTTGCTGATGGTTGTGAATATTTTGTGATGGAGGTTAGCTCCCATGCTATTGCACAGAAGAGAGTGGAAACACTAGATTTTGCCCTCAAAATTCACACCAATATTACAGGTGACCATCTCGACTATCATAAAACTATGAAAGAGTATATCGATGTTAAAAATAGCTTCTTTGCTGATGAGAGTATGAAGTTATTAAACAAAGATGACAAATATATCGATTTCAACTATAAGAATGCCTACACATACTCACTGGAGAGTGGAAGTAGCTTCAAGATGTTGGCATACTCAATGACCGATGGTCTCTCTGGAATGGTTCAATTTTTCCAAGAGGTTGAAGATTTCCATAGTAATATGTATGGTTTCTTTAATCTCTACAATATTCTTGCTGCCGTCTCAGCTGTTAAACTCTTAACTAACAAGAGTTTGAGAGAGATTTCCGATGAGGTGGAAAACTTCTATGGGGTTGCTGGTCGAATGGAAGTTGTAAGTGAAGAGCCTCTTGTTATTGTAGATTTTGCACACACTCCTGACGGAATGGAGCAGGTCTTAAACTCACTTCGAGAGAAAGATGTTATAGTTGTCTTTGGTGCAGGTGGAGATAGAGATAAGAGTAAACGACCAAAAATGGGAGCAGTTGCAAAGAAGTATGCAAAACATACGATCATTACATCAGACAACCCACGATCTGAAGACCCAGAAGAGATTGCAAAAGAGATTCTTGAGGGTATGAAAGATGAAGAGAGTGTAGAAGTTATTCTTAATCGAAAAGAGGCGATAGCACGAGCAATAGAGCTTCAGAGTGGTGAAGATGTTATTCTGATTCTTGGAAAGGGTGATGAAGAGTATCAGATTATCTATGATAAGAAGTTCCCTTTTGATGATCGTCAAGTTGCAAAAGAGCTGTTAGAACAGCGAGAAAGGTAGGAAGATGGATATTAGTAAAGCCCACGATTTTATGGTATCGGCTCTAAATAGCCGAGCTACTCGTCAAAAGATGATAGCGAGTAACATCTCAAATATCGATACACCATTTTATAGACCTCGAGATATAGCTTTCGAAAAGGCTCTTCAAACAGAAGCAAAAAAGGCTTTTAGTGAAGAGAGTGATGATGAGTTGAGATTAGCTCAGACAGAAGGGTCGCATATCGATGGAGATCTGGAGAGTCCAGAGAAATCGACTATCTTTTTTCGAGATGGTCATGGCGCAAGAAATGATGGAAATAGTGTAGATTTAGATGTTGAGACAACTGAGATGAGTAAGAACTCAATTATGTATAAAGCTCTTGTCTCTGGTCTCCGTAAAGAGTCAAACATCTTCAGAGCAGTTGTATCTGCTTCCGAGAAACTCAACTAAAAATAGGAGTTAAAAATGGGATTTTTATCAAACTTTGATATTAACGGATATGGGCTTTCGGCACAACGAGCTAGAATAAATGTAATAAGTTCAAATATCGCAAATGCTCAGACAACTCGAACTTCCGAGGGTGGTCCATATCGACGACAAGAGGTTGTGTTCAAAGCTATCAACTTTGATAAGGAGCTAAATGCTCAACTTGAGAAAGATTCTCAACTTCTAAAGTATGAAGACCCATTAAAAGAGGGAGCTATGGGAAAAGTGGCTTCACCTCCAACAATGAGTGTTGTTGTTGATAAGGTTGTTCGAGATGATAGCGAACCAAAGATGAAATATGATCCATCTCATCCAGATGCAGATAGCAAGGGTTATGTTGCATATCCAAATATCAATCCTGTTGTTGAGATGGCTGACCTCATCGAAGCTACACGATCATATCAGGCGAATGTTTCAGCTCTTCAGAGTGCGAAGAATATAGCAGAGAGTGCTATCAGTTTAATGAGTTAATAGGAGAATTTAATGTTACGAATAGATGGAATAGGACTTAACGGAAATAGCCAAGCCAACAAGATAGAGACCTTTAATGGAGATAGTGAAAGCTTTACAAAACTCCTTAAAGATAGTGTTCGGGAGCTGAATCAGAGTCAAAAAACTTCTGAAAAGGCGATGACAGATATAGCTACTGGACAGGTGAAAGATCTACATCAGGCAGCACTAGCTATTGATAGAGCTGAACTTACAATGAAGACAATGTTAGAGGTGCGAAATAAAGCATTGAGTGCTTATAAAGAGATAACTAGAATTCAGATGTAATCCCCAATGTTTATTAAGATATGCGGTATTACAAATCTGGAAGATGCGGAGTTTGCTGTTGAGAGTGGAGCTGATGCTCTCGGTTTTCTCCTTTGGAATGGCTCTCCTCGATATATATCACCTGAAAAAGTGAAAGAGATAACTTCTAAAATTCCCCAACAGATTGAAAAGGTAGGTCTTTTTGTCAATGCTTCCGCAGATGAGATTAATCGAACTTTTCAGGAGAGTGGAATAACTCTTGCTCAACTCCATTTTGAAATATCTGATGATGAGGTTGCAAAACTGGAAGTTCCATATATTCATGTTGTTCGAGCAAAAAACAGAGATGATCTAAATCGATATGGTGACAAGATTAAGTTTGTTGATGCTTTTGTTGAAGAGTATGGTGGAGCTGGAAAACGGTTAAATCTTGATTGGTTTCGAGATAGAGATAACAGCAAGACTATTATCGCTGGAGGACTAAATCCAGATAATTTAAAAGAGCTTGATGGATTCGGTTTCTATGGAGTTGATGTAAGCAGTGGAGTTGAAGAGTCAAAAGGGAAGAAGTCTCATCAAAAAGTGAGAGAGTTCATCAAAAATGCAAAAAAATTAAGATAGTTTGGAGATTAGAGTGAAGAGAGAGATATTTTTTGTAGATTTTGAGAATATTCAAAATTTACAGTTTAAGAAGCGAGATGATATTGAGAGTGAAATTATTCTCTTTGCAGGTTCAAAACAGAGTAGTTTGCAGATAGAGACTCTTATCAATCTTATGAGTGCATCTCTTTTTAAGATAGTTAAAGTTGATGCAACAACAAAAAATGCTCTTGACTTTACTCTATCTATTGAGGTTGGTTCGCATCATGAGACAGAAGATATAGATACAAAATTTATCATTGTCTCTCAAGATAAGGGATTTGAAGCTGTTCGCCTCTATATTCAAAATAGTGGTCGAGAGATAGAACTTCGATCTAATTTTCATAAAGAGAATCCAAAGCCAAAAGTTGGAAAAACATCAAATCAGTATCATCAGAGAGTTATCACTCTGGGTCAAGAGGTGATAAAAAGATACTCACAACCAAACTTCTCACGAGCAGGAAAAGTTGAGACATTTAAGAATCAGATTAGCTCTCTCTTCAGAAAAGAGGCTCTTAAAAAAGAGGAGATTGAAGATATTCTGCACTATCTCCAAGATAGTAGATTTATCAGAATAGAGAAGAGTTCTGTGATATATCTATAAAGGTTTTTTATGAGTTTAAGCAGAATAATCTACACAGAAGAGAAGCAGATCTTTCATCAAAAGGGTGATATTTTTCATATTATGAAGAAATCGTCAAATGGGTTTAATGGGTTTGGTGAAGCATACTTTACAACTGTCCATCAAGGAGATATTAAAGGGTGGAAAAAACATACCCAAATGACTCTAAATCTTGCTGTTCCTGTTGGGGAAGTTGAGTTTGTCATGACAGATGATAATCAGAAAGAGTTCAAAATATTTACTCTCTCTCCAGAGTCATATCACCGTTTAACTGTTCCACCTAACCTATGGGTAGCTTTTCGAGGGGTTGAAGAATATAACCTAGTGATTAATATTGCAGATATGGAACACAATCCAGAAGAGGCTATCAATATTCCACTGGAAGAGATTAAATATGAGTGGCAATAGTGTATTAGTTACAGGAGGACTCGGAAATCTTGGAAGTTGGGTTAGCAATTATCTGATTCACAAGGGTTTTAAACTCTATATTCTCTCGAATCGTCAATCAGCAAGAGGTGTAGATATTGATGGTGGTTTTGAACTTATTAGCTGTGATATTCGTAACTTAGAGGAGCTTCAAAGTCAGCTCCCAAAAGAGATAGATTATGTAGTTCATCTTGCAAGTTTTAACGAGTTCTTTCTACCTGATTATCCTAAAAAAGCTCTTGAAATTAACTCTCTTGGAACACGGAATATTCTACAAGCGATTCAAAATAGAGGAGTTAAAAAGTTTATCTACTTTAGCACTTTCCATATCTACGGAAAAAGTAGCGGAGTTATCTCTGAAAATACTCAACCTGAACCAAAAAATGATTATGCATTAACTCATCTCTTTGCGGAAGAGTATGTTAAACAGTTTCATAGAAACATAGGTCTTCCATACACTATTTTTAGATTAACTAATAGCTATGGTTCTCCAAAAGAGTTAGAGTCATCAAAGTGGTATCTAGTTCTTAATGATCTCTCAAAAATGGCTTTTGAAAAGAGAGAGATAGTCTTAAACAGTAACGGAAAGGCTAGACGAGACTTTATCTATATGGGTGATGTAGCCAAAGTGATTGAAGATAGTTTTCAGTGGAGAGAGTCGGATACATATAATTTAGGCTCTGGTAAAACAACATCAATTATAGAGATTGCTCAACTTGTGCAAAAGGTCTATTTGGAGAGTTATGGAGAGATGCTGAATATAAAAATTAACCGAGATGATAATAGCAGTTATGGAGAGCTTCAAGTTGATATAGAGAAGTTGCAAAATAGAACAACTATCACATTCCAAAATTACTTTAAAGAAGAGATAGAAGCTATATTTAGATTATTGGAGAAGATATAAAATGGTAGTTTTCTCAATTTTAATGAACTGTTACAACTGTGAAAAGTATCTTAAAGAGGCTATTGATTCAGTGTTTGCCCAAACTTTTACAGATTGGGAGATTATCTTTATAGATAATAGCTCTACTGATAGCAGTGCAGAGATTGCGAAAAGTTATGGTGAAAAGATTAAGTATCATAAAACACATAAACTTCTTCCCCTCGGAGAGGCTAGAAACCATGGGCTTCATCTATGTGAAGGTGAATTTTTAGCATTTCTTGATACAGATGACTTATGGTATCCAGAGAAGCTTGAGACACAAGAGAGGGTGATGAGGTTTGGAGATTATCAGATGTGCTATACAGGTGCAACTCTGATTAACAAAGAGTCAAAAACCATTGGAAAAGAGATACCAGTAGCAAAAAGTGGTTATGTCTTTCCTCAACAACTTCTTAGATATGAGATAAATATGCAGAGTGTTGTTATTCGAAACGATATACAGATACTCTTTGATGATAAAAAAGAGTTCTCTCCAGATTTTGACCTATTTTTAAAGATTGCCTCAAAACATAAAGTTGCTGTTATTCCAGATGAGCTTGTAAAGTATAGAAAACTCTCTGATTCACTAACTTCAAAGAAGATTGATAGATGGTGGATTGAGACACGGGAGACTCTTGATGATATATTCAGAGAGAATCCCAAATTTGCTGAGCAGTACCCTTACGAAAAGAGGGTAGCCTATGCAAAAGTTACATACTATAAAGCTCAATATCTAATATCAATTGGTGATTGGAAAGGTGCAAGGGCGGAGCTAAAAAAGGTAAAGGGTGTTAATAAAATTTACAAGACCCTTTATATACTCTCATTTTGTAGAAATGCTTGGAAAATCGCTCATAAGATTAAGAGCAAAATATAGTAGATTGCCGTATTAAATACGGCAACTAAACTGCTATATATATAGCAAACTTCCTATTATTTATCCGACTTGTATATGACAACTGTTGCTCGATTTTTAGAGAAGTATCTATTTGCAACCTCTAAGATATCTTTTGGCTTCATACTCTCAACTCTATCTTCAAAGTTTAGTAGAGGAGTGAGATCGCCTCTTGCAAAATAGCTACCAAATAGATTTGCTGTCTCAGAAGCACCCTCAAAACCGTATATAAACTCTGAACGAACATTTGTTTTTATCTTTTTCAGCTCTTTTTTAGAGACTTTCTCACTCTTCAAAGTCTCTATTTCACTCCAGATAGCCTCTTCCACATCTTCAGCTTTTACACCCTTATTAGCAACTGCCATGAACATAAAGAGGTTCTCATCAATACTCTCCATATTGTAAGCATAAATCTGATTGACTAACTTTTGTTTTACAACAAGATTTTTATGAAGACGACTACTCTTCCCACTGCTAAGAATCTCACTAATAACACTTAACACCGCCTGATCTTCATGTTGATAGTTTGGTATTCTGAAAGCAAGAGCGATATACTCAACTTCACTCTCTTTCTGGATAGTTACTCGTTTTTCACCAAACTGCTCCGGTTCAACAAAGTGGTGTTCTTGAATTGATGATTTGGTTCTATTTTCAATTCCCTCAAACTCTTTTTTAATAGATGTAAATGCCTCTTCAGGTTCAACATCTCCAGCTATAACGATAGTTGCATTTTGAGGTTGGTAGAACTTCTTATGAAAATTACGAATATCAAGAAGTTTCCAGTTTTTGATATCTTCAACAAATCCAATAGGAGTCCAATGATATGGGTGATATACAAAAGCTGTATTAAACAGAGTGAAGTATAACAATCCAAATGGTGAGTTATCTGTTCTCCAATATCTCTCTTCAAGAACAACATCTCGCTCTGGCTGAAACTCACTATTTGTAAGAGATAGATTCTGCATCAACTCTGCAAATAGGTTTAGTGACTTCTCCATATTCTCTGTTGATGACTTAATAAAGTAGTGTGTTAAGTCAAAACTGGTCGATGCATTATTGACTCCACCAAACCCTTTAACTATCTTATCAAACTCACCCGCTTGAAGATTCTTTGTAGATTTAAAGTTGAGGTGTTCAAGCATATGGGCAATACCACTCTTACCCATAACTTCGTTTCGAGATCCAACTCGATAGAATATATCTGTACTAACAACTCCGCTCCCATTTTTTAAAGGGACAACAACTGCACGGAGACCATTTGAGAGATTCTCTTCAAAATATTCTGGGATTGAACTAGCCATTAAAAATCCTGTTATAGAAATTATCTTAATAAACATTCTTATCAAATTATTGATACCGCCGTGTTTAATATAGTGGTAGCGATTTTACCAGAAATAGCGATTAAATCACCACTCGCACTTCTGCCCGACTCTTTAAATTGACAAAAATAGAGTCTCGCTCATCTTGACTCTCTACTATCAAAGAGGCTTGAAGAGAGATGAACTTGCCATTTCTACTCTTGTTGGAGTGCTTTAACTTATACTCTTTACTCTCCAGAACCTCATCAATAGCTCGTCTTAAACTATCTTCTGACTCGCCAATCACCTTATATCTCCACTCTGTTGGATACTCAATCTCAACTTTCTCATCTATATTATTTAAATTAACCATTGCTTCTCCTACTTATCTCTTTTTGCTCTATTTTAAAAGAGTATGACCTGCACCTTTAATATAGCAGACTGTGGCAAACTCTTTAAAGAACTCCATCGCCTTATCTGAGTTGATAATAGTATCTTTCTCACCAAGAAACACCTCAATATTTACACCAGATTCAACCACTCTTTTCAGTTCGTCTCGACTCCACTTATACCTTAAAAGTCTCTCAAGAGAGTTGTAATCACCTCTCTCAGCTCTATGATTATCTAAAACTTCTGCCGGATAGAAAGAGTTTTTATAAAAGTTCTCAGTGTAGAGTTCAGGGCTTTTTTTAAAATGAAGAAGTTGAGTTCTAATAAACTTCTCATCTCTATCTTGAAAAAAGGCTGGAGAGAATAGCTGAAGAGTATCTATTCTATGATTGCTATCTAAAAGATGTTCAAAAGCCTCTATTGCCCCATAGCTAAATCCTGCAACACTATATTCAGAGTTTAAAAGATGTTTTTTAAAAAGGGTCTCTTCACCTTGAAATCTAAAACCGCTAAAAACTTTCACCTACTATTCTCCAGAAATCTATTTTGCCAGATACTCAATAAACTGAGGTTCTGAGAAGTTAGGGACAGAGTCATAAGTAAATACTGCATAATATTTACTCTTATCCATTGACCCAAAGTTATCATATGTGTAGCTATCAACTCCACCATAGAGCTTAACACCATCAGAGAAGTTCTTTGGTGGGTGGAAGCTGTTTCGGATAACATAGCACCCTTTAAAATCACTATCTTTTGGATTGTCCCAAGATAGTTTAATCATACCTTTCTCTTCAGAAATCTGAAGATTTGACACAGTTGCAACTGGAGCTTTTCTCTTCTCAATATACTTAACAACAAGTTTTGGTTTTAACCAAGTAAGTTCTCTGTTTTTTGTATCGCTATTTGGTGATGTAGCTCTCCCAACAACTCTAATATTTCTTCCAGCTCTATGCATATCTTCCAGTTTTAACTTTAGATTGCTATCAAATATAAAGAATCTCTTCTCACCTTGAATTAGCTCATGGTTTGATGCTTCATATCCTATAAAATCTATCTTCTGTCGATTTCGTATAGAGTCATAATCATCTATTGAGTCTATATCAACAAGCTCAAAATAGAATCGGATATCCTCTTTACTTTTCGGACGAACTCCACTCTCAACCTCTATATAAGCCTCTGTTATCACTGTTGTCTCTGGAGCTGGAAGATTATCAATGGCAAACTCAACAGCCCCATATATCTTGTCGCCATCTCCATCAAAACCTACTTTAAGACTATTCTCAATCACACTATTTTTCGAAACTGTAATAGATAGTTCTGGGTCAAAACTAACTTCATTTGATGGTAATCTATACTTAATATCTAAATATGGTCGATACTCAAGACCACCTCCAAAAGTTCCATAGCCGATGTCAAACTGCATTATTTGAGAATCTTCACCAAGAGGTAGCTCTTTTGGTCCATCAACTCTAAACCTAACCAACCCTTTAGCTAACTGACTCTGAAGCATTTGAGCCTCAAACTTTGAGAACTCCCAGTGATTCCATATCCCTTGTGTAAGGTTTTGTGATTTTAGAGCATCACCAACATGCCCAACAATCGAGGCATCTTCAACTTGTTGAAAATCATAGATATCTCCTATCTCATCATTTAAAATTGAGACATTCCACTCTCCATACTTCTCAACCTTTGCTCCAACTCTATTCATTGGATAGAGATGAAGAGTCGCCTCCTCAATAGTTGCATCTTCTGGAAGTGAATCAAGAGAAAAAGATAGTAGTGCATTTGCAACTCCCTTAGCTTTGCTTACTCCAATAAAGAGAGAGTTTTTACCAAAATGTCCCCTATTAGCCTCTAGACTATTTTGAGCAAGATAGCCTGTCTCACTTCTGATTGGAAATATCTTTTTTGAGAATTCACATCTATCAAGAAGAGTAGTTGCTTTAACAACTGGTGCAAATGGTGATTTGATTCTTGTTTTGTGATTCACTGCTCTAATTGTGTAGTAATATTTTGTGCCACTCTGAAGCTGAATATCTGTAAAGCTATTTGACTTTGTTCGCCCAACTCTATTGTGATCGCCAGATGCCTGTTTATCACGACTATTTCTGTATATCTCAAAATATATATCATCTCGTAACTCATAGTCCCATTGAAGAGTTATCTCTCGGGTATCAACAGACTCAATTGTAAAATTATCAACTCGTCTTGGGGCGAGAGTAGAGTAGTTTATAGTCTCACTGAAAGCTTTTACAAGAGCAGGAATATGTTCATTAATACTCTCTGTCATACTCTTGGCATAGTCTGGAATATTCTTTGTCCCAACCTCAACAACTGTTGAGATGATACCTTTTGAGTAGTAGTACTCTCGACCGCTTCCAGAGATCAACTTACTTGGTGGTTTGCCTCTATGAATACCGTATGTTCGTCCAGATACTTTCTGAATCTCATGAGACATATTTGCACAGAGTGTATTCATATCAGTCCCGTCAAGTTCTGCCTCATGTCTAAATTTATGAGCTGGGAAAAATACATTTCCTTGAGAGTGATAATCTAGTGCAATTGTAATATTTGGGTGTGAATCAACAAAATCTTTTATCGCTTTTGTCTCTGGCTCAGAAAAAGGGAATTCACCACCATAAATGTTTGAACTCTTATCATTCACTTTCTCAAAACCGATAGAGAAATTTCGGTTCAGATCTACACCATAAGTTCCATCGCTATTTTTTCGTCGATTTTTTCTCCAGAATGAGAAGTGTTTTCGTGAGTATTCAAATCCATCGGGATTAAGAGATGGAACAATATAGAGTGTAGATGTCTGAAGAGTACTCTCAAGCTGTGGATCAAACTGATAGTTATCAGCTATATACTCTACAAATTTAATTGCTAACTCATTCCCTATCCACTCTCTTGCATGAATTGTTCCTGTATATAGTAGAGCCGGTTTATTATCAGCCCCCGCTACATCGATGGAGAGTGTAACAAGAATAATCTCCCTACCTTCATGTGTCTCTCCAATAACAGAGACTTTGATGAGGTCTGAGTAGGCTCTCTCCATATCTCTAAAGAATTGAATCGTATCTCCATACGAGTAGTACTGTTTTTTCAATTGATAAACTCTCTATTTTTTTAATGGCATTATAACCTTGTTAATTCTTTTAAGTTTAGATAGAGATGATATTTTGAAATTGAAGTGATTTGAAGAAGCGGGTTCTAAAAACCCGCTATCCATTACCACACCCTTGTGGTAATAAGGTTTGGCACCTTTTTAATTTTAGCAGAAACTCAAGAATATGACAATAGACTCTTATGTCGCATAATGAAAATTTCTTTTATTGCAAATATGATTGACACGAACTGCTTTTGGTAAAATAGCATAGTTAAAGTCAATACCAAATTTGATAAATTTATTATATATTTTGGACTGGCTTAAGCCTATAACATTTAAGAGAGAGTTTGATGAGAGAGAGACAATCTACTAAAGTAGTAATTATCTTTGTTGTGTTTGTTCTATTGATGCTTGTAGTCTTTTCAAGATATGCCTATGTTGCGATTGCAGATAGAGAGATTACAAGAGTCAGTGTAAAAGATAGAGAGAAAGCTAAGCGGGGTTCAATTGTTACCGCTGATGGCTATAAAGTTGCATATACAACAAAGGTATATACCGCTTCTGTTGATACTCGAGATATTCCAAAAGAGAACTTTAGAATATTTGCAAAGATGTTCTCTCTTTATAGCGGGATTCCTGCTGATGATGTACTAAGAGCAATTAGCAGTAGAAAGGGTAATGTTCAGTTAGCTAAAGAGCTGAATTTTCAGCAGTATCAAGGTCTCCAGAAGCTCTCAAGAGAGCTTACAAATTCTAGGTTAATGGTTGGACACCATGTAAATGGACAGTATAGATATATAGGTCTATCTGTTTCAGAGAGTGGAGCTGAGAGAATATACCCTTATGGAGATACCCTTACCCCTTTTATAGGTTACACAAATGAGTACCACGAGGGGCGATATAGTCGAGTTAATGGTATTAAGGGAATCGAAAAGCGATTTAACGATGATATTAAACCTCTAAATGATGGTTTTGTTCGTGGAAATCGAGATGTTCGTGGAGTAATGATTCTGAATGGAACTCGAGAAGAGGTGGAGAGAAGTGATGGTTCTGATGTTCATCTAAATATCTATATGAGTCTTCAGAAGCGAATTGAACTTATGCTCTCTCAAAAACAGGAAGAGTTAAAAGCAAAAGAGATTATCGCCTCTATTATGGAGAGTGAAACGGGTAATGTTGTAGCTCTTGCCACATCAAATAGATTTGTACGAAGAACCCTTCGAGATATGAGTTATCTAAATATCCATGCAACAGAGTATGTATTTGAACCTGGGTCAGTTATCAAGCCTATTGTTTATGGGATTATGCTTGATGAAAAGAAGATTCGTAAAGGTCAAATGGTCGATTGTGAAAATGGTAGATATCGAGTTGGTCGAAAACTGATTACAGATGAACATATTATGAAGCTTGTTCCGGTTGAAGATATTATTATCCACTCAAGTAATATTGGAATGGCAAAACTAGTTAAAGATTTTGATGCAATCAGCTTTTATAACGGCTTAACTCGTTTTGGATTTGGCGAAAATAGTGGTCTTGAAGTTAGCCGAGAGGTTGTTGGAGAGATAAATACAGTTCAACAGTTAAATAGCCATATCTATCGAGCTACCTCATCATACGGCTATGGAATGATGGTCAATTTTATGCAATTGATGAAAGCCTACAATGTCTTTAACAATGATGGCAAGATAGTTATTCCAAAGGGTGTTGCATATCTTAAAAGTAGTGATAATATCTTTCACGATATTATGAGAGAGAGTGCAACAGTTGATAATAGTGAAGTTGTCTCTACTTCAACAGCACGAAAGATTAAAAATATTCTTGTGAGAACAGTAAAAGAGGGGACTGGAAAAGATGCTGAGATTCTTGGACTGGAGATTGGTGGAAAGACAGGAACAGCACATATAGCCCAGAGAGGTGGATATGTTGATAAGTACCACTCATCATTTTTTGGCTTTGCTAATGATAGAGAGAAAAAATATACAATCGGTGTTACAGTAGTTGATCCAAAAGAGAGCTATTTCGCTTCAAAAACTGCTGTTCCGATCTTTAAAAATGTTGTAGAGATTATGCTTGAGAATAAGTTTCTCAAGAAGTATTATTGATGACTAGAAGAGGCTTCACCCTTATAGAGGTTATCCTCTCAATAGTAATTATTGGGATTATTGTCTCTTTTCTCTATGGAACTCTTGGGGGATTGAAGAGATCAAACTCTCTTCTAATTGAAAGAGACATAAAATTAAATAAAAATGAGATATTCTTGAATCTATTTCGAAGAGATCTCTTGGAAGCGAAAAAAGTATCTATTAACAAAAGTTCATCTCAAAACTCAATTCTCAGTCTTGAGACCAAGAACTCAATTTATAATAGTCACTATGCTTTTGTTAAATGGCTTCTCAATCCAGATACAAATCAACTGATTAGAGCTGAATCAACCAGAGAATTTACACTTCCTATAACAATGGAAAAGGTACATTTAGTTCGTCTTGATATCTTTAAAGAGGGTGTTGAAGAGTTTTTAATATATCAATCAAATGATAAAAAAGGGATTCTACTATCAGTAAAAGATATGAACACAAGTGAAATGTTTGCAATAGAGTTTGGTCTAGCTCTTTTTGAAGAAGATAAGAGTAATCAATCAAACAATAGTACAAAACAGAGTAAAGAGAATAAAGATAGCAATAAAACTGCGAAATAGATAGGAATAAAAACTTGACACGATTCCAAATGAACCTATATGAGATGGTTGTTGAACGAAAAAGGATTGATCTTCTCTTTGTTGAGAATTATAGTGATGGAGTAGATGCCAAACAGACTTTTGACTATTTAAAAGTCGAAGCTCTTCTCTTTCCAGATTTTAGAGCAGAGAGGTTAGATGAACTTAGAAGTTATCAAGATGAGCTATTCTCTATATTTAACTCCCTCGATACCTATTACAACTCCAGAGAGAGACCTACACTGATTGTTCCTTTATCAACATCAAAACAGCCTCTTCCTTCAAAAGAGCTTCGAAGAGCCGTAGATTTAGAGTTTGGAGATATGATTAACTCTGACGACCTCTATCTGAATCTTTCGAATCTTGGCTATATTGATAGCGGGGTGGTGCAGAATCGTGGAGAGTTTTCAATTCATCAAGAGAGAGTTGATATATTTCCCATTAATAGCGAAACACCTTATCGAATATCAATCTCATCTGATTCTGAGATAACGGAGATTAGAGGCTATTCACAGTTATCACAACTTCGAGGTGATGATGAGTTAGAGACACTAAAAATTCCACCTGCAAATCTAAACATCTCTAAAGAGAGACGAGATGAGATTATGGAAGAGATTGAGAGTTCAGATATCAACTCTATTGAACTAAGCTTTAACTCATTTGGTCTCTGGTTTCTCCGTGAAGATGAACTCTTTAAACCATCAACACTAAAACATATCTACAACTTTGAGACTCTTCCAACATCAAAAAAGATGTATGACATTGAACTTGAAGAGGTAGAGAGAAAGCGACAGAGTTACCAAAGAAGCAATATTCTCTTAGATGAGTTGAATATTGATGATTATGTTGTCCATCAAGATTACGGTATAGGAGTATTTGAGAAGCTCACAAAAGAGACGGTAATGGGTGGTGTCCGAGACTTTATTAAAATCAGATACTTTGGAGACAACCATCTTCTTCTTCCTATTGAGAAACTTGAACTTTTAACTAGATATATCTCTGCAACTGGAAAGACTCCTCAAATTGATAAACTTGGTAAAGGTGGGTTCTATAAGAAGAGTGGTAAAGTCCGAGAAAAGCTCTCTCAAGTTGCACAATATATTGTTGAGGTGTCTGCTAAACGGAAGCTGATTCAATCTCCAACGATTCAAAAAGTCAATCTCCAACATATACAACATCGAGCTGGATTTAGATATACAGATGATCAGGTTCAGAGTATCGAGGATATTCTTGAAAATATCTCTCAAAACTATCCGATGGATCATCTTCTTATAGGTGATGTTGGTTTTGGTAAAACAGAGGTTGCTATTAATATAATATATACGGTTGTGAAAAATGGCCTTCAAGTTGTCTTCGTCGTTCCAACAACTATATTGGCAAAACAGCACTTTAGAACAGTTCAAGAGAGATTAGATGGTTTAGATATCAAAGTAGCCCATGTTGATAGTTTTGTATCTCTAAAAGAGAAAAAGAGGATTCGTGAGAGTGTCAAAAATGGAGAGTTTGATCTAGTAATAGGGACTCATGCTGTTTTGGATTTTGAGTTCCAAAGACTTGGACTCTTTGTTATTGATGAGGAACATAAATTTGGAGTGAAGCAGAAGAGTAAGCTTCAGGAGATATATAGCAATGTTCATCTCTTATCTATGAGTGCAACACCAATTCCTAGAACTCTCCATGGAGCATTATCTAATCTAAAAACTATATCGAGACTGGAGACACCTCCAAAAGAGAGAGTAGCTGTTCGAACATTTCTCAAAGAGTATGATGAGGTGATGATTAAAGATGCTATCTTAAAAGAGTTAAAGAGGGACGGTCAAGTCTTCTATATCTTTAACTCAATAGCTGAAATTGAAAACAAAAGAGTTGAACTTCTAAATATTCTACCTCATCTGAAAATTCTTGTTCTTCACTCAAAGATATCTCCAAAAGTTACAGAAGTTGAGATTATGAAGTTTGAAAATGGAGAGTATGATCTTCTTCTATCAACATCTATTGTTGGAGCTGGAATCCATATCCCAAATGTAAATACAATTCTAATAGATGGAGCTGACCGTTTTGGAATGGCAGACCTTCATCAACTCCGAGGACGAGTTGGACGGGGGGAGCGAGAGGGGTTCTGCTACTTTTTTGTAGAGGATATTAATGATTTAACAGATAATGCCTCGAAAAGACTTCTTGCTCTTGAAGAGAATAGCTCTCTCGGAAGTGGAAATCAGTTAGCGATGCACGACCTTGAGATTCGAGGTGGTGGAAATATCGCAGGAGAGAGTCAAAGCGGTCATATTGATGATGTTGGCTACTCACTCTATATTAAAATGCTTGAAAGTGAATTAAAACGGCTTACAGTTGGTGGAAGTTTTAACGAGAAAGATGTAGATATTCAACTCTCTGTTAAAGCATATATATCTGAAAAGTCTGTTCCAGAAGAGCGAGTTCGACTTGAGATGTATCGTCGTATCACTTCATCACAATCTCTTGAAGAGATAGAGAAGATAGAGCTAGAGATTAGAGATAGGTTTGGAGATATAGATATTGAGACATCTCAGTTTTTAGATCTTGTCAGAATTAGGGTTCTGGCAAAAAAACTTGAGATAGAGTCAATTGTTAATATTGGAAAAGATATAACAATCGCTCTCTCTGAAAATAGAAAGCTCAGAGTTCAATCTCCCACAAGAGATGATGATGATATCTTAAAAACAGTCCTAGATTTTGTAACTTCTGGTTAAAATATTGAAATTTTTTTAGGAGGTTTTTATGAAAAAGTTAAAGTATTTCTACTCATCTTTTATCATAACCGCAATCGGTTTCAGTTTTGCTCTATATTATGGTGGTTGGGAAGCTCTATATATTGTATTCCTACTCTCAATTTTAGAGGTGTCACTATCTTTTGACAATGCCGTAGTAAATGCAAAAGTCTTATCAACTCTTGAGAAGAAGTGGCAAGATAGATTTATTACTTGGGGTATTCCTATTGCTGTATTTGGTATGAGATTTCTCTTTCCAATTGTGATTGTCGCAGTTGTCGGTGGTTTAGGACTGGTTGAGACATTCTTTATTGCTGTTGATGAGCCGGAAAGATATAAGTCTATTCTTGAGAGTAGTGAATATATGATCTTTGCTTTTGGTGGTTCATTCCTCTTAATGGTATTTCTTGACTTCTTTTTTGACGAAGATAAAGAGGTGAAGTGGTTAAAGCTAGTTGAAGATAGTGGTGTTGTTAATAGATTCTCAACAATTGCCAATACTGAGTTAATTATCGCTATGGCTCTTGGCATTGGATTAACATATATGACACCAGAGGGGTATGATTCAACATCAATTGCCCTTGCATACTTTACTGGTGTTCTTCTTCATTCAATCTTAAGAGCAGTTGATGATCTATTCTCGACAGAGACAGTTAAAAATGGTCTTGCTGGTCTGATCTATCTTGAAGTTTTAGATGCATCTTTCTCATTCGATGGTGTAATTGGTGCATTTGCTTTGAGTAATGATATCTTTGTTATTATGATTGGTTTAGGTGTTGGTGCAATGTTTGTTAGGAGTTTAACAATCTATTTTGTTGAGCAGAAGACACTCTCAGAATTTATCTATCTTGAGCATGGGGCTCACTATGCTATTGGTGCTTTAGCTCTTATTATGTTGGCAAAAATATATGTTCATATTGGAGAGGCTATTACGGGAACAGTTGGACTAGCTCTTATTTTAATCGCATTTATCCACTCTCTTCAGGATAAGAAAAAAAGAGGGATTGACTAAATAGAGATATTTCGGGCTTAACCCGAATATGAAGTTTCTACAATATCGCAAAAGAGTGTCATTGCCGTGTTTGACACGGCAATCTATTATTAAGCAAACTTTCTATTTAGTCACTCCTCCCTATTTCATAGGAGCAAATAGTTCTGCAATGTCCTCTTGAGTAATCTGGAAACTCTCTGAACCATCTTCTAAGATAGATTTTGAGAGGTTTTGCTTTCTCTCTTGAAGTTCAAGAATCTTCTCTTCAACACTCCCCTCAACAATAAAGCGATAGACAAATACCTTTTTATCTTGACCAATTCTATAAGCTCTATCAATTGCCTGATTCTCAACAGCAGGATTCCACCATGGGTCATAGATAACAATGGTGTCAGCTTCTGTTAGGTTGAGTCCAACCCCTCCAGCTTTTAAGCTTACAAGAAAGATATCTACTTTACCACTCTTAAAGAGTTCTATCTCCTTGTCCCTATTGTGAGTTGAACCTGTTAATTTAGCAAACTCTATATTCTCCTCAATAAGCCTATCTTCAATCAGAGATAACATAGATGTAAATTGAGAGAAGAGGATAACTTTTCGGTTCTCCATAAATAGCTCTTCAAGAAGCTCAAATAGAGCATCAAACTTTGCACTTTCGTCAATTTGCTCTTTCTCGTCAATCTTTAAAAGTCGTGGGTCACAACAGACCTGTCGTAATTTCAAGAGAGCATCAAGAACTTGAATTTGACTCTTTGCAAGACCATTCTCACGGATAGCTTTTTGAACTTTCTCCTCCATTGTTACACGAATTGATTCATAAAGTTTAATTTGCTTTGTATCTAAGACCACTCTCTGAACAATCTCTGTTTTTGGAGGAAGCTCTCGAGCAACTTCACTCTTATCTCGTCGTAGAATAAATGGTTTGATTCTAGTTTTTAGTCGCTGAAGAGTCTCCATATCCCTCTCTTTCTCAATGCGGTGTTTAAAGAACTTATTAAACAGATCCTCTTTAAATAGAAAGTTAGGCATAAGGAAATCGAATAGAGACCAAAGCTCTCCGAGGTGATTCTCCATTGGAGTTCCAGTTAGACAGAGACGACCCTCACTCTTAAGCAACTTAAGGTTCTTAGATACTTTTGCTTTTGGATTCTTGATTTTTTGAGCTTCATCAAGAATAATTAGATGAAATTCTATCTCCATCAACTCTTTAATATCTCTTGTTACAAGGTTATAAGTTGTCACCAATATATCAAAACTAACTTCACCCTCAATTATCTGCCGATAAATCTTTTTTCTCTCTTTATTATGAAGAACTTGCATATTTAGTTCAGGTGTAAATTTCTCATTCTCTCGTCGCCAGTTTCCAAGCAGAGAAGTTGGGACAACAATTAAGACAGGTCTTGTTAATCGTCCAAGCTCTTTCTCTCTAAGAAGAAAAGAGAGAGTCTGTATTGTCTTTCCAAGTCCCATATCATCAGCAAGAATTCCACCAAACTTATACTCCTGAAGGAAGTTGAGCCAACTCAATCCCTCTCTCTGATACTCTCGCAGTTCTGCTTGTAACCCTTTAGGCGGATGAATTAGTTCAATCTGTTTAAATTGTTGAAGCTTCTCTTTTAACCTAAAAATATCGTAGTTTCTCTCTTGGAGCTTCTTCTCTAACTCTTCTGTAAGCTCCAAGTCGTGAAGTTCATGATTACTAACCTCAACTTCACCACTCTCTTTATTGTAAAGCTTTAAGACTGTATTAACAATTGGAGCTATCTTGTCTCTATCAACTCTGATAAAATCTTTCTTGCTAACTGGAATATTTATCTTCTCTGGAAAAACAGATAGCTCTCCATATTCAAACTTAGCAAAGAAACTCTCAATAATTGGAGCTAGTTTGAGCTTTTTACCGTCAAAATCAATAAAGAAATCCATCGAGAACCAAGGACTGACACTATCAGACTCTATCTCAAAGTCTATCTCTTCACTCTCTATATCTTGAAAATTAAGTTTTCCTTTTTCATCAACTCTAACTTTCCAACCATCACTTCTTAGTTCAGATACTCCATCTTCAAAAAATTGTCGGAGACTCTCAACAGTATGAAAGTTTGTTAAATCTCTCTCCTCTAATAAATTTACTCCATAATTTTCAAGCTGTTCAGTTAGCTTCTTTTCTGCATAAACATCTCTCTGAATTGTCTCATTCTCGGAATCAAGAAACATTGTAGTGTTTGAAGGCTCAACCCTCTTACCATTGTAGTCGAAAGTAAAATTTACACTATTCTCTTTTATGTGAAGATATGGAGTTGGTTTAATATCTCTTAGAACATTTTTTGAAAGTGGTGGTATCTCACTAACCTCTTTAGATAACTTTTGTGATATCTCTTGAAGCTTATCCTCTTCAATATAGAGGCTATTTTCCATTAATACTCTTAACTCTTCACCATTAAACTCAATGCCAATAATATCTCCAATAATATAGTCTGCCTTATTAAAGTATAGATTATTGACTAAACTTGGAATAAATATACTCTTATCATTATGAAAGCTGATATCTAATGTATGATAATTGTCTTGATGATTCCAAGTTAGAAACCCTGCCTCCGGTTTGCCATATTTAACTATATGATTACTATCACCAAACAGAAGTTTTTCTGCTTTTATAAGCTTAGTTATAATTATCTCTCCAGCTCTTCCAATCAGAGGTACTTCAT
>JAMJTX010000042.1 GCA_024281215.1 Candidatus Thiovulum karukerense | reverse complement strand
TCTCTGAGTATTGTCTTGACTTTTCAGTCCATTATAGTAAAATATTATCTATCAAAATATATAAAGGCATAGATTATGTTCAGGACTTTAAAAGTTCTTATGTTTATTTCTACTTTGACTCTATCTTTAAAGGCTGAGTCAAGTGAGGCTAATTCATCAATGTTAGATACGGCTGTTGATAAAGGCTTAGAGGCTATTGATGAGTATGGGGTAAGTGCTGCTAAAAGTCTATTTAGTGTTCATGCATCTGCTAACTACAAGTTCCAGTATTGGGATCCAGAGCTAATCTTTGGAACTGAATACAACACTACTATCTTAAGTCTTTTTCAATTTAAGGCATCTGTTTGGCACTTTCATTTTCTCTATGAGACAAACTTTGGTGGTTCTCCAATGGAAAAACAGAAAGAGCTATTAGAGAAAAGAGAGGAGTTTGAGGCCGATAAGTCATCTCTTGAAAAAGTTCAGTTAGATTTCCACAATGATTATCTTTTAGCAAAATATGAGCAAGAGCTTTTCCTCTCTACTGTTACGGCTTTAGAGGACAAGATATATATTGATGATGATTTTATTGAGCGAATATATGCAGGAGATAAAATTGATACTCAAACAGTATTTAGAAGAGCAGTTTTTGGAGTTAATTTTGATGAATTGGGTCTAAAAAAGACAAGCGATCAGCTAAGAACAGTACCAGGCTCAACGGTCTATATGGGTCTGTTTTATCAAGATTATGAGAAACCATATGCTATTACAGTTAAAGATGAGAATGCTGAAACAGTTTCTCAAATGAGCGACTACATATTTAATGCGAAGTTTTCAGCCTATGGTCTATTTATTGGAAATAGATTAACGGAAGAGAAAGCACCTTTTAATCTCCTATTTGATCTGTATGTGGGATATGGAGATATTCAACTATATGGAGAGCAGGAGAGTAGTTTTACTGAGATAGTTGGCTATGAAGACGAGAGATACGATTTAGGTTATTTTGAAGCTGATGTTCGATTCGGACAAGATTATACGATATGGTCGCAGTTAGAGTTTGATTGGTCTCTTGGAGTTATCTATAAAAAATTCTTCTTAATGGATTCTCAAGATGAGAGTGATGAGGGAACAGGAATAACTTTTAATGAGGATTTAATATATAGTGCAAATATAGGTTTGAAGTTTTAGAGAATCAAACAATCTCCCGAAAGGGAGATTTGATAAAGAGAGATTATCTTTTTGAGAACTGAGGGCTTCTTCTCGCTTTTCTCTTTCCGTATTTCTTTCTCTCAACAACTCTACTGTCTCTTGTAATAAGACCAGCAGGTTTAAGGATTTGTCTAAATGCTTCATCATAGCTATTTAGAGCTTTAGAGATTCCGTGTCTTACAGCATCAGCTTGACCAGAGAATCCACCACCTTGAACAGTTACAGTGATATCAACAGAAGCTGTCTGCTCTGTAAGGTTTAATGGTTGAAGAACTCTCTTCTTTTTCGCCTCAAGACCACCTAACCAAGCATCAAGAGATAGGCCATTAATAACGATTTTTCCGCTTCCTGGTTGTAGCCAAACTTTAGCTACTGCACTCTTTCTTTTTCCAGTTGCATAAATTTTTCTCATCTAAATTCCTTATTTACCACTATTTACTTGAGCTGTATGAGGGTGTTCAGCACCTTGATAAACTTTTAACTTTTTAAGCATCTCTTTACCAAGTTTTGTTTTTGGAAGCATACCTCTTGTAGCAAGTTTATATAGCTTCTCAGGATTTGTAGTTAAAAGTTTCTCAAGAGTTTCGCTCTTAACACTTCCAAAATATCCACTATGTCTGTGGTACTGCTTATCAGTCATTTTGTTGTTACCGTTAAACTTAACTTTTGAAGCATTTGTAATAACAACATAATCTCCACAATCAACATGAGGAGTGTAGTAAGGTTTATGTTTTCCTCTTAAAAGAGTAGCAACTTGTGTAATTAGTCGTCCAAAAGTCATATCAGTTGCATCAAATACAACCCACTCTCTTTGAACTTCCTCTTTTTTAATACTTCTTGTAAATTTTTCCATCTATCAAAAAGCCTTTTCTCAAATTTTGAATTTTATTCACTGCTAGAACACTAGAAGATTGAAGTGGCGGAATTGTATCCGCATAAACTTAATTATTGTTTAATTTAAGGTTTTTCTAAGATATTCTAGATTTTAGAAACTGCTCAACTTCAAAAGCCGTATCTAAAGATTTATAACACTGACCAACTCCACATATCTCATAACTGCTATCTTCAGAGACTTTATGCAGAGTTAAAGCTGTTTGATTGTTTAATTTCTCTAAATTTGAACGAGTAGATTTTACAACAACCACCCCTTTTTTATATCTATACAGAGCCTCTGTCACTGTTGCAAATGCCGGAGGGTGTTGAAGATATGTACCATAAATCTGTTGAAGACTCTTCTCTGCAATCTCAAAAAACTCTAAGCTATCCAATAGGGTAGCTGAGCTAAGGAGAGAGTTGATGATCTTTGCTACACTTGATGGATAACTACCATCATCTGCCTCAGCCTCTGTCTCAAAATCACCATCTGCTGATATAAACCATCTATCATCTCTATAAAACTTATCTACTGCGATTTTTAAGAATCTTTTTACATCAACTAAATAACTCTTGTCTAAAGTTCTATTGTATAGCTCAAGAAGAGCATCAATGAGATATGCATAATCTTCTAAAAATGCCTCTATTTTTGGTGTGCCATCTATGATTTTTGAGTGGTAGAGAGTTTTATTAATAAAGAGTTGCTCTAAAAGAGAGTGCATTGATTCTCTTGCAACTTCTAAATATCTGCTGTCAATTAATGAAGCTCGTAAAAGTCCTTTAATAACCATACTGTTCCACGAGACAATTATCTTCTTGTCAATAGCTGGATAGTCACGAGTTTGACGAATCTCTTTCAATATCTTTAACTCATTTTGAAATTCTTGAGGTTCTCCTGTTCTTATAATTGAGCGACCATCAAAATTTCCATTCGATGTTATTGAGAGTTTTGATAGAGTTCCTAAGTCTATCTTTCCATCTGCCTCATCAGGAGTAAATGTAAAGTATCCACCCTCAACACCACCGCTATCAGCATCACTTGCAGAGTAGAAGAGACTGTTTTTTGACATCTTCTCAATAAGGAACTCTGCTGTCTCAAGAGCTACTCTCTTATAGATATCTATCTGAAATTTAAGATAGCTATTGCTATATGTTTCCAGTAGAAGACCATTATCATAACTCATCTTCTCAAAGTGAGGAACTAACCACTCTCTATCAACAGAGTAGCGACAGAACCCTCCATCAACAAGATCATAAAATCCACCCTGCACCATCTCTTGAAGAGTTGTATTGACCATATCCCAATTGTCTAAAACTGTTAGAGTGTTGAGAGTTCCACTATTTGGAAACTTTGGAGCTGTTGAAAAGCCTCCAAACTCACCATCAAATATATCTCTTACCTCGTGAAGATATCTCTCTATAAATCTATCATCAATCTCCCGATAGTTTTTAGGAGCAAGTACTTGAGATATCCGGTCAAGTTTTTCAGCTGAGCTATTTAACCCATCAAAATCTTCAATATAGCTTTTTGATATTAGAGGTAGAAGCTCAGCCATTCCACCTTTTCCATCGCCTCCTGCTGGAATATATGTATCAATATGAAAAGGCTTTTTCTCGTGAGTTAAAAATATGGAGAGAGGCCAACCACCACCTTTTTTATATACAAGATAATAGAGATCTTGATAGTGCTTATCTAGATCTGGTCGCTCTTCTCTATCAATTTTAATAGAGATAAAGCTACTATTTAGCTGTTGAGCTATTTCGGTATTTTCAAAACTCTCTCTCTCCATTACATGACACCAGTGACAACTGCTATAACCTATGGATACAAATATAGGTTTCTTCTCATCTACTGCTTTCTGAAAAGCTTCGTCACTCCAAGGATACCAATCTACTGGATTATCTTTATGTTGTTGAAGATAGGGAGAATCTTCACTCTCCAATCTATTTGCCACAACATACTCCATGAACAGATAGAGATACTCTATCCATATTTGGAACACTATCTTGAATCGACATCTTTAGAACATTCTCATCTATTTCAATATCTCTAACCTCTCCACACTCTGTACAGATAAAGTGTCCGTGATTTTTTAGAATCAGTTCATATTTAGTCTTGTGGTTAGGAATAGGAACTTCTTGAATAAATCTCTTCTCAAGAAATGAGTTAATATTTTTATATAGAGTCGCTAGAGAGATAGTTGGGAACTTCTCTCTTATTACTGAATATAATCTATCAATATCGATGTGACCATATTTCCAAATTGTCTCAGCAATGGCTATTCGTTGAGGAGTCACCTTGAGATTCCTCCCCTTAAGTAGAATTATCATATTCTCCATTTTAAACCTTTTAATTATCTCTACCGAACAGATCGGCAGAGATAGAGATATATTAGTTCATATCTGGTTTTGGAGTTGTTGAAGTTCCTGCTGGAAGAACTGGATATTCAACTTTTGGCTTTCGACCCTCAAGAGAACCTAGGAAAGCTACAATTTTAGAGACCTCATCATCTTTAAGAGTCAATCCAAGTTGAGTCTCACCCATAATCTTAACAGCTTCAGCTAAATCCCAAGTTGCACCATTATGGAAATATGGAGCAGTTTCACCAATATTTCGGAGAGTTGGCACTTTAACCATACCATTCGCATCACCTTTGAAATCACCTACATTAGCATATTTATAAGGTTTTACCACTGGGAATGGTTGCATACTTCCACCAAGAGCATAACCGCTATGGCAAGATGTACAACCCTTATCAATAAATGTCTCTAGTCCAGCTCTCTCTTCTGCACTTAGTGCTGTTGCATCACCATTTAGAAAATCATCAAATCGGCTTGGAGTTACAAGAGTTCTCTCAAATGCACCAATTGCAGCTGTTGCTTTTTCATAAGTAACCTCTTCAGTTCCAAACACTTTTTTGAACTCAGCTAAATATGCAGGGATAGTTTTAATTGTATCGATAACAATCTCTTTTGTTGAAGCCATCTCTGGACCAGCAAGAATTGGACCTTGAGCCTGTTTCTCTAAATCTGGGTCTCTACCATCCCAGAACTGACGATCAGCAAACACTGCATTATAGACTGTTGGAGAGTTTAAGTGGTGTGGGTTTGCTGTCCATTTATGACCCATCGCCGCAGATACATCATCATCTCCACCGAGAGCTAAGTTGTGGCAAGTGTTACAGCTGATGAGGTTTGATTTTGATAATCTTGGGTCAAAAAAGAGTTTTTTACCAAGTTCAACTTTCTCTGCTGTTACAGGATTTGCAGGGTTGTTTGTGATTTTGTGAATATCAGCACTATTGTTCGGAATAGCTTTTAATCCACTCTCAATAGCTTTTGTTGCTAATGGATCAGTTGGAGCTTTATCTGATGGTCGTTTATCATCTCCACAACCAGTTGATAGTAGTGTAACTGCTGTTGCAAGACTAAGAATATGTAGTTTTTTCATATTTAAACCTTTTTAATAATTTTTATTATTTACGAATTTTACTCTCTTCATTCTTAAATGGAGATTTAATATCCCATTAGAAAAATAGTGATGAGAATAGCTATCGGACTCTAATAATCTTATCTCTTCCTATTTTATAAATTGATGATGGGGTTGATTCAAAAAAACCATTACTATCTTCACAAATTAGATCACTTAACTCAATAGCTATATCTCTACTAAATTTTTCACCTGATAGATTTGCAGATGAAGAGAAAAAGTTTCCATATCGTTGTAGAAATTTATGGTGTTGTCCAGTTTGAACAACTCGAGCAGATCTACCATTGGGAAATATAAATGTCTCTTTTTTAGCAAGTCTAACTCTTCGCCTAAACTTTTCTGGAACTCTACTAATAGATGTTAAATCCTTAGTTGATGCAACCACCTGAAGTGATGTTTTAGTTGAGTCTCGTCTCTTTTTCTCTTGAATTTTGTCGGCACTCTTAGAGAGGAAGCCGACTGTTGTATCTGTCTGAACTAAGATTAACTCTTCTATTTCAGAACCTCATACTTCTCTAAAACTTTCTCAAGAGTCTTCATATTCTCAAGCGATGGAGGAGTTAATGGAAGTCTATACTCAAGAGTATCTAAAACTCCAGCTATATACATAGCTGCTTTAATTGGAATAGGGTTTGCTTCAATAAATAGATTGTTATTAAGATGGTATAGTTCTTGGTTAATCTGATTAGCCTTTTCAACATCTTTAGCCATTGCATATTTTACAAGTTCAGATATCTTATTTGGAAGTATATTAGCTGTTACAGATATCACCCCCTTACCACCTGCGAGAATAATAGGGGCATTAATCCCATCATCACCACTGATGATGTCTAACTCTGGAGAGGAGTTTAAAAGTGATACAACTCTCTCAAGAGAGCCTGTCGCTTCTTTAATTGAGAAGATATTTTCAACTCTATCTGTTAATCTAGCAACAGTCTCTGGAAGAAGATCTACACCTGTTCGAGATGGTACATTGTATAACATTACTGGAATATCAATAGAGTTTGCGACTGCTTTATAGTGGAGATATAGCCCCTCTTGAGATGGCTTATTGTAGTATGGAGCAACTGTTAAAATAGCATCAGCTCCAACTTTTTGAGCAAATTTTGCAAGACCTATTGCCTCTTTTGTGCTATTGCTACCAGCTCCTGCTAGAACTTTTACATCTGTCCCTTTGACAGTATCAACAGCTATTTCAATACATCTCTGATGTTCTTCGTGAGATAGTGTAGCACTCTCACCTGTTGTTCCAACAGGAACTACCCAATCTATCCCTAGTCTAATCTGTCTTTCAATTAGTTCTTTATATTTAACTTCATCAACCTCTCCATTCTTGAAAGGTGTTATTAGTGCGGTCATTGAACCAGTTGGTCTAATCAATCTCTCTAACCTTTTTTATGACATTTAATAAAAGTGTAGCGAAAAACCTATCTCTCTTTAACTCTCTTCATAGAGATTTCTCATGAAATAGAGTCTTCCTAAAAATTGAAGTCAATCACAAGTATAGAATAACAACTTTTTGTGCTAAGATTGAGAAAAGTATAATTTTAAGAGTGGGGTTTAGAGGAGCTTGAAGAGTAATAAAATATTTCTGTTTGCTGATTTAGATGAGACATTTATACAGAGAGAAGATAGAACAGATTTTTCCAAAGAGCCTATCGTTGCTGAATATAGTAGTGATGGCAGGGCATTGTCATATATATATCGAGAGAGGAAAGAGTTTATTGATAGACTCCTAAGTAGTGGATATATAGAGTTTATTCCAACAACTTCACGAAATTTACAATCATATTCACAAACAATATTTTCTCAACACTACAATTTTCAGCATGTAATACTAAACTCATCTGGAGTGATTCTTGAAAATCGCCATATTGATCTCAATTGGCAAAATAGTATTAGAAACTACTTTTTCAAGCTTCCACTTAAAATCTCTCAACTTCTGCAACAGATCGAACGAGAGTTCTATGAAAATTTTCATAATAAATATATACCTCTCTTTCGTAATATTGATGATCAATATATTTTAGTCCAGAATAGTGATTTTGCAACATCAGATAAAGTTACAAAAGAGATAGGCAAATTTATCTCTGATTTTATCTTTAAAAATGGTCTCCATAAAAGTTTCTATATCCATAAAGAGGGGGCAGAGTTTCATATCTTTCCAGAATTTTTAAATAAGAGTTTAGGGGTTAAATACCTCATCGATAAATATAAGCCATCTCTTGTTATTGGAGCTGGTGATAATATATCTGATATAGACTTTATGAACTTAGCTCAATTTACACTATCTCCAGTTAATAGTACTCTCAACAGAATCACAACAGAGTATGTTCAGAAACTAACCAACCACTCCCAGCAAAAATAGAGCAAAGAAGTGAAAAGTTGTAGCTGTGCAACTCTTATAGATTTAGAGGCAGAGAGTGTAGATGTTGAGGTGAATTTTATGAGGGGTATGCCTCGTGTAAATGTTGTTGGTTTGCCATCTGGAGAGATTCAAGAATCAAAAGAGAGGGTTAAATCTGCTCTGATTAGTAGTGGATTCCAGTTCCCTCCTCAAGTTGTAACAATCAACCTTGCTCCATCAGACACTCGAAAATCTGGTTCTCATTTTGATTTGTCTATTGCATTAACAATTGCCCTTTTTTCATATAGTGATATAGATCTATCAGAGTGGTATATTTTTGGCGAATTAGGTTTAGATGGAGTGGCAAAAGATACAAAGGCTATTTTTCCTACTCTTCTATCACTCAGAAAGCAGGGACTAGTCAAACGAGTTCTTGTTCCACAAAGTAGTGTCGATAAAGTCTCTAAAATACCAGATATAGAGATTTATGGAGTTCCAACACTCTCAGAAGCTATCGATTTTTTTCGAGGAACAAATCCTCTAAAGCCTCTACACTCTAATAACTCTCAAGTTAATAAGTTAAAAGTTGGAGAGGATAACTACTACTTCTCAACAGAGTTTGAACTAGACTTTAAAGATGTTTTTGGACAGTTACTAGCTAAACGAGCTTCTCTAATATCTGTTGCTGGAATGCACAATATTATTCTTGAGGGTTCTCCAGGTAGTGGGAAGAGTATGATTGCAAAACGGTTGCCATATATCCTGCCACCCGTTGGAGAGAGTGAGCTTCTTCAGATTGCCAAGCTTCAATCTCTTGATGGCAAAGAGCCAACTTTTGAAGCTCGTCGTCCATTTCGTTCTCCACACCATACAGCGAGTAGAGGAAGTATATTTGGAGGTGGAACTCGCACGGCAAAAATAGGTGAAGTCTCTCTTGCAGACTCTGGAATTTTATTCTTTGATGAACTTCCACACTTTCCAAAACAGATTCTTGAAGCTATGCGAGAACCTCTTCAAGATTATAAGATTTTAGTTTCACGAGTTCAGAATAAGGTAGAGTATCCGGCAAATTTTCTGTTTGTAGGAGCGATGAATCCATGTCCTTGTGGCTATCTCTTGAGTCAAAAACGAAGTTGTCGATGTTCAGATTTAGAGATTAAGAGATACAGGGGAGTTCTATCTGAACCATTTTGGGATAGAATAGATCTCTATGTAGCAATGAGCGAATCATCGATCGATGATAAAAAGGGAGTCTCGTCAGCTGAAATGTATCAATCTGTCTTAAAAGCCTTTAAAATGCAGATAGAACGAGGTCAGCAATCACTTAATGGACGATTGAGTGATGAGGAGATGGAGAGATTTATTGAGATCGATACAGGTGGAATAGATGCACTTCGCAAAGCATCTGAAAGATTTAACTTAAGCTTTCGTGCGATTAACAAGATAAAAAAAGTTGCTCGAACAGTTGCCGATCTTGAGGAGTCTAAAATAGTGACTCGCTCTCATATAGTTGAAGCTATTAGCTATCGTAAAAGATGATATTTCTTAACTTTTGACAACTGTTTCAATTTCTATTTAAAACAGTATAGAACTTTTAAAATTATTTATTGTAGAATATATATAAGATAGCTAAATATAAGGGCTATTTTTCAGGAGGGGAATTAAGTGAAAGTAGGTATTTTACTTGGAGATACATCAAATATCTCAAGCAGAGATAGCGATCTAGCTAGATTTATTACAAATGATCGTTTTGCTTTTGATATTATCAATCGACTATCTCACGATATAAATATAGAGGTTGATGTAATTAGTCGAGATGTGATATCAAATCTACCTAAAAAGACAAATGGTCAAGGGTTTGATCTTTTAGTAGCTCTAGCTTGTGAAGATAAGCGAGACAAACAACCTGGAGTACAAGTGAGGTACTTTAGAGGTTCTCGAGAGGGAGCAAAAGCGGCAGAGATGTTTCAATTTCATCTGGTTAAAGCTACTGGATTGAAGGATTTTGGAACGGCTTTTAGAGATACTTATGATGTGGAGGGGAAAGCATTAAGATATTTTGATGCTCCGTGTGTAGTTGTTGAGCCTGTTCCACTCCATAAAGATGTTGATATTCAGAGTGTGATAACAAAGTATAGTGCTCTGGTTAATGCCTATGTATGCACTATTCAGAAATTAGCTAAAAGTAGTTAATAACTTCTTAAACGACAAATAGATTATTATTGTCTTAAACACGGCATAAGAGTCTTTTGTCGTATTGCAGAAACTTCATTTTCTGATTTGAGCTGAATATCTCTATATTAGTCACTCCCTCACTTTAAGCTACAATTGTGAAAAAATATTTTGGAGGCTAGGTTTGAGTAAGAGTGAAGAGATAGAGCTTTCTAAGATTAGAAAAGATATAGATTCTATCGATGATAGACTTCTTCAACTATATAATGAGAGAATGAAATTGGTCAAAAGAGTTGGAGAGGTGAAACATCGGGGCAACAGCCCAATCTATCGACCTGAAAGAGAGAGGGAGATTCTTGATAGACTCTACTCTCTAAATAGAGCTGAAGATGGAATACTCTCAGAGAAAGCTATTGATGCTCTATTTCTTGAACTCTTCTCTGTGGCTAGAAATCTTGAGAGACCGGAGAAGATTGCCTATCTTGGTCCTGAGGGTAGCTTCACCCATCAAGTTGCAGAGAGTCGTTTTGGTGCAATTAGCGACTATCTTCCCCTTAATGCTATCAAAGATGTTGTTAATGCAGTTGAGAGTGGTCAGGCAAAGTTTGGAGTTCTACCTATTGAAAATAGCAGTAACGGTATTGTAGGCGAAACTTTTGACCTTTTAGAGAAAACATCTCTAAAGATTATTGCAGAGGTCTATATCTCTGTACATCATAGTTTTGTTTCACTATCTGGAACTCTAAAAGATGTTAAACGAATCTACTCAAAAGATATAGCATTTAAACAGTGTGAAAAGTTTTTAGAGGCTCACAATCTAAATGAAGTTGATCTGATCCCAGTTGAATCAACAGCAAAAGCTGCCTATCTTGCCTCTAATGATCCTCAGAGTGGTGCAATATGCTCAAGTATCGCTAGTAAGCTCTACAACATTCCAACTCTTTTTGAGAACATTGAGGACTCAAGTACAAATAAGACACGGTTTATTATTCTCAGTGATTTTACTATGGGAGAGTATCCAGACTCAAAAACATCAATTATTGTTCGTTTCGATGATGAGAGTGATGCAGGAGCTTTATTTAAGTTTCTTAAAGGGTTTAATGATCAAAATATCAGTCTTTCAAGAATTCAGAGTCGTCCAAACAGAGATAGCCATTTTAAATATAGCTTTTTTATAGATTTTGATGGAGACTATCGAGACAGTAATATTATGGAGATTCTTGAACCATATAGAGAGAATATTAAGTGGCTTGGAACATATTTAGAGGATAAATAAAACATGAAAAACATATTTCTAACTGCTATGCTAATAGCAACTCTATCAGGAGATGTAATTAATGGTATAGCGATAACAGTAAATGGTGTGCCTATTACAAATTTTGATATTCAAACAGCTCAAAATGAGTTGAGTGTGCCTCGCGAAAAAGCTATTAAAGTTCTTATTCAGAGTGCATTAGAGGAGTTTGAAGTTAAAAAGCTTGGGATTGAAGCTTCTCAACAAGATATTGATAGATTTATATCCAATCTGATGACTCAAAATAGAGTACCAACAAAAGAGGCTTTTTTTAAGGCTCTGGAGTATAGAGGTGTCTCAAAAGAGGAGTTTATTGAGGGTGTGAAAAGAGAGGCTGTAAAGCCTAAACTCTATCAAAGAGTATCCTCTCACAAACTGGCACAACCAACTGAAGAGCAACTTCAAGAGATATATTTAGCAGATCAGACATCTTGGCGAGTAGCCAATAGCTATGATGTTACTGTCTATGCCTCAAGGGACATAAGAGCTATTAGAGAACAGTTAAGTAACCCTCTAATGTTTAATCGAAGTGTAACAATGGAGAGAGTGACAATTACAGCTCAAGATGTTTCACCAGAGATAAGATCTCTTCTTTCAAAAGTTGAACAGGGATCATTCTCTGAGATAATTCCAATGGGTGGAGTTTATCGACTCTTCTATGTTAATAGTAAAGATGGTGAGCGAACTCTTGAGTTTAATGAAGTTGTTGATCAGATTAGAACTTCAGAGATGATTAAACAGCAACAGAAAATTGTAGAGAGTTACTTTGAGAAAATTAGGGCTGAAGCAGTTATTGAATACAAATAGAGATATTTGGGTCAAGCTAGGAAACAAAGTTTCTACAATATAACAAAATAGTCTGCCGTGCTTAACACGGCAAATCTACTATTAAGCAAACTTTCTTATCTAGTCGGGGTTCGCTTAATTAATATCTAGCAACAATAGAATCTATATCACTCCAATTCAGAGTATCTCTAGCACCTTCTCTATGTTGTAGAATATTTTCAATATATCTTGCAAATAGATCGCTCTCAATATTAACTCTTGTCCCTTTTTGATAGTTCTTAAAAATAGTGTTCTCCATTGTATGGGGAATAATTGTTAAGCGGATATGTTCGCTATCTACACCATTAATAGTTAAGCTAACTCCGTCAATAGCTACACTCCCTTTTGGAATCATCAATCTCATATCTTTTTTAGGAATCTTTATAAAGAGGTTATAGCTATTGCCAAATCTCTCCACTTGAGCGACAGTACCAACAATATCAATATGCCCCTGTACAACATGCCCTTCAAATCTATCGCCCATCATCATAGCTGGTTCAATATGAACTTGACCCACATAGTTCTCGACAGCAAGAAGAGCTTGACTCTCTGGAGATAACTCAACACTAAAAGTACCGTTTGAGATACCTACAACTGTTAAACAGGCTCCATTAATAGCTATGCTATCACCGATCTTTGGAGAGTATTCAGCTTTTACAGTTAAAAGTGAGTTACTAAAACTCGCAACCTCCCCAACCTCTCTAATTAAACCACTAAACATCTAATCAGAAACTCTATCTTCAAGAGAATGGACTGCCTCTTCAAGTTTTCTATTTCGACTCTGAAGATACTCATACTCTTTATTCAGTTCAAGTTGATCAACTTTAATATATGCGGCTCGGTTATGGAGTTCCTCTATCTCTCGATTGAGTTTGCTTATCTGTTCCCGTTTGCTTTTTAGCTCACTATCTATATCACCCTCAATATCTTCAACTCTCTTTTTCAAACTATCTCTCTCTTTTGAGACATCTCTAAAGAGTTTTGTTTGATATATTAGAAGAAGTGACAAAATAGCTATTAAAACTAGAGAGAATATATCCACCTTACTTTCTCCCCTCTTGACAACTGTTATAGAGATCTTTGTACCACTTATATCCAACAGATAATTTCTGTCTCTGAATAGATATATTCTCTTTTTCACTTTCACACTTGCCGAGACTATTTCTTAGAGTAAGTATCTCATCATTTAACTCTTGAAGCTGAAGAGTATTCATCTCTCTATTCACTCTCTTTTCGATAGAAGCCATAGCACTTCTCTCTGTTCTTAACTCATTTTCAAGTTCGCTATTCTCACCAATTAACTCACCATTCTCTTCTACAAGTTTTATATTCTCTCGTTCTAAAAATTTACTTCTCTCTTCAAACTGGTTTGCTTTTAACTCAAGCTCTTTATGTTTTGTTTTTAGAAGTATGTTCTCTTTTGAAAGCTCACTGTTTGTAGATGACAGAGCGATATATGAGCCAATTAAAGGTACAAAGACTGCTATTGCAAGAGAGAAGATAAATATCTCAGAGCGATATTTGTTGAAGCTCTCTTTCAGCTCTTTAAATCTCGACTCTTTTATCTCTATCTTTGCCCAATCCTCTAAATCTCTTAAAAAGATATTCTTCGCTAATCTATCAAGCTCTTTTGTAACTGTTAAGTAGAATTGTCCTTTCTCTATCTGTTCAAGTGTGAGAGTTGGTAAATATGCAAATATAACCTCTAAATCTTCTGGAAATATCTCACTCAACATAAATCTTTTGAGCTTAAACTCAAAAATAGGATTGACTCTATATGAGACCTGCTCATCTCCATCATCAGTTTGAGTTGTATATTTTAAATATAGTTCTGCAAACCTTGTAAAGATTCGCTCGTTTGTATCAGCATCAAACTCAAATTTAACATCATATCTATCAGTAAAGCTATCGATTGTTTTTATAAGTTGGGCATACTCAACTGTTATACCATGCTCACCCTCTGAAAACTCTTCAATTACATAGCTTAAACCATCAACAAACTCATCATGATCAAATAGCAGAAGAGTAGCTATTTTTCTTAAGATAATCTCATCTTCAGATATTAACAGTATAGAGTTTTTAATTACTCTATCTTTACTATCTATTCGTCGGCTATCTAAATCTGTTGCTAAAAGGTACAGCTCACCATTACCCATTTTACCAAGAACAAGGGAAAACTCATCAGTGATAGGAAGCTTAGTAAGTTCAGGAATCTCCCAATAGTTTTTTGTAACAGAGAGGCTGTTATCTTCGCCAACTGCAAACCATTGATAATCGTTATCAAATCCTCTGGTGTTTAAATATATTCTCATTTTTTAACAACTCCACTTGTCGGTGCATAAAACTACATTGCCACTATAATTTCATTAAATATCTGTTTTTAATTATAACACCATTAATAGAAGTTTTGATTTTAAAATTAACTTAATATTCTGCTCTTGAGTTAATTGTTACATCTTTTAACTCTTGAAAAACTCCATTTTTATAGAGTTCAACCCCATATCTTCCTATCATTGCACCATTGTCCGAACAGTATTGAAGTTCAGGTGAGACAACTCCCATATTGAAATCAGCAACCGTCTCTTCAAGTTTTGATAGGATATATCGATTTGCACTAACTCCCCCAACAACTCCCAAATATCTAAACTTGCGACTGCTATTTTTCAAATACTTTTTTAGCTTTTGAACTATATGTTGAGTCGCACTCTTCTGGAAAGATGCTGATATATCTCGTTTAAACTGCTCATCTTTTATATTACCAGATGATATCTCAATCCGAACAGCATTTTTTAGACCAGAGTAACTAAAAGCCATCTTTGGAGATTGAGCGAGTGGAATAGGGAACTTAAATCTATTCTCATCTCCGTCCAAAGCTAACTCCTCGATAATAGCTCCACCTGGATAGCCTAACCCCATCATCTTAGCAACTTTATCAAAACTCTCCCCAAGTGAATCATCAAGAGTCGATGCGATGAGGTTGAATCTATTCCAATCTTCTACTTCAATCAGTTGAGTATGACCACCAGAAACAAGAAGTACTAAAATAGGAAGAGTAGCCTCTTTCTCAATAAAGAGAGAGTAGATGTGACCTTTCAGGTGATTAACAGCTATTAGCGGAACTTTTAGAGAGATAGATAGAGCTTTTGCCATTGTTACCCCCTCAAGTAGTGTAACCACTAATCCAGGTTCATTTGTAACAGCAATCCCCTTTATCTTTGGAAGATACTCTTTCACCTCATCTAAAATCTTTGGAAGTGCCTCTGTATGCAACCTACTTGCCAACTCTGGAACAACACCACCATATTTTGAGTGTTCGAGTGCCTGAGATACTCTTTTATGAAAAATTAACTCTTTTGTCTCTATATCTGTAATAGCAATTGCACTATCATCGCAACTACTCTCAATACTTAAAATCAAACTCTCTCCCTAACTTATTGGAATCTCTATTTTAAACTCTGCACCATCATCAACATTGCTCACTTTCAAAAAGCCCCCAAATGTCGTCTCAATAATCAGTTTTGACATATATAGACCTATCCCTGTTCCGACTGATTGATGTTTTGTTGTAAAGTATGGTTCAAATATCTTATCTTTAATCTCATCTGGAATACCTCCAGCATTATCTTTAATTGAAAGGGTATATCTTCTATTCTCTATAAAGCTTTTTATCTCAATCTTTGGAGACTCCACATCTTTCTCAATAAGAACATCTTGAGCATTTTTAAGAATATTGATAACAACCTGCATAAATCTACTCTTTACTCCATTGATAGATCCATCAGTATGAAGTTCAATATCGAGAGCTATTGAGTTGGCTCGAAGTGAAGTCTCAACAATTTTTACAGAGTCTCCAACAACATCTCTAATTCCAAACACCTCTTTACTAGTACTCTCTCGAAAAAACTCTCTAAAATCATCAATAGTTTTTGACATATAATCTATTAACTTCATCGCATCATTACGACTCTTTTGCAGATATTCTCCGTCAAGCTCATCAAACTCATAGGCACTCTCATAGTCTTGAATAATGATAGATATAGAGTTTAATGGCTGTCTCCACTGATGAGCGATATTTCCTATCATCTCACCCATTGAAGCAAGTTTTGACTGCTGAAACATCAACTTATCTTTTTTGCGATTATCTTTAACAGCCTCATCAATTCGTCTGTTTAGGTCTTGGTTAAGAGCCTTTAACTCTCTCTCTAATTGTCTCTCTCTCTCTAAAAAGAACATTAAAAATAGGAAAAATATTGCAGAAGAACCAACAAGAGAGTAGAAGATGTTATCTTGAAGTTTTCTATCTTGACTAAACTTATCCATAAGAATACTCTTCAATATTACTAACTCGTGAAATACTCTTCTCTCTTGAATTCGCCCAAGAGCAATATCAATATCCCTAGCAACTTCAACAAGTTTTTTTGTATGGATATATATATATGGGAGATATTTACGATCTCTATTTCTCTTTAACTCTTGTTCAAATGTTTTCAGAATAGCCTGTATATCTGAGCCGTACAGCTCTGACCAGTTACCATTAAGAGCAATAATCGATATTAACTCATTAAATCTTTCGGAAGTTATTGATGAGTCGTGAAGTTCTCCCATTAGCTCTTTATCTCGATGAGTCTCAACAAGAAAACTTATAGAGTTAATAAGAAGTGCATGTTTAGATTTAAACTCATCAAGAACATCTTGTTTAATATGAAACTCATTCTCAAGAGATTCAAAAATAGATTCATCAATAGAATTAAAGCTATTTTCTGAGTTTAATACACCGCTCTTCAGAAGTTGAAGATGTTTGTAGAAGAAATTGCTCTCTGATACTATATTGTCATAGTTAATAGGTCCTCTTTTAGAGGAGACAACAATATCTGTATTCTGATCACTCAATTGAAGTTTATGCATCTGAGTAAAAATACTGTAACTAAACTCAAGAGTATTTTTTATTTTGAACCAATAGAATGTTGTAAAAGAGAAGAGTAGAAATGGGATAATCATTACAAAAAGAAAGTTGTACTTCTTAATCATCGTTTCCCCTTATTGTTATTGGTAGCTCTCCCCTTAAGGTCTCCAGAAAAATAGCTATACTATCTACTTCATCTTCTTTAATAGCTATTCCAAGTTGATGATATGCCATAAGATAAATAGCCTGTTTGAGTTCATACTCTGAACCATCGTGAAAATATGGAGCAGTAATAGTTACATTTCTTAATGATGGCACCTTTACAAAATGTCTCTCAGACTCTCTTTTGGTAATTGTATATCGACCAAGTTCACTCATATTCCGTTCAATCATAGCTCCAAACTTCTGATACATATTACCACCAACATTTATACCGTGGTGACAAGAGATGCACCCTTTACTCTTAAAGAGAAGATAACCATCTCTCTCCTCTTTTGAAAGCTTAATTCCACCTCTCAGATATTGATCAAATTTAGAGTTTGGGGTTATTAGTGTCTTCTCAAACTCACTAATTGCATCTGCTATATTCTCAAATGTAACCTCTCCATATATCTGATGGAACATTTTACGATATATATTACTACTCTCTACCCTCTCTACAACCTCTTCTACTGTTAGATTCATCTCGATATGGCTTGTGACAGGAAAGTCTACTTGCTCTTTTAAATCTCTTGCTCGTCCATTCCAAAACTGTCGAAAATTAAATATTGCATTAAATACAGTAGGAGAATTCAACTCTCCCTCTACTCTATTAACTCCGAATGATACTGGAGTATTATCAGCCCCATTATATTTTAAATTATGGCAACTCTCACAAGATATTGAGCCATCTCTTGAGAGTGTTGGGTCTGAGAATAGTAGTTTGCCAAGTCGTGATTTATTATCGTCATAATCTATTGTTAGGGGGATTGGACTAATCATCTCCTCTCCGCTTAAATAAGCGATAAAAATAAATGGAGTGAATAGCAAAATCTTTAAAAACATAAATACTCTTTTTTATGTTAATTCTACCAAAAACTGGTGCTATAAATGGACTGAATGGAATTAATTGCTCTGTTATCGTAAAGTACATAATCTGTTGTCTTATTAATTTTGTAATTTAAACTTATATTTAAAATAGTAACAACTTATACAATTGCAAAAAAGGGGCTAATTCAACGATAAAACAAATTTTCACCCCCCTTAAAATATTAATTTAATCTCTAATTTGCTAATATAGTTTCTGAAAAAATTAGATGGAAGGAATCCTATATGAAGTTAGGTTTTTTAGTTGACCTGAATCTCTGTATGGGTTGTAAGGGTTGCGAAATCGCCTGTAAGGTCGAAAATGAAGTACCCCTTAGCTCTTGGAGATTAAGAGTTAAATATGTAGATGTCGGAACTTTTCCAGATACAAAGAGAACTTTTACTCCACTAAGATGTAACCACTGTGAGAATGCTCCTTGTGAGAGAATCTGTCCTGTTTCTGCACTTCACTATCTCGATAACGGTATTGTAAATATCGATAATGAGAGATGTATCGGTTGTGCTGGTTGTGTTATGGCTTGTCCTTATGGAGCAATCTATATCGATCCAGAGACAAATACAGCTGATAAATGTACTTATTGTGCTCATAGAGTATCAACGGGATTAATGCCAGCTTGTGTTACAGCTTGTCCAGTTGAAGCAAATATCTTTGGAGATCTTGAAGATCCAGATAGCAATATAAGTAGATATATTATGGCAAATGATGTTAAAGTAAGAAAGCCTGAAAAAGGTACTTTCCCTAAACACTACTATGCTGGAGGTGGCGAAGTTAATCTTAACCCACTAGCATCGAAGAGAGAAGAGGGACATCAACTCTTTAACAATATCACTCATCTTAAACATGTAGGAGCTCACTAATGGTTGAACATACTTTACCTGCTACTCAGGCAGTTGTTACACTAGATGTTGCACTCCCAGGAATCGTTTGGGGGTGGATTATCACAATGAATATGTGGGCTAAGTCTATTGGAACAGGTGTTATCTTTTTAGGTTTCTACCTCTTTAAAAAGTATCCAAAAGAGACTGAGTTCTTAAAGATGCCGATGATTATCATCTCGCTAATCTTTATCCATATCTTCTTACTATTTACAGTATTAGATCTTCACCAGATGTTTAGATTCTGGCATATCTTCTTCTATCCTCACTGGACTTCAGCAATTACTGTTGGTGCTTGGATTGTTACTGCTCTTGTTGGTGTATTATTCATTATGGGTGCAGCTAAATATTTTGGAAAAGATGGAATCTATGACAGATTACTAAGATGTGCAACTATTCTTGCTATCCCTGTTACACTATATACAGCGGGAATTATGGCAGAATCGACAGCACGAGAGTTATGGCAAATGCCAACTGAGATGGTTCAGATGGTTCTAGCAGCAACTCTAACTGGTTCGGCTACTCTTCTTCTTGTTGGTCTCAACAAACTAACTGATGATGCTAAAAGAGACCTCGCTATTATTATGGGAATGAGTGCATTTATCGCATTTATGGTTTATATGGGTGAGTATATCTTTGGAGCATTTAAAGCTGAAGAGGTTGCAGCAGTTCTAGCTTATGTTAAAGCTGGTGGAGAGTATTCAACAATGTTCTGGATTGGACAAACTTTCGCATTTATCGTGCCAATGGTTCTTGTTCTTCTAGCGGTTGTTAATAGATCTTATGGAATCCTACCTCTAGCATCTGTATCTGCAATTGCAGGATTATGGTTAGTTAAACATGTTTGGCTAATTATCCCGCAACTTTTACCAATGAGCTAATTAGGAGATTAATGAATGTTTTTTGAAAGTAGAAGAAACTTTTTAAAAGGGACAGCCGTAGCAGTTGGTGGTGTTGCCGTTGCAAAGGGTGTTTTTAGTGGAATTACTCCAGAAGTTCAAGCTTCTGATGAGTTCTCGACAACTCCAGATAACCTTGAGTTCTATCCACCACTTGAGAAGTGGGAAGATTTCAATGAGTTAGATGGAAACGATTGGAAACGAGGTGGTATCGGACGACACGGTGTTCAGAGTGAAGAGAACCCTGATGGTATCAAAGTTAATAACTTTATGCTTGTTCCAACAGCTTGTTCTAACTGTGAGGCTTCTTGCGGATTAACTGCTTGGGTTGATAAAGAGACTATGACAGTTAAGAAGTATATGGGTAACCCACTTCATGCAGGTTCTCGAGGTAGAAACTGTGCGAAAGGTTATGCAACTCAATCTCAAATGTATGATCCAGACCGAATTCCTTTCCCACTCAAAAGAGCTGAAGGTTCAAAAAGGGGTGAAGGTAAATGGGTAAGAACTACTTGGGATGAGGCTATGACTGCCATCGGTAAAAAGATGGGTGATACTCTCCGAACAGGTGATGAACTTTCTAAAAAATCTGTTATGTTCCATGTTGGGCGACCAAATGAGAATGGATTTACAGGTAAAGTTTGGCATACACTCGGGACTGATGCATTCAACTCACACACAAACATCTGTTCATCAGGTGGTAGAACTCCTACAATTCAGTGGGCGAATGATGACCGAACTAGTCCGGATTGGGCAAATGCAAAGCTTATTTTCCTCAACTCTTCTCATGCAGCTGATGCTGGTCACTACTTCCAACAGTCGGCTAGTTTTATCGCTGATGCTAGAAAAAAGGGTGCTAAACTTGTTGTTATGGATCCAAGGCTATCTAACTCAGCAGGTATTGCTGATTTATGGATCGCTGCTTGGCCAGGAACAGAGGCATCTATCTATCTCTATTTAGCTAACCGAATTCTCCAAGAGAATAAAGTTGATCATGCTTTTGTAAAAAGTTGGGTTAACTGGGATAGATTTATGGACAATAAAGATTACCTTAACTACATTGTTGAGAAGGGGTACATCTCTAAACTTCCAAAAGATAACTCTTACGAATCATTTATCGAGACTCTAAAAGAGCTTTATGCTCCATATACTCTTGATTATGTTGCAGAAGAGACTCATGTTCCAGCTCACAAATTAGAGGAGCTTTACGACATCTTTATCTGGGCAGGTGATGCTGTTTCAACTTACTTCTGGAGAGCAGCTGCTGCTGGTAACCGAGGTGGTTGGATGAGTGGTAGAGCTGGTTATCTTCCACTTACACTTAGAGGTGCGATCGGAACTGAGGGTGGTACATTCTTCCACCATTGGCATGTAATCTCAATCGCTGGAAAAGGTGGTAAATCCACTGTTGGTGATGGGAAAGTTCCAAAAGTTGATGTTTGGAATGAACTTACTTGGCCTCCAGAGTGGCCTCTCTCAACTTACGAGATGAGCTTCCTTCTTCCTCACTTACTAGCTGATGAAGAGTGGCAACAAAAGTGGATCAACAAAGGTCTTAAAGTTCCTCAAAAACTTGCTGTTTGGATTCCAAGAATGTATAACCCAGTTTGGATTAATCCAGATGGTTTCAGATGGATTGACACAATCAAGAATGAGAAGAAGATGGAACTTACTTTCAACTTATCTCCAACTTGGTCTGAGACAAACTGGTATGTTGATTACATCTTACCTGTGGGTCTTGCGGGTGAGAGACACGATCAACACTCTGAGGCGACAATGCCAGGAAGATGGACATCGTTCAGACAACCTGTTTTACGAGTTGCAATGGAAAAAACTGGTTGGAAGCCGAAAGATCCAAACCGAGCTACTCTTGAAGCTCACATCAAAGCTGGTCTTGGTGAGATTTGGGAAGAGAATGAGTTCTGGTTCAATATGGCAGTCAATTACATCGATCCAGATGGTAGCTTAGGTGTTAAGAAACATTGGGAATCAAAAATCAATGCTGGAAAACCTGTAACAATTGCTGAGTGGTATGATGCAGCTTTCAGAAAGCTTCCAAATTTAGTTAAGACTGTTGAGGCTGACCCTAAATATGCAGATTCTCAATTCCCAGTTTATGACTATATGAGAGATCACGGAACTTGGTTAGAGGAAGATAAAATCTACCATGCTCAAAAACGAGAGCTTCATGAGAAGAAAGAGGAAGTCTATAATGCTTCAACTGACACTTATGAGACAATGGAGTGCTATGTTTCTCACGGTCATAAATACCCGAAAAAGCATGTTACGAAAGATCAGTATGGTGTCTTAACTTACGAGCATGATGGACATAAGAAATCTATCGGTATCGAGGTTGATGGGAAACTTAGAGAAGGTTTCGCAACTATGGACAAAAAGCTTGACTTCTTTGCTGAGTGGCTAACTGAGTGGAAATGGCCAGAGTATGCTATTCCATTCTATCCACGAACTGAAGAAGAGAAAGATAAGATGGTTCATATCGTCTCTCATGTCAATCACAAATATATGACTGAGAAGAATGAGAAAGGCGAAAAGAACTCATTTGCTCTTAACACAGTCTTCAGACTTCCATACAATATTCACACTCGATCAGTGAACTCTAAACACCTTATGGAGATTTCGCAAAACCACGACCCAATCTGGATTGCAACTGATGATGCAGAGAGATTAGGTTTCAAACGAGGTGATGCTGTTAAAGTTAAGATTGTCGATTCAGTTTCTGGTCTTGAGAGTGGTTACTTTATCGGTATGGCTGTTCCAACTGAGGGTGTTCTTCCAGGAACTCTAGCTTGTTCTCACCACGGTGGTAGATGGAAAGTTGTAAATTCTGTTGAGATTAAAAACGGTGGTGAAGTTGGCGAGTTCCAACCTGAAGGCTTTACAGGTCAATTAGGTGTTATGGGAATCGGTGCTCCACTTGCTGAACTTGAGATGGTTGAGGAAGATGGAAAGGTTGGAAGACTTCGATGGAAAGAGGGAATTCAACAAGATCGAAAACCTTGGCAGTTCGCTGAATACAACAAAGATATCGATAATATCTGGTGGGACGGATTGAGTGGTGCATGGCAAAATGCCGTAGCGGCTCCTCACCCAGACCCAATCTCTGGAATGCACTGTTGGCATCAAAAAGTTCTTCTTGAGCCTGTAAGTGCTGGAGAGAAGATTGGTGATGTCTATGTTAATTACGACAACAACCTAAATGTTTATCGAGCTTGGAGAGATGATTTAACTCGACCTCTTAACTCTTCTGATACTCTTAGAAGACCAATGCACATTAAACGACCATGGGTTCCTATCTCGAAAAAAGGTTATACAGTCTCAATTAAAGACTAATACCTTTTTTAGGGGAGACGACTTCAGTCGTGCTAAAAGCGGGGTTAAAACCCCGTCCCCTCTCTCGCAATTTTGAGCAAAGAGAATAATCTCAAACTTATAATTTGACAAGAATCATTTTTTTTTACAATTAGTTATTCAAAATTTTTCATAAGGATAAATTATGGCAAAAAGTGGTAAAACTTCTCCTGCTAACAATAGTGCAAACCAGCAAAATGCAAATAGAGGTACAAGTGGTTCTAATAAAACATATAGTAAAGCTCAAGGCAATCGTGGAAAACAGATGAATCCCAATCAAAAGGGCAAATAGTATTAAGTCATTATCGGGCTTGACCCGATAATCTCAGACTCTTCACTTTGTTCAGAGTTAGAAGATAGCTAAAACTCCTAACATATCTCGAAATCGACTCTCAAAATAGTGGGGTTGGGTTTCTAGTTGATTGTGGGGTGAAATTAGATTTTTTCCAAACTCTAAACCCTTTTCAGTTAGGCTCTTAAAAGTTCTTATTTTCACTTTTTCACCCTCTTCATCTTCAAACTCCTTTGTAGATTTACGAGTTTTAACCTCCAAAAATCCTTTTGAAATTAGAAGCTGATTTAGTTTTTTTGCTGAAATTTTCACATCAAACTTCTTTAGAAGTGCCGAAAGTGAATATGTGTGTTGCTCATCGGAATATTCTGGAAGATAAACTGTTTCCAATCCAAGTGTTGAATACAATTTTTTGGTCATCAAAATCTTTGAAGCCTCATTAACTCTTAAAATCTTGATGGCTGTTTCTAAACCTATCATTTCAAGCTCAATTTGTTCTTTAGTAAAAAATTGATTTTGTTTAGCATTTAAAGTCTCTCTTATTTTGAAAAACTGACGAACTAACTCTTTCTTAAACTCTTTAACAGTTGGACTATTTCGTAAATATGTCATTAGAAGAGTAGCTTGTTGCTCATTTAAGAAATAGTCTTTTGGTTGTTCTCCTTTTCCTTCATTAACTACCCTGCGATTTAAAATCGTAAGGTCTCCAAACTCTCTAAAGTCATCTATATTCCGAGTTATCAAGTCCTGAACAGACTTTGGTTTATTGTCGCTATACTCGGCAATAAGGATATGTGATACTCTTGGTACATTTTCTATCAACTCAATGATGTTTGGTATAATCTTCATAAGTTATCCTTTAAGATAATTGTGAGTAAAAGGTGTAAGGTTTCCAAGACTTGCCTTTTATTCATTTCAATTTTATCTGTCAATAACTTAATTTTAATTTAAAATACATATTAAATACGGCATAATTATGGACACTACAAAGAAAAAGAAAACTACAATGATTATTGATGAAGATATTAAATTAGACTCTTTAAAAATTGCAAAGAAAAAGGGTATCAATACATTAACGACACTTGTAAACATTCTACTTGCAGAATATATTGAGAAAAATCAAGAGATTTTGGAAAGGAAAAGATAATGATTTTAAGGTTTTTAGTTTTAGCAGGTTTAGGCTGGGGTTTTGTAGGTTGTGCTTCAAGAGATAAGTTTGATAAGGCTGTAAAAAGTGGTGACTTAGAAACTGTTCGTAGTAATTTAAAATATGAGTTCCTTAACTCTTCTAAAGATTATAATCAAAGTTATCCAATCATTCAGGCAACAAAAAACAACGATTTCAAAATGGTTAAGCTTCTTGTAGAAAGTGGAGCAAAGCACAGGTTTGGTTATGACATAAATGGTAAAAATGGTTTTCAAGCTTTACATATTGCATCAAAAAATGGTTATTTAGAAATTGCAAAACTTCTTATTGAGCAAGGTGCTGACTTAAACTTTACAACATCTTATAAATATGGTGGTTTCACCCCTTTACATATTGCTACAATAAATAAGCAATTAGAAATTACAAAACTTCTTATTGAACAAGGTGCAGACTTAAATATTAGAGCTAATGGTTATGCAGGACAGTACTCACACTCTACAGCTCTGATTATTGCTTTGCTAAATGAGGACTTGGAAATTGCAAAACTATTGATAGATAATAATGCAAGTTTAGAACCCGCTATTTTTTATGAACCTCAAATCTACTTTAAAACAACATATAATAATCCTAGTCATTTTACAGCCTTGCAAATAGCACTAGATAGAGGTTACCTAGAAATATCAAAGCTATTGATTGAAAAAGGGGCTGATATCAATGTTCAAGGTCAAGGTGGATATCAATGGAAACCTTTACATATTGCCTCATCAAGTAAAGGTCACTTAGAAGTAGTAAAACTGTTGATTGAAAAAGGGGCTGATATAAATGTTCAAGGTGAAGGTAGATATCAATGGACACCTTTACATATTGCCTCAGATAAAGGTCACTTAGAAATAGTAAAACTGTTGATTAAAAAAGGAGCTGATATCAATGTTCAAGGTAAAAATAAGTGGACACCTTTACATATTGCCTCAGATAAAGGTCACTTAGAAATAGTAAAGCTATTGATTGAAAAAGGGGCTAATATCAATCTTCAAAGTCAATATAAGCAGACACCTTTATATATTGCCTCAGATGAAGGTCACTTAGAAATAGTTAAACTTTTTATCAAATATAAAGCTTATATTAATAATAGAGATAAAGATGAGCTTTTAAAATCAGCTTTGCGGAAATGGAATTTAACACTTGCAAAGCTTTTAATAGAAAAAGGAGCCAATGTTAATATACAAGACAAATACGATGGTGTAGGTATTTTTCATATTGTATCAGGTAAAGGTGATTTCGAGTTTGCTAAATTTCTTATTGGAAAAGGAGCTAATGTTAATATACAGGATAAATATGGGCGGACACCTTTATACTATGCCTTGGAAAAAGAAAATTTTGAGTTTGCTAAATTTCTTATTGGAAAAGGAGCTAATATAGATATTGTAGTAAACAACAGAGATGAAACATTATTGCTTTATTATGCTTCAAAATATAATAGAGTCCAAACTGTAAAATTTCTCATTGAAAATGGAGCAAATGTTAATAGAAAAAATAAAAATGGTTTAAGTCCTTTATATTTATCAAGAAATGAATACAAAACTTTTAACTATTTATTGTCCTTACAGTCCAGTCATAAACCTGTAGTAATTACAAAAAGATTCACCGATGATAAGAAAAAGCCAAAACTAACTTTAGCTTTTTCAGAAGAGAGTAAAAGAGCTATAAAAAGAGTTCAAAAAAAGGAGAAATCTCAAAATATTCTCTCCTCTTCAACTATTCAACTAACTGGTTCAGTAGTTGATGACTCAAAAATAGTTGAAGCAAAAGTAAATAAAGTTCCAATTTCATTAGATTTCCAAGGTAATTTCACTATTAATCTACCAGTTAAAAATGGAGATAACAGCTTTACCCTTTTCGCAAAAGATAGATTTGGAAACAGCTCAACAAAAGAGATAACAATTAAGAATGTGGTTATTAATAGTAATCCTCTAAACTGGTATAGGAATCAGTATGCCTTAATTATTGGGATTGACAGATATAAAAACCGAGAGATTCCAACTCTAAGTAATGCTGTAAATGATGCAAAAAAATTGTCTCAAATTCTGGAGACTCAAGGATTTAAAGTTATTTCACTCTACAATGAAAAAGCTACAAAAAGAGAGATATTTAAAGCTGTTAGAGATATTGCCTCAAAAACTGGAAAACTAGATAACTTTCTCTTCTATTTTGCGGGACACGGTCAAGGGTTAAAACTTAACTCTGGTGATAGAGTTGGATACCTTATCCCTTTTGATAGTGAGATAGATTTGGAGTCTCAAAATGTTTTTGATTTTGATGAGGAGGCGATTGCTCTAACTCAAGTTCAGAAATATGCTAAAGATATACCATCAAACCATGTTGCTCTTCTTCTTGACAGCTGTTTCTCTGGATTGGCGATGAGTGATAAGAGAGTTTTAAAAAATCCAATTGAGATGAACTCTGACTACTATAACGATATTCTTTCCCGAAAAGCTATCAATATTCTGACTGCTGGTGATGACCAACCTGTAAGTGATGGTTCTGGACACTCCCCTTTCGCAACTGCAATTATCGAGGGAATGGAGAAGAGAGGTTTAGATATTAATGATAGAGATGGGTTTGCAACTTTTACAGAGTTAGCAACTTATGTAAAGACAAAAGTTGAAAAAGCAACAAATAGAGAACAGAGACCTCAATTCGATAATCTATCTGCTGAAGATGGTGATTTTATCTTTAAACTAAGATAAAAGGAAAATTAATGCTAACAACTCTTCAAATTATCCAAACTCTTAAAAATCTTAAACCAACCTTTGAAAAAGAGGGGTTTATTATTCTTGGACTCTTTGGAAGTTATGCCCGAAATGAGGCAAATGAGAGTAGTGATATTGATATATTATATGAACTTCAAGAACCATTTTTTAAAAAGAATGGTGGTTTTAGCGGATTTTCAAAACTAAATGAGATTAAAAGTAATCTAAAAAATACTTTTAATAAAGATATTGATATTTGTGCAAAAAGTGGATTAAGTCAAACGGGTGAAAAATATATTTTGAAAGAGACAATTTATGTTTAAAGATTTGCAGAAAATAGAATTTGTTCTTGAAATGATCTCTAATATTGAGATAATTGTAGATAGAAAAAGAGGAGTGTTCAATGCTTTAAATGATAGAGTAGAGAGTCGTCCAGCTATTTTAATGGCACTTCTTCAAATTGGTGAAACTCTGAATAAACTTGACTCTAAAACTATTGAGAATTTAGAAATTCAGAAGTCAGATATTAAAGGTGCTTACAATGTTCGCAATTTTATCGCTCACGATTATGAGGGTGTAGATTTAGGATTGATTGAACATATTATTAGAAGCCTTTTGCCAGATTTAAAAAGTAAATTAAAAAATGGTCAAAACAGTTAATCAAAAGCTAAATCTGTTTTTGAAAGTAGAAGAAACTTTTTACTGAGTGGAAATGGCCAGAGTATGCGATTCCATTCTATCCGCGAACTGAAGAAGAGAAAGATAAGATGGTTCATATCGTCTCTCATGTCAATCACAAATATATGACTGAGAAGAATGA
>JAMJTX010000041.1 GCA_024281215.1 Candidatus Thiovulum karukerense | reverse complement strand
ATTCATAGTAATACCATTGTTATTGGTGGAGGTTCTACAGGTAAAGGCGCAAATACCGGTTTTATTAACCCTAATAGTGGACCTGTTTATCAAGGAGACAATTCATCAACTTGGTCTACTATTTCTGATAGAAGAATTAAAAAGAATATTGTTCATGTACTTCAGGGTAAAGCTGAAGTAAAAGATATTCTTGTTCGTGTCACTCCAAACTTAACTCTTATTCCTGGTGATAGCGGTTCAGATATATTCCAATTTTCTGATGGCAAGATGTTTGAGTCCCTTGTAGAAGATTCAACTCTTGATGATTTAGATGTAATGATTATAGATACCGGTGCAGGAATTGGGGATAAGACACAGACATTTTTAAATGTAGCAGATGATGTCATAGTTGTAACAGTTCCAGATCCAGCAGCGATCACAGATGCATATGCGACTATTAAATTGAGTGCAAAGAGTCGAGATAATATCGGAATGATAATGAATCAGGTAACATCAGAGAGAGAGGCACTCGCTATTTTTGGAAAGATAGATAAAGTAGCAAGAGTAAATATAGGTGGCAAACTTCATTTAGAATATTTTGGTAAAGTGGCTCAAGACAGCAGTGTAAGTATGTCTATTAAGAAGAGAACACTATTTGCGAAAGAGCATCCTTATGCTCAAGCTACTCAAGATCTTGAGAGAGTAGCACGGCAGTTGGCAAAAAGACTTGAACACAATATGCTAATGAATAATGAACCAAATGGTGGTGGTTTAGCTGGTCTGTTCCATAGGTTGGTTAAACACTTTAATTAAAAGTTTGTCTTTATGATTATTCACAATATAAAAAGCTTTATCACTGTTGCAGGTTTCTTTGTCGGTCTTATGTTCTCAATATTTATGACAACTAATGCTATTGAGTTAGTCGTCAATGTTATACTATTTACAATGGGGTTTTACTCTTTTGCAAATCTATTTATTGCTCTGTATATCAGGCATCTAGACAACAATGTTGCACAGCAATTTCCAAAAAAGGGCCTTGAGACAGAGCTTGATAAGATGATTAAAGATTTAGATAAAAAAGAGGAGCAGTTTATGCCACAAAAAGATAACTTTAAAATTATTATAGATAAACAGATTGATAGCATTGAAGAGAGTCAAAAGTAGATGAGTTATGAAAATGATATGAAATACCAAAAAGATCAGTTAGCAATAGAGTATCTTCCCGCTGTTAAATCGATGGCATTCCGACTGAAAGAGAGACTTCCTAGTTTTATCGAATACTCTGACCTTGTCTCTATTGGCACAGAGGAGCTTGTTAAACTTGCAAGACGATATGATGAGAGTCAGAATGACTCTTTCTGGGGATATGCAAAGAAGAGAGTCTATGGTTCAATGCTTGACTACCTGAGATCATTAGATGTTATGAGCCGAAATGGTAGAAAACTTGTTAAAACAATAGATACAATTGTTGATAACTATATGGCAAAGCATGATGCTGAACCATCAAATCAATATCTTGCAAAAGAATTAGACATGCCTGTTGAGAAGATTCGAGAGGCTCGACGAGCTTCAGAGATATATACGGTTCTTCCAATTAGCGACCATGTTGATGTTGAGGACTCAAATACAAATATTCTTAAAAGCATAGAGACAGATGATCTTCTCTCAAAAGTAACATCTATTATCGGAGAACTCTCTGAACGGGAACAGCTTATTATTCAACTATACTATTTTGAAGAGCTAAATCTAAAAGAGATAAGTGCAATTCTAAATATAACAGAGTCAAGAATATCTCAAATTCATAAAGCTGTTATTAAAAAGGTTAAAGAGGAGATGAGCGAGGAGTAGATTGAATCTTATAGATTCCCGTCTCAAGTACGGGAACGGTAGAAGAATCAAAAAATTTCTCGGAATAGCTAATGAGATTTCTACTCACCAAATAGAAAAATACGAAAAAATTAAAGTGTAAATATCCCAAAAAATCAATAAGGATAAATAATGGTTATGAAATATTTAGACTATACTCCAAAGATTGGGGATAGAAGTTGGATAGCAGAGACCTCATCAGTTATAGGTGATGTAACAATTGGAGAGGATAGTGCTATATGGTTTGGAACAGTTGTAAGAGGCGATGTCCATTCAATATCAATTGGTAATCGAAGTAATGTGCAAGATCTATCAATGATTCATACAACTCACCATAAAGGTGCTGAGCGAAAAGTTGGCGATGGATACCCTACAATTATAGGAGATGATGTGACTGTTGGACATAGAGTAATGTTACACGGTTGCACAGTTGAAGATGCTTGTCTCATTGGAATGAGTGCTACTATTCTTGATGGAGCAGTTATTGGAAAAGAGAGTATAGTTGGAGCTGGTTCTCTCGTTACAAAAGGTAAAAAGTTTCCACCAAGAAGTCTTATTATGGGTTCTCCTGCAAAAGTTGTTCGAGAGCTTACAGATAGCGAAGTTGCGGAACTATATGCTTCAGCAGAACGATATGTAAAGTTTAAAGAGAGTTATCAACTTTAACCTTTTTACCTATTGTCTCAATTGAGTTAAAATACCCTTTTTAATTTAAAATAGGAATAAGTATTGATAATTTCTGCAAACTTTAAAACATTTAAAACAAGATTAGAGACAGGAGAGTATTTAACTCAGCTTGAAGAGTCGCTAGAAAATAGCTCTCAAGAGGTGTTAATTTTTCCACCATTAACAGCTCTTCAGACTCATAACGGTAGAGTTAAAGTTGGAACTCAAAATAGCTACCCTATTGATAGCGGGGCATTTACTGGTGAAATAGGTGTTGAGCAACTAGATGAATTCAATATCAAAACCATATTAATAGGACATAGCGAGAGACGAGAAATTATAGGTGAGTCTCAAAAAGAGGTAGCAGAGAAGTTTAGATTTTTTGCAGAAAAAGGGTTTAAAATTATCTACTGTATAGGAGAACCTCTATCTATTCGTGAGAGTGGGAAAGAGGCTCTTCATAACTATCTACAATCTCAATTTGATGATATTGATATTGATTATGAAAATTTTGCTATCGCTTATGAGCCAATATGGGCAATTGGAACTGGTGTTACTCCAACACTGGAGGAGATTGAAGATACTCTAAAGTGGATTAAAGAGTTCTCAAATAGGTCTCTTCTTTATGGTGGAAGTGTTAAATTAAATAATACAGAAGAGATTCTGGAGTTACCATCTTGCGACGGTATTCTTGTAGGGAGTGCTAGTCTTAAGGTTAATGACTTTATTCAAATGATTAAAATAGCTGATTCACTGGAGAAAAGATAATGTTTCAAGGTTTAGCTTTAACAGGATTCTTAACAGTTATCGCAATATTTATTGCCCAAATTCCAGAGATAGCTAATTTAGGATTTTCACCTCTAGTTATAGGTATTGTTCTTGGAATCATATATGCAAATAGTCTAAGAAGTCGAGTCCCTGAAGAGTTCCAAAAGGGTATTATCTTCTCTGCAAAAAAGATTTTGAGACTTGCAATTATTCTCTACGGTTTCCGAATCACATTCCAAGCAATATATGATGTTGGACTTGAAGGTGTTCTAATATCTACTATTATTGTTGTATCAACATTTGCCATAGGAACTATTGTTGGAATGAGGCTATTCAAACTTGATAGAGATACATCTATGCTTACAGCTTCTGGAAGTTCTGTTTGTGGTGCAGCAGCGGTCTTGGCGACAGAGCCAGTTCTAAAAGCTGAACCATACAAGAGTGCAGTTGCTGTCTCAACAGTTGTCTTCTTCGGAACAATCTCAATGTTCCTCTACCCTGTTATCTACTCATCTGGGATTCTTGATATGAATCCATCTCAATTTGGAGTCTATGTTGGTGCAACAATTCACGAAGTTGCTCAAGTGGTAGCCGTTCCTGCCTCTATTCCAAATGCTGAGAGTGTAATGGCAGACAATGCTGTTATTGTTAAAATGACTCGAGTTATGCTAATCGCTCCAATGTTAATTATTCTCGGTTTTCTACTTCTAAGAATTGCTAAAGATGGTGGAGTTGCTGAGAAACAGAAATTAGTTATACCTTGGTTTGCAGTTGGCTTTGTCGCTATGAGTGGAGTTAACTCTCTCAATATTATTCCAAGTGAATATGTTGGCTATATTGTTGAACTTGATACATTTCTACTAACAATGGCAATGACTGCTCTGGGAATGGAGACAAGTGTCTCAAAATTCAAAGATGTAGGGTTAAGACCTCTATACACAGCTGGAATAATGTTTGTCTGGCTTCTTGTTGGTGGCTATTTTATTACAAAAGCTCTAATATGAATATAGGCGAACTTCTGCAACTTGGAGCTAATGAGCTTAAAGGTATAGTAGATAGACCGCGATTTGAGAGCGAACTGCTTCTTCAATCGATCCTAAAAAAGGAGCGGTTATATATCTTGATAAATCAGTCTGAACCTATTCCTGAGTTTGCAGAAGATATCTTCCGAGAACATCTTCAGAGACGAAGACGGGGAGAGCCTATTGAGTATATTCTTCAGATAGTTGGTTTCTACTCTCGAGAGTTCTATATTGATAGAGGTGCTCTGATTCCAAGACCAGAGACAGAGATTTTAATCGATAAGTGTTTAGAGGTTCTGAAAGATATCCCAAATCCAAAAGTTGTTGAGATAGGTGTAGGGAGTGGAATTATCTCTACTATGTTGGCTACTTTAAGATCAGATCTCTCATCTCTTGCTCTCGACATATCCCCTGAAGCACTCAAAATTGCCAAGATAAATATTGAAGATTTTAATGTAAGTGACAGAGTAGAGTTAAGAGAGAGTGACTTGTTTAGCTCTGTAAGAGATGATGAGGTTTTTGACATGATTATCTCAAATCCTCCATATATCTCAGACTCTGAAAAGGGCAAACTTCAGAGAGAGTTAGACTTTGAACCTGATAATGCTCTTTATGGTGGAGAGAATGGAGATGAACTTCTACATCAGATCATTGATCTATTTTTTAAGAGAGATGAGAAGTATCTTCTGTGTGAAATGGGATATGACCAGAGGGATAGTATTAAGAACTATGTAGCTGGTAGGGGTTCTTTAGAGTTTTATCAGGATTTAGCTGGACACGATAGAGGCTTTGTCTTATCCAAATCTTCTGCTTTTCTTATATATTCCTAGAAAAATGTAACCAAACTGTAACTTTTCTCAGTTATTATTTTAATTGAACAGCAACAACAAGCTTGTTTCAACTAACTCTTTTAACAGACTCTTAACCCTCTCACAACTCTTCTACCTCACTTGAAAAGATGGGAGGGGGCGATCTTAAAAAGAGAGTATCTAAATATAATTGAGGAAAAAAATGAGACTAGGTAAAGTTTCGCTATCTTTAGCGACTGCTTCTGTATTAAGTGTTTCTGCTATGGCTGAAGATATTACAACAATCTATCAAGACCCATCAACAGGTGCTTTATATGGAGCTGAGGGGGGTAACCTAGAGGAGTTCCAAGACTTCAAAAATGCAAAAGAGCTTGATCGAGAGATTCAAGAACTTGACTCAAAACTTACAAAACTTAAGATGAAGTTTGATGATTCAAAAGCTGGAAAGCTTACATCTGTTCATGGAAAAAACTCTCCAGAGTTTGCTCTCGGTAAATATACAGGTCCAAACTTTAAGATTGTCGCACAAGACAATCCAGATATGTATATCAAACTTGGTGCAAGAATTCAGAGTACATTTGAGAATAGAACAATCACAAAAGGTGACACTGAAGAGAGCTACAATGATGCATATCTAAGAAGAACTAGATTTGAGATTACAACTGGTTTTGATAAGCACACATCTTTTACAATGGATGTTCGTAACGATAAAGCAAATTACCAAGATAAGGGTGAGCAAGAGTTTAATGTTGGTGATGCATACCTAAAGATTAAAAAACCTTTCGGTGACTCACTTGTTAATTTCAAGCTTTATAGAGGTAAGATTGATGTCTCAAGAACAGAGACAGTTAAGTCTGCTTATGTAATTCACTACGATAGACCTGCTGTTGCTGATGAAGCTGCTCAATATATCACTCATAACCGACGAGGAACAAATGCTCAGATGTATGGTGATTACAATAAGAAATTCCACTATCAAGTAGCTATCGGTGATGGTGTCTATTCAGGTAAGCTTAAAGACTCAACAGGTAGTAGCTTTGGTGGTGTTCTACTTCAAGAGAGCTTCTTCTATGGTGGTAAGATAGTTCTATCTCCATTCGATGGTTGGGAAGAGAAGACAAAGACAGAGACATACTTTGGTCAAGGACAACACTTCTCAATTGGTGCTGCTTACTGGAATAGTTCAGATATTAACTTAGAGTATGGTGATGGAACAACTCAAGTAATTGACCATGAACTCCTTAACCTTGAAATCTCTGGTCACTACAAAGGTCTTTTTGTTGGTGCTGAGTATTTCCAATTTGATGGTGTGGTTAATGACTTTGATAATCCAGAGAAGACAGGAACATCAGATGGTTACTATGTAACAGGTGAATACTTTATCGAAGGTCCAAATGTAGCTCCATTTATTAGATACGAGAGTTGGAATAAGTGGGAAGGTGAAGATGGTTACGACTTTACCTCAACAGTATTTGGTGCAAACTGGTATCTTAGAGGATACACAACAAAAGTTGGTTTAGCAGTCCAAACTGATGATTATGATACAAAAATTGGTGACAAAGAGGATCAAAGAATCAAGCTAACGACTCAGTGGTTCTTTTAATAGAGCAGAGTTAGTTTTATGGAGAGAAGAGATCGTCAAAACTGCTTCTCTCCAACTCGCAAACTTAATAAACCCAAATTAAAGGATTTGAAAATGTTCGGAAAGATTATAACAGGAATGTTTTTAGCTTCGGCTTTAGTCTCTAACCTCTTCGGTGGAGATAGGTTAACAGGTGCAGGTGCATCGTTTCCAGCTCCACTATATTATGACTGGGCTTATACATATAAAAAGAAAACAGGTAACAGAGTCAATTATCAATCAATCGGTTCTGGTGGAGGAATAAAGCAGATCTCTAAAAGAATGGTAGATTTTGGAGCGAGTGATAAACCTCTAAAGAGTGCTGAGCTTGAGAAAAAAGGTCTTCTTCAATTCCCAGCAGTTATTGGAAGTATTGTTGTTGTCTTTAATGTTGATGGAATCGCTGATGCTCAACTTAAACTTAAAAACTCTGTTGTAGCTGATATTTTCGCGGGAAAAATTACAAAGTGGAATGACAGTAGAATAAAAGCTGATAACCCAACTCTAAACCTTCCAAATACTCCTATTACAGTTGTCCATAGAAGTGATGGTAGTGGAACAACTTACAACTTCTCCTACTACTTAAGTGGCTCATCTGAAGATTGGAAAAGTAGTGTTGGAACAGGTAAAAGTTTAGATTGGCCAGTTGGTCTTGGTGGAAAAGGGAACGAGGGTGTAACAAACCTTGTAAAACAGACTCCAAACTCTATCGGTTATGTTGAACAAGCTTATAAAAGTAGAAACAGTATGACAGCAGCAGTTCTTCAGACAGCTTCAGGAAAATGGGTTGAGGCTAAAGAGGAGAACTTTAAAGCAGCGGCAGCTTATGCAAAATGGACAATTGAGGATAATTTCTATCAGATGTTAGCTCTTCAACCAGGGGATACAAGTTACCCAATCGTTGCTTCAACATTTATTCTTCTTCCAAAAGAGAAAGCTAACACTAACAAAATGGTTACAGCATTCTATGATTATAGCTTTGGTCGAAGAGGTGATAGAAGTGCTGATAAGCTAGGATATATAGCTCTTCCAGAAGCTACAAAAAATATGATCCGAAACTACTGGAAAAAACACGGAGTTAATCCGTAATAACTATGAGTTCTTATGCCCTAAAAGAGAGGGTCTTTCACCATCTCACAAAATTCTTTGCCTTTCTGGTTCTCTTCTTTCTAGTAGCGATATTTGTTGTTCTACTAGTTAAAGCATATCCAGCTATTGAGGCTTTTGGTTTCGACTTCTTAACAGATGAGAAGTGGGCTCCAAACTTAGGAATATTTGGTGGGTTTCCAGCGATTTATGGTTCATTTATATCTACTCTAATCGCTATGCTACTGGCAGTGCCAGTGGCTATTGGAATCGCTATCTTTCTAAGTGAAGTCGCACCAAGCAGACTCAAATCACCGATGGGTGTATCAATTGAGCTTCTTGCAGCTATTCCATCGGTTGTCTATGGTATGTGGGGGCTATTCTACTTTGCTCCACTGATGAGAGACCTTGTTGGCGGAAATGGGCTAGGACTCTTTACAGCTGGTTTTATTCTATCTCTAATGATACTCCCATTTATTGCAGCAATCACAAGGGACTCTCTCAATACAACCCCCCAAATTTTGAAAGAGTCAGCTTATGCTCTTGGTGCAACAAAGTGGGATGTCATTAAAGATGTAATGATTCCTTATGCAAAAGCTGGAATTATCGGTTCAGTTATCCTTGCTCTTGGTCGAGCATTTGGTGAGACAATGGCAGTAACATTTGTTATGGGTAATGTTCATAATGTTCCTGACTCAATTTTTCAAGCAGCAACATCAATTCCAGCAACTCTTGCAAATGAGTTTAATGAGGCAGATACAGAACTCTACTACTCATCTCTATTCTTCTTAGCTCTTATCCTGTTTATAATCAGTTTTGCGATTATCTCTCTGGCTAAGTTCCATTTCTTAAAAAGAAGAAAAAAGGTTTCGGACAGAAAACATAAGTGGCATAAGCTTGTTAAACAGTGGAGAAGAAAGTAATGAGTGCAACAGATAGAAGAAAAGTTATAAATAAGATTGTTCTAGCTACCTCTACACTATTTGCAGTTATCGGTATCTTCTTCCTCTTCTGGATTCTCTTTGTCCTTCTTAAAAATGGATTTGAGGCTCTAAATCTCTCAATTTTCTTTAATGATGGTGCTCCTCCGCTAAGTGTTGAAGAGTTGGAGATATTGAACAAATCGAGAGAGGGGTTAGAACTCTCTGAATTTGAACAGGAGGAGTTAAGCTGGATTGAGATTAGTGGATTGAGACATGCAATTATCGGTCAATTGATGTTAGCTTTTGGTGCAACTCTTGTTGGTGTTCCTATCGGAATTCTTGCAGGAACTTATGTCCGAGAGTATGGTGCTGATTCAAAATTTGCAAATCTCATCAGAGACCTTTCAGATGTAATGATGTCTGCTCCATCAATTGTTATAGGAACATTTGTCTATGCAATTGTTGTATCACCAACTGGTGGTTTTAGTGGATATGCAGGAATAGTCGCCCTTGCGATAATGATGTTACCTATTATTTTAAGAACAACAGATGATATGTTGGGGCTAGTCTCAAATACTCTTCGAGAGGCAGCTATTGCTCTTGGAGCTCCAAAGTATAAGATGATTATGCAAGTTGTCTATCGAGGTGCAAAAGTTGGGATCTTAACGGGTATTCTCTTGGCAGTTGCAAGAATTGCTGGAGAGACAGCACCTCTACTATTTACATCATTCAATACAAACTTCTTTGAGACAAACTTAACTGAGCCAATTGCATCATTGACTGTTACGATGTTCAACTATGCAACAAGCCCTTATGAAGATTGGCAACAACTCGGCTGGGCTGCTGCTCTAATTCTTGCAGGATTTGTCCTTGGACTAAATATAGTTGGAAGAGTTCTCCTTTCAATGAAACACATATCAACAAAAAAGATATTTAAAAAGAGAAAAAGATAGATGGAAAAAGAGATTATAGATTTAGAAGTTAAAGATTTTAGTTTTAGATATGCAGGGGCTTCTGCGGATAGTCTCAAAAAGATAAATCTTCCTATTATTAAGAATAAGGTAACAGCTCTTATCGGTCCAAGTGGTTGTGGAAAGACAACCCTTCTCCGAAGCCTAAACCGAATTCACGATCTATACCCAGGGAATGAGTATAGAGGCGAAGTCAATTTTGAGGGTCGAAATATCCTTTCAGCAGATGAAGACTTAATTCATCTCCGAACAAGAATTGGAATGATTTTTCAGAAACCAACAGCTTTTCCAATGTCTATCTATGAGAATATCGCTTACGGTTTAAAACTTCAAGGTATCAAGGACAAAACTGTTCTAAGTGGGAGAATTGAGAAAGCCCTAAAAGGTGGAGCATTGTGGGGTGAGGTAAAAGAGAGACTAAATGATGAGGCAGATGCCCTCTCTGGTGGTCAGCAACAGAGACTCTGTATCTCTCGAGCTATCGCTGTTGAACCAGAGATTATTCTCTTTGATGAACCAACATCTGCTCTTGATCCAATCTCAACAGAGGCTATTGAAAAACTTATTATGGAGCTTAAAGATGAGGTTACGATTGTGATTGTTACCCATAATATGCAACAGGCTCAAAGAATCTCTGACTATACAGCATTTATGTATCTTGGTGATTTAATTGAGTATGGAGAGACAGATAAAATTTTCAATAATCCAGATGAAGAGCTAACAAAACAGTATATATCTGGTCAATTTGGATAAGAAAGTAACATTTACCAAGATTTAGCTGTAACTAATCTCAATTCATAAGTTTCTTTTAAGTGCTTATTATTCTTTTTTGTGTATAATATACTATTACATAAAAAACTTATGGGGGGATTGCCATGTCAGATGGTTTTTTTGCGGACAATAAAAAAGTTCGAAAGGTTGAGAAGGAGCTTCTCCGAATGGGTGTAGCTCTACTCTTTATGGTAGGTGTTATGTGGTGGAGTTCTAGTCAGTTTGGTGAAATTCACAACCATCTATTCTTAGTTATAGCTGCTGTCTTTGGAGCATATATGGCTGTCAATATTGGTGCAAATGATGTTGCCAATAATGTTGGTCCTGCTGTTGGTGCTGGGGTTATGACTCTTACAACTGCTATTATTATCGCTGCATTCTTTGAAGCTGGTGGTGCATTAATTGCTGGTGGTGAAGTTGTTGGAACAATCAAGAAAAAGATTATTGATCCATCAATGTTTGTCTCCCCAGATGAGTTTGTTTGGGCTATGACTGCTGCACTTTTTGCTGCTGCTCTCTGGTTAAATATCGCTACATACTTTAAAGCTCCAGTATCTACAACTCACTCAATTGTTGGTGGTGTTATGGGTGGTGGTATCGCTGCTGCTGGATTCTCTATCGTATCTTGGGGAACAATGGGTAAAATTGCTCTCTCTTGGATTATCTCACCTGTTCTTGGTGGTTTGATTGCTGCACTATTCCTATACATTATGAAGGTTACAGTTCTCTATAAAGATGACAAACTTGAGGCGGCTAAAAAAGTTGTCCCTATTCTTGTCTCAATAATGGCTTGGGCTTTTGGAACTTACCTAATGCTCAAAGGTGTTAAGAAACTTGTAAAAGTTGATTTTACAGTTGCTGCACTTATCGGTCTTGGTGTAGCTGTTGCAACTTTTGCGGTTGTTAAACCTCTTATCGCTACGGCTATCAGAAAACTTAGTAACGATAGAACTTCTGTAAATAAACTATTCGCGATTCCACTGATCTTTGCTGCTGCTCTACTCTCATTCTCACATGGTGCAAATGATGTTGCAAATGCCGTTGGTCCACTAGCTGGAATCTATGACACAATTGTATCTGGCTCAATGTCATCATCAGGAAAAGTATCAATTCCATTCTGGATTATGCTTGTTGGTGCTTTAGGTATTGCTGTTGGTCTTCTTCTCTATGGTCCAAGACTTATTAAGACTGTTGGTAGTGAGATTACAGAGTTAGATGCAGTTCGAGCTTATGCGATCGCTATGGCTGCCGCTCTTACAGTTATTCTTGCAAGTCAGTTAGGACTTCCAGTATCTACAACTCATATCGCTGTTGGTGGTGTATTTGGTGTTGGTTTCTTAAGAGAGTATCTACGACACAAAAGAAGAGATGAGATGCTTCAAGATGAGCAAAATGTTATTAGAGATGCAACTGATAAGATTAAAGCTCTATCGCTTCAATTAGATGAACTTGAGGCTAAAGAGTCAAAAGCTGAAGTTGATTATCAGAAAATTATCTCTATTCAGAAAGAGATTGATAGCGAAAATGATCGAGTAAAAGATGCTGAGAAAGAGATTGAAGATGTTAATAAGGCTAACTATGTTCAGAGAGGCTTTGTTACAAAAATTGTATCTGCTTGGATTATTACTGTTCCTGTTGCAGCTGTTATTTCAGCTCTTATCTTCTTCGTTATCCGAGGAATGATGTTGTAAGAACTACAAATATGACCTTAAAATTTGTGGATACGACTCCAGTAGTTGTGTAACTTGGTCAAAGCGGGGTTTTAACCCCGCTTCCCCATTGACTACTTTTAAACTTCGTTTTCGAGCTTGACCAGAATATCTCTATTTAGCATTAAAACTAGACTTTAAACTTTTGTTATCAAAATGTAACTATAATTCGGTAATGATATTTCAGGAGGGTCTTATGATTAAAGCTCTACTCTTTGCCTTGTTGGCTTATGTGTTAATCAGCTTTGATGATGTTCAGACAATTGTAGCAGGTGTTGCTATATTTATTGTCGGAATGCTATTTATGGAAGATGGATTTAAAGCTTTCTCTGGCGGAGCTTTGCAAGAGGTTCTGGGAAAATGGACAGATAAAGTTCCAAAAGCGATCTTTACAGGTTTTGCAACAACTGCTGTTGTTCAAAGCTCATCTCTAATTAGTCTAATTACAATCTCATTCCTATCTGCTGAGTTGATAACTCTCTCTCAGGGTGTTGGAATTATCTTTGGTTCAAATATTGGAACAACAGCTACATCTTGGATCGTTTCAACATTTGGGGTAAAGATAAAAATTGCCCACTATGCTATGCCTATTCTTATTTTTGGAGTTCTTTTCAAATTTATGAAATCAAAGACATATCGAGGATTAGGAGATGTTCTACTTGGATTAGGATTTATATTCCTCGGTATTGGATTTATGAAAGAGGGATTTGAGACTCTAAAAGAGGGGATTGATTTAGCTCAATTCCATATTGATGGATTCTTAGGAATTTTTACATATATTTTAGTTGGTGCTGTTGCCACGGTTATTGTTCAGAGTAGTAGTGCTACGATGGCAATTATTATTGTTGCAATTGCAAATAATCAGATTCTATATATTGATGCTATTGCTCTTGCTATCGGTTCAAATATTGGAACAACTGTCACAGCAGTGATAGGTTCATTAACATCTGGAGCAAACGGAAAACGGTTAGCTCTAGCTCACCTCATCTTTAATATGATAACAGGATTTTTTGCGATAGCTCTTATCTATCAGTTAATGGGACTGGTTGATGTGCTATCGGTAAAAGTTGGAATTGCGGATGATGATTATGCAATGAAGCTAACTCTATTCCACACTATCTTTAATCTAATGGGTGTTATGATTGTTTCGCCATTTATTCACCCACTTGTTAGATTCCTTGAGGGTCGATTTAACGATGATTCTCAACATAAGAGTGGTGAGCCTAAATATCTTGACTCTTCTGCGATGGAGACATCTCTCTCAGCAACAACAGCTATCCGAAAAGAGAGCGAACACCTCTATAAAAACAGTCTTGAGATTATTGTTCATGGTCTATCACTCCATCGAAAAGATATCTTTTCAGATAAGAGTCTTGAGAAGATAATGGAGAGCTCAACTAAGCCTTATGATATTGATATAGATAGAATGTATCAAGTAACAGTTAAAAATCTATATGGAGATATTATTCGATTTGCAACAATGGCAAATGATACTCTTTCAAGACGAGATTCTAAATATATCTACTCTCTGAAGATTGCTAATCGTGGAGTTGTTCGAGCGATTAAAGATATTGAGAAAGTTCAAGATAACTTTAATATTTACATCAATCATGCTAATGAATCTATTCGAAATGAGTACAACTTTTTACGAAAAAAGATTGTTACTTTACTTCGCGAATTGAGACGGATAGAGAATATGGAAGCTGATTTTACAGAGGCTATTTTGACTATCGAAGTTCTAAAAGATAACATGAAAGATATAGATATTGTAGAGAATGGTAGAATAGATGAGTTGATTAGAGATCAGAAAATAGATTCCAAGATGACAACATCTCTTATCAATGATAGTATCTACATCTACAATGTATCTAATCGTCTGTTAGAGTTTGCGGAAACAGTTTGGGCTGATAACGAAATACTGCGAGAATATGATGAAGATCTGGAAACCAAAGGGAGTAGAATCCATGAAAACTAAAAAACTGATAGGTAAAGTTTTAGACTTTTTTGACCTTAGTAAAAAGGCACAAAAGAGAGAGATTGATCGATTGATTGAACTTAGAAAAGATCTAAAAGAGAAGAGAAAAAAGATCTCTAAAAAGCTTAAAAGTGCAGAAAAGTGGGAGAAAGAACACCTTCTTGCTGAACTTAAAGCGATTGAGAATCTCCGAACAAAAACAAAAGAGGCTCTTAAACAACTAGAAGAGAAGTAATTCTCCCTCCACTCAAACACTCCCCTAGCTTTAATCTTGCTAGGGGTCATTTCATTTCTTTTTTCAAAAGGAGATATTTTTATAGTGAATAAGAATAGAGTTATCTGTCAATGCAGTAATGTAACATTAGGTGAAGTTGTGAATTTTATTAAGAAGAATGATATTCAGACACTCTCTCAACTAGTTTCTGAAATGGAAGTTGGTGATAAGTGTGAGAGTTGTAAATATAAGGGGTTTGAGGAAGACGGTTTTTCACTCTCAAAAGCTTTTTCAAGAGTCAAATCTGGAGAACTCTAGTGTTTAATATAGTTCTCCTATCCCCGCAGATTCCTTGGAATACTGGTGCAATTGGTAGAGTCTGTGTTAATAGTGGAGCATCTCTACATCTTATTAAGCCATTGGGATTCTCGATTGATGATAAGTCTGTTAAAAGAGCTGGACTAGATTACTGGAACAGACTCCAGCCAACTGTTTGGGAGAGTTTTGATGAATTTATTAAAGCCCACGGAGATAACAGACTCTTTTTTGCGACAACAAAAAGCAAACAGCCATATTTTAATATAGAATTTAAAGTTGGAGATTTTCTAATCTTTGGTAGTGAAACCTCTGGAATTCCAGAAGATATTCTGGAGCGATACAGGGGTCAAAATATCACTATCCCTATGAAAAAAGAGGGGAGAAGCCTTAATCTTGCAATTAGTGCATCTATTATTCTCTATAAAGCTATTGAGCAGAACTTTTCAGAGTTGGAGGCAGGTATTTAACCTTAACTATCTTCAGAGAAACCTACTCCTCGCCACCCCATTTTAGCTTTTCGCGAAGAGTCTCAAAGAAGTTGTAATCTTTGACTCTAATAATCTCTATTGGCTGTTCGTGAATTGCTATCTTTACGAATTCACCTCTATTTAGCTTTATCACATCTTGACCATCTATCGTAAGAATCCCATCGCTCTTCTCCATTACTATATCTATCTCAATCTGTGATGGTAAGACAAGAGGTCTCTGGGTAAGAGAGTGAGGAGCTATCGGAGTTAAAATATAACTGTGCATATCAGGATATAGAATAGGGCCTCCAGATGATAGATTATAGGCAGTTGAACCTGTTGGAGTAGATATGATAAGAGCATCACCGTAATAATTATTCAATATCTTGCGAATCCCATTTTCAACTCGTCGATAGACTTGTACTCGACTCATCTTCATTCTTTTTGCATGGGTTATTAAAATATCATTCAGAGCATAAATAGGTTCTCTATTCTCAAGTTCTATTCGTAGAAAGCTTCGTCTCTCAATCTCATATTCACCTCGAGATAGTTTGGGAATAAATCTATTTGCCATCTCTGGCTTAAGATCTACTAAAAAACCTAAATTTCCAGCATTTATAGGTAGAATTGGACGGGAGTGATGAAAGCTCTTTCTAGCTGTTGAGAGAAGAGTTCCATCTCCACCAAGAGCCACAAGTATATCAACTTGATCAACCATTTCACTATGTTCAACTCCATTGGTCATGCCTATCATTTCAGCACTCTTTTTATCAATAAGTGTCTCAACTCCAAATACCTCAAAAGAGTTTTTGAGACTCTCAAACTCATCTTTTAATTCTGGCTTATTTGGACGAAGAAATACTCCCACTCTCTCTATTTTTAATCGATCAGGCTTCATTAACTCTCACCGTTTTTATCTGGAATTTTAATAGTAAACTTAGCCCCATTATCAATATTGACCACACTCAACTCTCCTCTGCATCGCTCTTCAACAATTAGCTTAGACATATATAGCCCCAAGCCTGTTCCATCTTTTGCTAGTTTTGTGGAGAAGTTCTTCTCAAAAATTCTTGGTAGTAACTCTTTGTCTATTCCTCCACCGTTATCACTAATCTCGATATATATGCTTCCACTATTTTTATAACATCTGAAAGATATTTCTCCCTTAATATCACTTCTCTCTCTAAAAACATCTGTGCTGTTTTTTATAATATTTAAGAAAACCTGTATAAGTTGATTTGAGTGACCAGCTATCTCAAGCTCTCTGGCACAATCAAGCTTAAACTCTACCTTTGTTCCATCAACAAGAGATAGAGTGTGTTTAATTAACTCATATAGATTAATTGACTCAATTTCACTACTATCTTTATAAAACTTTCTGAAATCGTCAATTGTGTTTGAGAGAAAATCTATACTCTTATCTACTTTAGCGATATTGTCATAGATATACTCTATAAAGTTGTCTTTCTCACTCTCTGTATCTAAGTTAAACTTCTGAAGAGCAAGTTTAAGCTTCACTGATGAGGTAATAGCTGAGATTGAAGCTAAAGGCTGTCTCCATTGATGAGCAATCATTCCCATCAATTCTCCAATCTTTGCTAACTTATATTGAGTTAGTAGAAGCTCATCTTTTTCATGGTTTTTTTCAATCTCAATCTCAATGTCTCGTTCAAGCTTCTGATTAAGCTCCTCTTTATCCTTAACCTCTTTCTCTATCTCTTTTAAAACAACATTTGTAAGATGGGAAATAGCTTTTGTTGTGTTGCTAAGACTCTTATCAAATACCTCTAGCTCACCCTCGATATCCACTCTCTTGACAATAGAGTCTCCTTCTTCAGCAAGAGATAGTAGAGTCATAGACTCATTAAGAAGTTCATAGCTATTTCCAAAGCTATTTTTAATAGTAAAGAATTCACCATTTGTAAAGAATCCACTATTGTTTGATATCTTGTTAAATGGACGAATCTCTATCTCGATATTCTCTTTTAAGAATCGTCGTCTTGCCATACAGGAGTATATAAATGTTGTCTCAACAGAGTGGTTAATATAGTCTCGTAACCCCTCTTTTGATAGGTTAATGATTGTATCAAAGTCACCTATTCCAATCTGGACAACATCTCCCTCATAGAGGTTTCCTGCAAAGAGAAGAGAACCGTTATCAAACTTACCAAGAATCGCTCTTGCTATATTCTCTTGACCACCAACTTTAATAAGAGGGAACTCAACCCCAACAAGTGGTAATTTATTAGCAATATCTCGACCAAGATACTTCTCATATATCTTTGTTGGCAACATATCATCAATAGACATAACAATATTATTCATTGATTTAGTGACTGTGAGCTTTTCACCAAAAGGTAACCAACCAAAGTTGTGTCGATTATAAGCTATCAGATCTTCTCCAGAGATAGAGACTCCAATAACTCCTTTTGTTAATATATCTCTCTCTCCAAATACAAATGTCTCATTAAATTGACCATTATCACCAGCCATACCACCAGCAACAATTACATTTCTATTTACAGAAGCGATACCATCTAAAAGCTCTTCTCCATTAGTATAAAGACCATCAGAAAATATAATTAAGACTTTTGTATGTTCTGTAATTAGTCGTTCAGCAATTCGCTGTCCAGATATAAAGCTATCTCGATTCTCAAAAGCTAAACCTCTTACAAAACTCTTCTCAAATGTTGTTATTGATATTGAGATAGTTGATTGATAGACTTCACCATCAACTATCTCACCATCAGTTGTTGCACCAATAAGAGTGGCTTCTGGGTAGTAGAATTTAATAGAGTTCTGTATATCGAAAATTAGAGACTTATTGACCATTCCAAGAAAGACTTGGATAAGAGTCTGCTGTTCTCCTATCTCATCTCGACTAATATCCAGAAACTCCTCAAGCTGATAGATAGTTTCAAAAGAGCGATTAAGACTTTTTATCAAATGTCAAACCTAATATTTATAGTTTAAAGCAAGGTTATATATAAAGAACTGATCAAACATATAACTTTTGTCAGCTGTCTTGTCATTTATATTTGTTAGTGCATATCTTACCCCTAACTCTAACTCAAAGCTCTCCGATAGTGCATAGATAAACCCACTCTCAACACCATAGTATGGTGTTGATTCTTTTGTATAGTCTGTTGTCTGATTTCTATCAATAATCTCATACATTACAACTCCTCCCACAAGACCATAAAAGAACCTTACACTCGATGATATATCAACCATTGAGTCTAGTTCAAGTCCAAAACTGTGAGTGAATATCCCCTCTATATCCATTGGACGATATGAAAGGAAAAGTCGTAATCCAATATCTTCAGCACCAAGTTTGATTCCAGCAAATGAAAGAGAACGATCAATAGATGTACCAGAGATGGTATCAGCTTGTAGTCTTTGAATCGAGCCACCACCTAGTTCAATAGAGATAATTTGTCTAGGCTTAAATTCACTCTCCTCCTCTTGAAATGAGAGATCAATATCTGCCCATAAAACTAAACTACTTAATAAAAATATAGATATCTGTCTTAATAACATTACACACCTAATAATTGATTATTTCTGAAATATAGATGATTATAGCACATCAAGTTTCAGAGGAGAATCTCTACTTTTTAACAGCTTTAATATATTGAAGAATATACTCTCCACCAGAGTATAGGGTTAATAAGACAGCAAACCATAGGAGTTCTAGCCCAAAGTTCCAATCCATCAAGAGAAATCCTATTGCAAACATCTGAACAACAGTTTTTATTTTTCCACTCCAAGAGGCTGATACATCTATCCCTTCAGAGACGGCATTAATTCGTAGTCCAGATATAAATAGCTCTCTAATTAAAATAATATAGATTGCCCAGATCGATGCAACTCCTGTTGCCAAGAGACCTAGAAAAGCCCCTATTACAAGCATCTTATCTGCAAGAGGATCTAATATTGCTCCAAGTTGGCTACCCTGATTCCACTCACGAGCAATATATCCATCAAAGAAGTCTGTAACAGATGCCACAACAAATATAAGTCCTGCAAAGTATGCTACCCAACTCTCATGAAATCCTTGAAGAGTAAAAAACTCTCGATTAACAATGACCCAAACCATTAGAGGGGCTAAGAGAATTCTAAAAAATGTCAATATATTTGGTAAATTAATCACTTACTTATCTCCTGTAAATTTTTTGATTTTACGATTTTTGCTCACCATTATACATGAATCTTTTGCATTAGCTAATTGCTGTAACTGTCGGGAATAGCACTATTTTAGACGATATTTTGTCAATTTATCAACTCTTTGCACAATCTTTTTGAGGCTCTTTACTATGTTATTTATCATTTCATAATCTTGTTTTTGAAGTTAATTCATGATTTAATCATATTATGATTAACTTAAGGAGGATATATGTATAGATATATATTTTTATTTGCACTTCTAGTATCTCAGCTTATCTCAGCTGATGCTATTGGAAAGATAAAACAGATTAGAAATGATGTATTTGTTGTTCGAGATGACGAGACTCTTGAGACAGAAAAGGGCTTTGAACTATATGCTAAAGATGTAATTATTACAGGCGAACAGTCCAAAGCTAAACTTGTTTTTAACGATAAAACTACAATTACTATTGGTAAAACATCTATATTTGAGATTGAGAACTATCTATTTGATAAAACAAAAAAGTCAAATGCAAAGTTTAAAGCTAAATATGGTTTTTTTAGTGCTGTGACAGGCGAGATAGGAAAAGTAGCTCCAGACGGTTTTGCCCTAAAGACAAAAACGGCAACTATTGGGGTTCGTGGAACAGCTTTTGAGGGTGAAGTATCCCCAAAATCAGAGAATGTTCAATGTACCCAAGGAACAATAGCAGTCTCTGCAAAGGGTAAAACAATTATCCTGAATGAGGGTGAAAAGCTTGAAATCAAAGAGGAGCTATTCTCTCCTGATGTTGAGTTTATTGGTGAGATATTTCATATAGATGGAATCGCATTTATTATAAATAGCGGTAAAACATTTGTTGCTTCTATTGGACATCAACTAAGACCTAAAGAGCAGTTAATAACGAGCTACAACTCAACGGTGAAACTTGTCTTAATTGATGGAACAGATCTTGAGCTTCATCGAAACTCTGGATTTAGTGCAGATTACAGAGATGGAGGAGAGGAGATTACAGTTCTCAAAGGGGCAATCACTGTCAAAACACCTAAAAATCGAGATGATATCAAAGTTGGTCAAACTGTCTTTGTAAGAAATGGGGAGTTTAAGGTTAAATAAAAGTTTTATAAGTAAAATGCCACTGAAAAATTGGTCGCATAACTCAGTGGTAGAGTGCTACCTTGACATGGTAGTGGTCACAAGTTCAAATCTTGTTGCGACCACCACTTCTTTTAACTACTAACAGATAAAAATCATCTATTGATATTCGAATTACCTTTTAGAGCAAGTTTTGGAATTAAGTTATCAACAGCTTTCAATGCACTAAACTTTATCGCATCAAACTTAAGTGCAAGAGATATAGAACCACTTGGGCGAATTGGAAACTCATAAAATCCATTAAGTGTATAGTAAGATGTTCTTGCAACACCGTTACTAAAATATTTATGTCTTGCTCCAAGAACTATCTCAGCTCGATAGAGAATAACATAACCACTCTCATCAGTCTGAAGAGGTCTGAATCTTAGGCTCTTTAGAGATAATTCAATCTCAGAATCTGCAATATCTCTTCGATTAACAAATGAGACATTAAGTCGAGTCTGAAGAGCCTCTTTGAGGGCATCTTCTACAAGTATAGAGTTTTCAGGCTCTTCAATAAAGGTAACAACAGAGGCATATACTCTATCTCCTAAAACCTCATTACTATACTCTGAAGATGGTTTATAACCACACCCCCCAAAAAGGAGGAGTAGTATAAGTGCTAAGATATGCATTATTTCTTTAACTTAAACACTTTCGCAATAGGAGTCATAATAACAGGTTCAAATAGATCTGTTGGTATGTTCTCAAGAACAAAGAGTTGAACATATGTTGAATTGAGAGTGAAATTATCGACAAGAAGCATCTTTCCATAAGATTTCATATAGATAATAGATAGGTTTGCACCCGCTCTACTTTGGAGTCTATGAACTTGAAGTTTTCCACTCTGGTCATATTGAGTTATATAGAATGAGTCAATTGGTCTCTCTGTATTTCCAATTTTTACAGTTGCATTCTGCTTGTCAAATGAGATTCCACTTCCCATATGGATAGTTCGTCCATCATCTCGAATCGATCTACTCTGATAGAAGAAAGGTTTAATTGCCTGATTTCCACTCTTAAGATCAATTTGTGAGAAGAGTCCAACAGTTGGGAATATATCCATCATTCTCAGAGGCAGATAGTAGTATATATCTCTTGTCTTCTCTGGAAGTTGAACACTGTTATTGTACAGTGACTTAAGAAGCTCATCAGGATTTGTTAAATTTCTATCCTCCATCATATGAGCTAAATGGTATCTGCTCATCTCTCGATACTCTACGGCTAATCGAGCCATATTTGCACTCTCAAGAGGTTTTCTCATTAGTGAGAAACTAACAGGGTAGTTAATTGCACCTGAGTGTTGCCCCCCATCAACAAGAGTTTTTACATCAGAGTAGTATCGAATAGGGTAACCATAATCCCACCAAGCTAAAACATAATCTTCTCGAGTAGCTTCATACTTAAGTTGATCGAGAACAGCAACTTCATTATTGTTAAATACAACTGGAACTTTATATGCCTCAATATGTTTATAGTTAGGATAGATAGCAAGAGCTGTTAAAGCTGCTGCAATACTATATTTTACATACCTATTTCGCATACCTTTGACCGATAAAGCGATGAGGTATCCTAAACCTAAAGCATAGATAGGAACAGCATATACAGTAAATCGTAACCCATTTTTATGAGCTAGATAGCCTAAACCAACCATCGGTATTGTTACAAGAAGAACTCTCCATCGGAACATCATTAAGATTACACCAAGAGATGAAATCCAGAAAGTAGCCTCATGACCACTAATTCTATTTGCGAATGTCTCAAAAGGAATAGCACTAGCCTCTCTTACAGTCTGAACAACATTATAAAAGTGGAGAGAACCCATTAACCCTTCATTAGTAACAGTTGATGAGACATCTCTAACTATATAACCAACTACCTGATGGATAAGATTATTAAAGACTCCTGAGAATAGAAGAGCTATTCCTGACACAATAAATAGACCCAAGATATATTTATCAAGGTTCATATTTAATTTTCTCTTTTTTGCCTTTAAAACAACGACCTCATCTTTACCATCACCTTTAACTCTCTCCTCTCCATAATGCTCTCCATTTTCATAATAGAAGATAATTCCAAAGACAGCAAATATAATAATTAGCTTAACGAAGATATCAATAGGAAGAAGAGATATAAATAGAAGAGATAGGAGTTTGTAGTTAAACATATCCTTTCTATGAAAAATAACTGTGTAGATAAATAGAATTCCTACAATCGCTAAGTTTAGAGAGACACTTTGCGGATACCAGAAGAGGTATAGGGATACAAATATTGGTGCTGTTGGAAGAAATCTATTCTCCATATAGCGAATATTAGAGATGATCGCCCAGACAACAAATGTTGGTAAGACGATGGTTAGCATATCAGTATCATAGTACCCAACCATTGTTCTATTATAGTAACTCCAAGTAATCGATCCAACAAAAGCTGCTACAACCCCCATTAAAGGTTGTCTCAGAGATTGACCAATCAGAACTAAAGGTACAACAATAAGAGAACCTAGAAAAGCTGGAATCCATAAGATAATAGTCTCAAATGTAAAAGGGAGTAATTTAGCAAAAAGAGCTGTAATCTGTGCCGCTGGATCATGAACTGGAGATGAGTCTAGCTCTTGATGTCCTCCAGCTAAAATATCTCTAGCACCCTCTGCAAAGTAGTAACCATCATTTGTATTAATCATAAGCTGTCCGAGCCACTTAAAGCTCTCAGCATTTTGAAATTGATCAACCCAAATATAGCGAAGAGAGACTGAGAATATAAATGCAAGAAGAATAGCGATGGAGATTTTAGAGATACTCCATTCGTGATCTTCTGTATGTAGAAGTCGTTTCATATATACTAAACCTCAATATGTGAATTTAAGTTGAAATTTTAACAAAGAACTCTTTGAGTTTTCACTTTTACCTATATGAGAGTTAAAACTTCTCTCTGATACAATTGAGATTAATTTAAAAAAGGTCTATTAATGGAAAAGATTGGACAAAATTCTCTTGTTACCCTATCTGTTAAGATTGAGAATCAAGATGGAACTCTTATAGATAGTAGCGATGAACTTATGTATCTTCATGGTTCATATGGTCAGATATTTCAGAAAGTTGAAGAGCTTTTAGATGGAAAAGGCAAAGGTGACTCTTTTGATATACTCTTAGCACCAGAAGATGCTTTTGGAGAGTATAAGGAGTCACTTGTTGTTAGTGAACCACTTGATTCACTACCAGAAGATGTAACAGTTGGAATGGAACTAGACAGTGAAGATGATAATCTTGTATGGGTTGTTGAGACTATTGAGAATGATTATGCACTTCTCAATGCAAACCACGAACTTGCTGGTATTTCAATTAGAGTTTATGGTGAGATTATGGATGTGATTCAGCTTTCAGAAGATGATGCAAAAGCTGTTCTTGAGATGTCACATATTTAAAGTGTTGAAGTTTGTGAGCAAGATTCTTCTTGCTCCATTTGTAAGACAAACCACTATGGCTAGGTTTCTCGAGAATATCTTAAGAAAACTCTGTCTCAATATCTCTCATCATAGCTATACTCTTCTCAAAAGAGCCTATATACATAGCAGCTTTTATTTTTGAACCTTTAAAACCAAAGCCTGGTGTCATCATAGCTTTTTTTACACTAAGTTCCCCATTAACAACTCTTTGCCAACCATCAAAAGATGTCCACATATCAAACTCAATAGGAGAATTATCTAGACCGCCAAAATATACTATTTCACCCTTTTGCACATTAATTTGAAGCGGTTGTAGATCTTCACGATCGCTGACTCTATATATAAAATTACCAGAAAACTTCTTTATACCATCTTTGAACTCTTCACTATTTTGCCAAATATCAACATAAGACTTAGACCACTCTTCACTTAAAAACTGCATAGGCTCTCCTCTTTAGATTTTTGTCAAAAATTATAGCTTAACAATTTTGCTATTATTATCATAATATATTTCAATATAGAAGAGATTAGATAGAGAGGACTTATATGTTTGAAGAACTAATAGATAAATTGAGAGATGGTAGATATATCACTCTTGAGACTACCCCCACTCTCTCTGCAAAGATAGATGGTTTAATTGAGAAAATAGATAGTAGTCGAGTATATGAACTTGTTGATGGTTTTACAACAACTGATAGTCCTCTTGCAAAGTTAAAATATAGCTCTCTTTTTGGTGCGGTTAAGATTCAGGACAGATTCCAGAAGCCAGTAATTGCAACAGTCAGTATGAGGGACAAAAATAAGATCGCTCTACAATCAGATCTATTGGGAGCAAATGATTTTAATATTAGAACTATTTTAGCTCTTACTGGAGATAGTGCAAAAGCTTCTGATCAGCCAAACAGCAAAGGAGTTTTTGAGGGTGATAGCTCACTTCTACTCGATATTATCAACTGTTTTAATAGCGGTATAAACTATGCTGGAAAACCTTTTAAAGAAGATGAGCGACCAGAGACAATATACCCATTCTCTGTTATTAACTCTTTTGCTAAAAATCCAAAAACTCTTTTAAAGAAGATGATAAAAAAAATTGAACACCACTCTGTCGGGATAATATCTCAACCTGTATATAGTGTAGAACAGGCTAAGAATTTAATAGCAATTTTTAATGAGGCTAAAAAGAGTTGTAACTGTCCTGATCCAAAAGCACAACTGATTTTAGGATACTTCCCTATTACAAAATTTAGGACAGCCCAGTTTTTGTCATCTCATGTCCCTGGAATTGATGTTCCAAAAGAGTGGTTAGACTCTTTAAGGTTCGCATCAAATGAGAGTGAAGAGAGAGAAGAGGAGGTTGGTATGAAGATGAGTCAAGAGCTATTTAATGATATTCTAGAGCTTCATCAAAAAGTTCATGTAATGACGGCTAATAAGTTTGATTTAGCCCATAAAATTATCTCACACTCATAGGTGCCTCTATGGAAGTTAAGAGATATAAACCACTCTTTGATGCTTTTCAGAGTAACTTGATTCACTCAAAAGAGACAATTGGAGTTATCAATAGAGGTATAGAGGAAGTTGAGAAGCTATTTTTGGAGGATCTATCAAAGCGAGAGAGAGATTTTGGAAATCTTGAATATTTAGCAAGAGATCTTCGAGATAACCTAAAGTTTACCGTTTCATTAATTGATGAGGTCAATATTGTAGATGAGCTAATTACTCAAATAAATCTTCTTGCATTAAATATATCTATTGAAGCAAATAAAGAGAGTGAGACCACTCAACTGTTTGGAGAGTTAGCTAAAGATATTAGAGAGAAGAGTGATAAGATACAGATGGTTATTGAGAGAATCTATACTAAAGAGGTTCGCAACAAGAGTTTCAGCGAACATAACCGGTATATTCAAAATAGTGTCTTGCCTCTAATTAATGAGCGAGTTGAGAGTATGGGGGGATATCTTCAAGATAGCGAAGATTTGGTTAAAGAGCTGAAAAAGAGTATAGATGAGACTCATACTCTTTCAGATATCAACAGTAACAATATGGAGATATTGACTAAGTTCAGTAATCTCTTGGAAGATGGTTGCGGTGATACAGTTAGCTTAAATCAGGAAGATATAGAGGAGATGAGCGAAGAAAATAGCTCCCCTCCTCAACTTAATGAGAGTGACAGAGTGAGTAAGCCCCACTTTTAGCCATTAGACGGCAATCTTCTATTGATCAATCGACTCTTCAATTTAAGAGGGAGAAGTGAAAGTAGTTTTATGATTATATAGAACCGTTTAGGAAATATTAGGGTATGAACTCCCTTATCTATTCCGCTCTCTATACGATCAACCCCCTCTTTTAAACTCATTAAAAATGGCATCTTAAACCTATTTTTATCGGTTAGAGGTGTCTCAATAAATCCTGGGAGAATATTTACAACCTCAACTCCATAAGGCTTGAGAGATAGTCTTAATCCATCAGCATAACTATTTAATGCTCGTTTAGATGAGCTGTAAGCAATTGATGTTGGCATTGTAAAAATTGAAGCAAGAGATGATATAAAGACTATCTTTCCGCCTCTCTCTTTTAGACCTTTTTCAAGAGGTTGAAGAACTGCATGGTTTGAGAGGAAGTTGATATTAAATAGATTTGTAAAATCTTCTAAAGGTGGTAACTCTTGGCTATTATGTCCAAGAGAGACTCCAGCATTTAAAATAATCAAATCCAGATTTTTTGAACTTAGCTCTTCTCCAACTCTTGTTGCCTCTTCTAAATTTGAGAGATCTATACATAGAGTCTCAACATTTTTAAGACTCTTCTTCAGAGCATTTAACTTCTCACAACTTCTAGCCACAAGAAATAGGCGGTTCTCATCTTTCGAGTATCTTTTTGCCAACTCTTCACCAATTCCACTACTTGCACCAGTAATTAATATATTCAAAGAGTTCCTTATAGTGTTTTTGGATTACTATCTTCTCTTAAGAGTTGCTCTTTTGCATCTTCAAGAGTTTTATAAGTTTCAACAGGTTGATAGTACGGTCGGAAAAGATAGTATAGATCTGCTTCACGATCTTCAAGAATATAGCTACTGTTTGAGCCATTCTTAAATAGATTAAACTCAAGACATACATTTTCTACTCTATTATCTATGATGAGGTCGTGAAACTCATACTCTCGCAACTCTCCAAAATAGTTAAATCGAAAAGGAGTTATATCTTTAGCATTAATATCTATACTATACTCTGCTCCAACTCTGTCGCCATTTGAGAGCCAAGCATACTCATCACAATCAGAACCAAATATGATAAATTTTAGAGGTCTCTGCCCAATATCTCGAGCAACTTCAGGTAAGTTATTTAATTTAAGAGTTATTGAATCTTCTCGAGAGAAGATGGAGTTGCCTATGAATCCATAGACAAGCCCCATAAGAATCAGAACAAGAAGAAGCTCTATAAGTGTAAAAGAGCCTCTACTTCTGGAAGCAGGTATCATAAGTTATATCTCTGTTTTCAGCATCACCACCCTCTTTGCCATCAGCACCAAGAGAGATAATATTGAAATCACCATCACTATTTGCATAGATATACTGACCACCCCAAGGATCTTTAGGAAGTCTTCCCTCATCTAGGAAACCGTTTGATGGATAGCTAGGATACTTCTCTGCATCTGGATTTGAAGCTAGAGCCTCTAAACCCTCTTCTGTTGATGGGTATGTGCCGTTGTATAGCTTAAATGTTTTAAGAGACTCAGAGATACTCTTCATCTGAATACAGACAAGCTTTTTCTTTGCTTCATCACTCTGACCAATTAGGTTTGGCATAACAAACGATGCTAAAAGTCCAAGAATGATAATAACAATCATTATCTCAATAAGGGAGAAACCTTTTCTCATACAGTTGTTCCTTTGTTTTTGTTGCAATTTTAACATGGCAACTCTCTTCTCAAAAAGATATTTAAATCTCTATTTTAAACATCGCTCCATCATCTGTATTGATTGCTTTTATAATACCACCCCGTTCATCAATAATCTTCTTTGCAATATTCAGCCCTAGCCCTATTCCTGACTGCTCTTTTCCACTAATAAACGGCTCAAAAAGTCGTTTTAAAATATCACTATCAATCCCACCAGCATTATCAACAACAGTGATTAAAACTCTATTTTTCTCTATAAGTTTTTTTGTGTATATCTGGATAAATCGCTTCTCAAATGGTAGTGTAGAGGAGTATAGCTCATCGAGAGAGTTATTTATTAATATTAGAAAAAGCTGAGAGAGTTTGCTCTTGCTGATAACTGCTGAGAGACTGTCTCTCTCTGGAGGGTGATTAATAGTTAATAGCTCTCCATTCAAATATATATTTGATATAAATCTTGAGCGACTATATAGGAGTTGATATGTATCAAATATTGCATCATTTAGTTCAACAACTTGGTGTGAGACATCATCAGTCTTCATCTCACTACTATACTCTCTTAAGAGAGAGACAATTGTCTCTATCCTCTTAACACCATTTTTGACTGACTCAATATTTTCTAGAAAATTTGCTTTTAAATGTTCATCTTCTAAATCAAACAGATCAAACTCCATTAACTCAACATTTCCTTTTATAATGGTCAATGGTGTATTTACTTCATGGGTTAAACCAACAGAGAGTTGTCCAATTGATGCCATCTTTGCTTGATTAAACTCCCTTGTTTTTAGCAGTTCAAGTTCAGTAACATCTAGGATAGTATATACATATAGAAACTC
>JAMJTX010000040.1 GCA_024281215.1 Candidatus Thiovulum karukerense | reverse complement strand
CTGATGAAAACCAAATCTTTTCCCATGGGCAGGTTCAGTCTAGGAAGCCTCGCCGTTTACGGCGGGGTACTTCACACCAGAACGGTACTCCTTAAAGAACTCCAGATAAGCTGGGGCTAACTGCTCTTTCATCTCAAGAAGAATCTCTTCTTCATTATGATTTACAAGTAGATAGTATCTCTTAAGATGAGCTGAACCAACTCCGGCACTTACTCTCTCGACAATATCGACAATATCTAAATTAGGTAGCTTTTTACTAATAGCTCTCTTCTCTCTATTCTCAATAGGTCTTAACTCGCCACTATCAAATAGAAAGACTCTTTTCCCATCTTCTTGAACCTCTGTAAATTTATTAATCCTACTTTTAGAGTGAAAAGATTCTGCTCTCTTTAAAGCTCTCTCTCTTGCCTTGCTCATAAATTTACTCTTTTTCCAAGGGTATGATATTAAGCCTTGCTTGTTTAAACTCTTCAAATAGAGTTTCAGAAATAGTTCTATATACTCTGTGTCGTTATAGCAGATATCTAAGTTCTCATCTCCACCGGACAGCTCATAAAGATAGAGACCTATGGAGACACCAAAACGAACAACATCTAAAAGAGGGTTGCCTATATATGCTTCATCAAAATCATTAACATCAAAGCGGACTCTCTTAAGAGTTGAAGACTCAATATTGGAGAACCCCAAATTATTGAGGTGTGCATCACCCTGAACCCAACAGAGTAGCTCTTTTGAGTGAAAAAGAGGTTCATTCTCTGCAAGGCGATGAAGATGTTCAAAAAATAGATGGGAAGTCCCTCTAAAAAATACAAATGGCGACTCTGTCATCAACTCAACTTTTCTATTTCTGAGTTCAATTTGATTAAACTCAAGAACCTTTTCCAAAATATTCATGCTAATCTATCTCCTACTCTTCTCTATATTAACTATCAAATCGCTCACAACTCTCAACAACCTTAAGAGCTAAAAGATTCTTATCCATTCTCTCAAATTTATCAACAGTGCCGTCTCTACCTATAAGGTCAATCTGATTATGTTCTGTTCCAAAACTACTACTATCATTTAAGATATTTAAGCAGACACCATCTAAGTTTTTCTTCTGAATCATATTTGAGGCATACTGGAAACCTTTTGACTCATCCATCTCTGCTTTAAAGCCTATTGCTACAATACCATCTTTAGGGATATTTTCAAGAATATCTATATTTTCAGTAAGCTCCAGACTCCACTCTCTACCGATGAGGTGAGACTTAACCTTTCCACTCTGAGCAAACTTTGGTTTATAGTCGGCAACTGCTGAAGCCATAAAGAGATACGGTCTTTTCAGAACCTGCTTTATATCCCCACTCTCACCAAGTTTCGGTTTAACTGTTATCCCCTTTTTCGCAATACGAAGAGAGTCAGTTAAGTAGTGATTCATCTCATCAGCGGACTCAACATCTATTTTACACATCTCACTTGGAATGGTCTCTGGAAACTTCGATGAGATAAAACAGACATCAGCCCCCATAAAATAGAGTGCCATAGCCATAGAGTGAGCCATTTTTCCAGATGAGAAGTTGGATATATATCTAACCTCATCAATCTTCTCAACTGTTCCCCCTCCAGTTACAACAACTCGTCTATTTTTCCAGAACTCTTTTTTTAGTAGATCTCTTGCAACTGCATAATAGATCTCTTCTGGTTCAGCCATTGCACCATCGCCATCTGTTCGACAAGCCAACTCTTTCACCTGTGTTCCTAAGATTTTAAAGTTTGATAGGTTCAGAAGTTTAAGGCTTCCCTCAGTGATAGGGTTATGAATCATATTTGTATTTGCTGATGGTGAGATAATTATCTCTCGACCATAGGCAAGAGCTGTCTGAAGAAGAATATTATCAGCGATACCATTAGCAAGTTTATTAATGGTGTTCGCTGTTGCGGGAGCAATCACAAAACTCTCTGCCCACTTTCCAATGGCAATATGATTCATATCACTTGACCAATCCTCCGTAGAGTCGTCAAGAACTCTATTTCCAGATATTGTCTCGAAAGTTAATGGAGTGATAAACTTCTTCGCACTCTCACTCATAATTACTCTAACTTCTGCTCCACTCTTTACAAGATAGCGAATAAACTGGAGAGTCTTATATATAGCTATACTCCCTGTAACAGCTACTAAAACTCTTCTCTTCTCTAAGATTCTCTCTACTTTCACTTCTAACTCCTTTCACCTTTTTGTGGAACTCCATAGAGAATCATATTTTCAACCTCAATTTTGCTATTGTCAAGCACCTCATCGGCACGAAGTTGCAACTCTTTTGCACGATTACGAAGAGATTGAATATGATCTGCTATCTCGTTTTGGATTGAAAGAGGAGGTAGTGGGATTTGGAGGGATTTAATGTCTTCTAAGTGAAAATCAGGAACACCTATACCTTTGACAACCCTATTTATCTGTTGCTTAATCAACCTACTACTTAGAACAAACATCAAATAAGTATTATAAGTAACTTCGTGTTTTGGTTTTAAAAGAGCGAGACTAACAAAAACACTAAAGTTAGTGTCTTCTAAAATTAAGGCACTATTTCCCACTGTTCCTATTTTCGTAAAAAGAATATCTCCTTTTTGGGGGTTAGCTCTTTTTAATAATTTTAAATGTTCTTCTTCTGTTATGTATTTAGAGTCTTTGAAGGATATGGCAAAATCTTTTATATTTTTAACACTAATAAACCTAATCCCCTTGTCTATGTATCTTGGAGTATGATGAGTTCCGTCAGTAACTTGATTACACAAATCTCCTAACTTTTGAATTTTATACTTTCCTTTTTGTAAATTATCTTCTAATTCTTGAAAATATGTTTTATGGTAAAAAGGATCTAACCGACCCCCAACCACATCACTAAAGCCTACTTCAAAAACTCTCTCTTTTTTCTCTATTGGCAGTTTAATTTCCAACTTGTTGATGAGGTAAGGGTCAATAGAGTCTAAAAGCTCTTTTGCTTCACTTTCATAATCTTTTTTAAGTTGATAAGCATTGTCCATAATTTGGACAATACGGTTATCGAAAACTATCGGCATCGATAATAAAGCAGAATAATCTAAAGCTGGTCTTGTTCCACCTGTTGATCTTCTGTAAGCAAGTTTTTGACCTACTTTAGAATTTAAATAAGTTGAGATTAGTTTACTGGTCTTGTATGAGTCTGTTTTTATTACGACGGAATGCTGGTTTATATTTCCATTAAAATTTTTAGGAGCTACTGTACTACTTGCAATTCTTCCCGTAATGGTTATAAGTAAATCATTTTCTTTAACTTTGGTTCTATTTAATAAAGTGTTATGAGTTGTAAAATTTATATATTTCACATCTTTTAAATCTAAACCAAATTCTGTAATATTTTGTACTCTTAAAAAAGGAACACCACTATTTTCATCAGAATAATATTTTTCACTTTCAGATGTTTTTGGAGTAGCACCACTTGAGATTGATAAAATAAACTTTCTTAAAGGTACAGCACCTGACTTTTTCACTTTCTCTTCTAACTCTCGAAACTCTGGCAGATAATAGTAAGGATCTAATCGTCCCTCTATCTCACTGCTATCAACTCTGAAAATTTTAGCACTCATTCCAAGCCTCATCTTCTCTATTGTCCCAAACTTCTGATAATGACTTCTCTTGAAGTTCGTGAAAAACTCTACTCTCTTCTATCTCAAATGGGATTCTTTTTTCAGTAGAGACCTTCTCTAAAAATAGATTGATCGCTTCATTAATAGTTAAGTTAGCCGACTTAAATACCTCATCAGCTTTCTCAAAAAAGCTATCTTCAACTTGAATACTATTTAAAACCACTTTTAAACTCCTCTAGCTCTTAAAAACTTTCGTAGTTCTGGAACAATCTCATCTAAATCATTTTTACCAGTCTCTCGACCTGTTGCATCGTAACCGATAGTTTCAGCAATTGCCATAAAGATAGGATATTGAAAACGGTCATCACTCTTAAACTTTTCAGTAGCTTCACTTAAAGCACTCTCTTTTAACTCATTTATCTCTTCAGTTAATCTGTCGTTTTCCGATTTTTTCCACTCTTTAAACTGTTCAGAATCTTTTATATCTTTTGTTAGCTTATCAACACCGACTATTTTTGCAAACCTCTTATCAAGCTCTTTTTTCTCTTTTTCAAGGCTATCAAGTTTCAACTCAATCTTATCAACACTCTCTTTTAGATAACTCTCTTTTGCACTCTTTATCTCGTTTGTCTTCTCAATCGATATTTTTCGTAACATTAGAATAGAACTCTTTACACCAGCTCCATAGTGTGAAAAGGTAAATTGAGGTAGTGAAACAACTGCTAAAATCTGAAAATGTTCACTTAGATAGTCTCGGAAAAATTGAGAAGTTGAATTTGTAAGAACACCATCAGGAATAACAACACCAGCAAAACCACCAACTCGTAACATTCGATAGTATAGTTCAAAAAATAGCATTTCTGATGATATTTGAGCCTGAAAAATATCCAACTTCTTCACTTTTCCACGAATTCTATCCACCTCATCAAAAACTTTTCGAGTCAAATCGTAATCTTTAAAGTTTAGAAAATCTTTTAGTTCTCTATCAACTTTATAGTAATCCTCTATCTCTTTTTCGCTGTAATCTTTGCTTTTAACCTTTGTTCCAAAAGGTGGATTTGTTAAGATGAGGTCGGTATTATCTGACAAGCTATCAAACTTGAAATCTGAATTTAGACCGTTGGAGCAGGTAACATTATCGTGTCCATCGTCGTGAAGAGCGAGATTCACTTTTGCTGTTACGGAAATTTTATCGTTCAATTCCACACCATAAACAGAGTTGTTAGCAAAATATTGCCATTTCTCTTTTTTGTGGTTTACCTTTTCCCGAAAGTTCATAATTGAGTGAACAAGAAATGAGCCACTACCACAACATGGGTCTAAAACGGTTGAGTATTGATTAAAGTTATCTCCCCAGATAGGTGAGACTTTCACCATAAAATCGACGATATTTCGAGGGGTGAAGAACTGCCCAAACTCCCCTTTCATATAGTGTTCCACAAAGGTCTCAAAAGCTAAACCTTTTGGATCGTTATCGGTATTAATAAGAGAGAACTTCTGAAGCTCTTCAACAATAAAACGGATCTGATGCTTATTTAGATTGAGAGGTGTAAGAATCTCCTTGTTATCGCTATTTACCTTTTTCTTCTGAAGTGCTTCACTATATCTGCTTTCAATTAGGTCTTTTAACTCTTCATCTGTTTGAACCTCTGATGTCTGAAAAAAGTATGGTGTTGAGTGTTTTCCCTCATTTTCCATCTCATCATACATTTTTAGAAATAGCATCTTTGAAAACTCATCAAAGGAGTCTTGGGCATTCTTCTCTCCACCATTCCAGATCTCATCGTGACACCTTTTAAAGATCTGCTTTAATTCATAAGGGGTACTCTGAATAAGATTCTGATAATGTTTCTGATGACTCTCTAAAGTCCGTTTATCTTCTAAAAAAGCATAGACAACTGTTTTTGTATAGTCAAATGGAAAATTTACTTTTCTATCTTTCTGCTCTTTACTATTTGGAATTTTAAATGTTACTAATGGATCTATACCTATTCTATAAGCATAATATTGGCAATCTATCTCTTCTGAACGAGCATAGCTACGACTCTGTCGTCTAACTTTGTCGGGCTTCTCTTCACTATCCTCTTTTTTTGTCTCAATCACAGCAAAAGCTTTTCCGTTTGGTAGATAAAGAACTAAATCAGCACGGGTTTTTCCACTGCTACCCTGCTGTGCTAAAACTTCAAAATCGATATTTTCAGGTAAGTATCCATAATGCTCTATCAACTCTATAAATGTTTTTGCTCTAATTTTCTCTTCAGGATTTGACCACTTATATCTGTAACTATTTTTTCAATATTCGCAAGTTCAGAGAAGTCGATGCTGTCTGTCTCTAGTGTCACTGTATCATAACCATCTCCACCATCAACTTGACCAGTAACAGTTCTAGAACCTGCATCAATTTTGATATAGTCATTACCTGCACCTGCATCAACTGTACCACTTATATGATCTTTTGAGATAATAACATCATCGCCATCTCCTGTATTTACAGTTCCTTGGATACCTCTCCAAGTGCCTGTACTTACCATATCATCACCAGCTCCTGTATCAAGAGTAGATCCCTCTTTTACATCATCGCCCACAGTTACAGTATCTTTTCCATCATTTGTAGATACTGTTCTTCCATCTGCTATATCATCACCTATAGTAACTG
>JAMJTX010000039.1 GCA_024281215.1 Candidatus Thiovulum karukerense | reverse complement strand
ATGGAGTGGTAATCATAACGAGATAACAGCTATTCTCTATAATGACAGAGATAGTAAATATCTCCCTATAATTAAAGCTATTGAGAAATTAAATACCCATTTTAATTTAGGTCTATCCCGAAAGAGATTAAGAGAGTTAAGAACTCTTTTTGCTTCAAAACAACAGAATAAGGGTGATTATCAAAAGAGTAGTAAAGAGTTTTCTATTTCAAAAAGATACCCTCTTTTTCAATTTCCACACAATGACAAGCAGGATAGGTATATAGTTGAATCTGTCAATTATAGAGAACACTCCAGATATAGACAGGGCTATCACTCTATTTACAACAGAGAAGATGAGTTTTACAATCTATTAAATATCTCAAAAAGATTTCATAAAGAGACAGTGAGATTATTAGCTAAATCTCTCTTTTTTGGAGATGATGGAAGACTTCACTACTTTTTTAAACAATCTGCTCCAAGTAGATATGGTTTAGAGACTTTAAGCGGTTCTCAGGAGTATCGTAAATATTGGGAAAATGAGCATTTTGAGAGTTTTAAAGTTGAAAAATCTTTCTTTAATATTGCTGGAGAGAATCCCGATAACTACAATCTATATAGAAACAGTGATAGTGTCTATTATATCGTTACCCGAGAGCTTGATAAAAATATAGAACTCCATAATCTTCCAAAGTGGAGAAGACCGAAATCACCAAAAGATGCTCAAAAATATAAAACTCCAATTCACTTTATCTCTTCTATCTACAATCCAGAAAAAGAGGAGAATCGAACTTCTGTAAAAACTGTATATGTTGTTGAGGGTCTTAAAGATATGTTCTCTCTTCACTCTGAATTAATGGAGTTGGGAGAGACCAATTTTATTATTGTTTTGGCTTTGGGAATTGGAGAGTTCTACTCAAAAGTTGAATATCTTTTAAATACCTATCCCAACTTAGAGAGAATTGTTCTTTTTCAAGATGATGACGAAGCAGGTTACTCTGAACTTAAAAATATCTACAATAAAGTAGAGAATCGATATAAAAATCTTCTCTATTTTGCAAATTGGGATAGATTAAACTCTTCTGATAGAGAGAATAAAAGTGATATTAGTGATTATAGAGATAAAAATATCCCTGTTTTAGATGTTGTATCCCCTATTAATCTCTATATTTTAAACTCACCTAATGAAAAAAGAAGAGATATTGCCAATTATCATATCGTTAAAAGTGATTTCCGCTATTTTTCTGAAGTAGTTGAAGAGAATCAATTTCTCTATCAATCTATCTTTGATAGTAAGCAAGATTCAATGATTGAATCTGTTATGAGTAGCGGGAAATCTACATTCTTAATGGACCTAATTCCGAAAGTTAAAGATAAATTTCCTAATAAGTTTGTTGTTGTTGTATCTCCATTAAAGATATTAAAAGAGCCTTTCTTTGATAAAGGATTTGATTCTCTTCACTCTTTTATTGGAAATCCTCTTGAGTCTCAATTTGTTGCAACAACCATTCAAGCTTTAAACAGAGAGCATTCTAAAGATCAATATTTCTCTTTAGTGGAGAAGTTAATTACCCATTATGGGAAAACATTTGAGTTCCATATTGACGAGGCTCATAAACACTCAAAAATTACTAACTCTTTAAGATTTATCTATGAGTTAAAAGAGAAATTTCCTGCTCATATTCGTTTAGTATATTGGAGTGCAACTTCAAAACTTCTTTTTGAAAGAGAAATCTATAATCACGATGTAAGAAAAATCTCTGTTCAAACAAAGAAGTTATCATTTAAAAAACTCTCTAATGTTGTAATTAAAAAAGGATATATTAACTCTTATCTCTTGAATTATATTATGGAGAACTCTTCTAAGAAAATGGCTTTTATGATTAATTCTGATAGACAAGGGATTCTTCTCTATGAAGAGTTAAGTAAATTGGGCTTAAAGGTCTCTCTCTATAATGCAACTAATAAAGATGTAGATTTTTCATCAAGTGATATTTATATTGTTACATCTGCAACAGAGTATGGTCTTAATATTCTTAAAAGCAATGTTGATGTTGTTTTAGGCATTAATCTCTCTTTTGGAAGCTTCTCTCAATTTGTTGGACGATTTAGAGATAGAGATCAAGCCACTCTTATTAATCTTCAAGAGGAGAAAAAGAGTCTTAAATCTATTAATGGATATGCTAATCTCATTTTATATCCTCTTCTATTAATTCATCTATTAAGTCACTCTCAGAGTGTTCTTTCTTCTCTTGTACCACTTTATTGTTTTTAAGCATAGTAACTATTGGAGCTAACTCCATGGCTTTTAACTCTCCGTTTTCCAAAGCATCAAGATAGGTGTCTAACACCATATCTTGTAATAGCTCAAACTTTTGACTTCTTGTTAAGTTCTCTCTCATTTTTTCTCTCTTTTATTTATTGTAAAAATCTAATACATCAGATATTTTTCTTCCCATATCCATTGCTGGTGAGTGAAGAACACCTGTTGCACCAATAACACCAGCTGATGGCATATTTAACAATGCTCTGACTATTCTATCTTCTTCATCAAGTTCTCTATCGTATATTTTATCTCTTGCAACAACACCTGCATAAGCTCCTGCAAACCAAGTTCCTGAATGCATAAATGTAGATAAATCTCTATTGTACAATCCTCTTAACCCAAGATTGCTATATGCATTTAATCCAAACCCCATTAGAGTACCAAACATTTTACCAAGTCCTGACTCAAAGAACAATACAGGAGTTCCTCCAAGTGAGCTTCTTTGTATCTCTGCATTAACCATATTGTCTATAACTTCTCCAAGCACTCTTTTTGCTTCTTTAGACATATTGTCTATTTCTACTTTTTTCAAATTTCCCTTTGGAGATATTTCCATGTATGGCTTTAATATATTTATCTTTTTCTCATCCAATCCATATTGTGCAAGTTTTTTAGCAGATATTCTACCTCCATTAACTATCTTGCCTAAAGCTTCATAAGATGTTGCCATAATAACTCTTTCATAGAAGTCTGTAGCTTTTGGTAATCCAAAATACTTTATACTTAAATCTCTCATTGTTGCTGTTGTCTTTTCTGCTAGTCCTATCCCTTCTATATCATTATATAGTCCATCCATTCCTCTGATAGACAAATCGTGAGCAGTAAGATTTTGTCCTCTTCCACTAATCTTACTTAGTTCGTTTATAAAGTTATCGTCTGCATCAAATTTAGACAATAGCCCTTTTAATTCTGTTACATATTGCCTAAACCCCTCTCTGCTAACTAAAGCTTTCGCAGAAACTCTAAAGAACTCTGGCATTGTAGATATTGTTATAAGTGGCATAGACTGTGTTACAGCTAGATTTCTAAGAGTAGAAGCAATCTGATTACTATTGCTTGTTGGGTCTATAATTGTTGGTCTACCCAATATACTATCAACACCAATATTTGCTACCCTTCTAACTTCTTCTGGTAATCTATCTATAATATCTCTTATTTGTTTCTCTGTATAATAACCCTTTTCTGCTAGTGCTATAGAGCCAGTCATTTCATTTAGGTATCTCTCCATAACATTAAACATATTCCTCTCTAAAAAAGAGTCCTTAGTTAGTGTAGTTTCTATTCCATCTAACTTTATAGTTATACCATCTAGTTCCTCTAAGTCCATAGCAATCCTATGTTTAAATCTACCTAGTTGGTCTCCTTCTTTAATGAACACTTCTGCAATTTCTTTCTCATCAATATCTGGGAATTTACTTTTTAACTTTTCTAGTATATCTGCAACTTCAGCATCTCCATAAGATGAATGCCTACCATATCCTCCTGACACAAATCTATCTACCATAGTTTCTGCTGTAGCCATAGCTACTTTAGAATTCTTATTCTTTTGCTTGTTTAAGATTGCTTTTGCTATAGCATTGATTATAGATTGTTTACCAGCTTTATCAGTTCTTGCTACTAAGTCTTGTATATTACTGTTTCTCCAATATCTAGGAAGATAGTTTTTTATCTCTTTAGTTCCTGCTTCAAAAACACCTGCTTCAATAGCTTCTGCTTTTGTTTCCTTAAATATCCTAGTAACATCATTTGCCATAGACTTAACAGAAGTACTATTTCCTTTGTAACTACCCTCTATAGCATCAGTAACCTCACCTCTAAACTTAACAAGTTCTCTATGTCTTCTAAATGGATTAAGTGTTGTTATATTTTTTTCTGCTAAATATGAGACAAATAGTTCTTGTTCCTTCATTGCAAACTCAGACAGCTTCCCTCTAAATAGTCTATCTTTTATTTTTTCCGCACTTGAAGAGATTGTGTCCTTAAAGTCAAAAAATAAGTCATCTGCTAACTTTGTTTGTCCTGCTTTCTTTAAGGTATCATAGAATCCAAAAAACATAAGCTTATCATCTTCTACTATTCTATCAATCTCACTTGATATATTAGAATTCTTAACTCTCTTTGAGCCAATAGAGGATATATCTTTAACTTTTTGAATTGATGCACCCAAGATGTCCTTAAGACCAGTTAAGTTCTTTTGCTTTAGTATGTGCTTTGCACCAATACCAGCTCCACCAAGAACCATTAGTGCTAAGACTCCATCATGAACCTCAAAATCTGTACCATCATTAGCACTAGCTATTCCTGCTGTTGCCATAAGACTCAAAGATACCTTACCTATAGCTTTTCCATTTTTATTTTTTAAGAGAACTCTTCCATCAGCAAGAATATTTCCAGTTAGTAATGGAGCAGGCTTATTCTTTCCTGTCTGCTTCTTTATTTCTGCTTTAAGTATCTGTCCTTTTGTATTGTCTACTCTTGATATAATATCCACTAACTCATCTATGTCCTGCTTCATTTTCTGAACTTGAAAATTTGTAGAGCCTATCATCTTTTTGTAGGCATTTTTAATATCTTTTCTTGCAACATCAAAAGCTTCTTCTAGGTTGTCCTTAACATATTCCATAGCTTTCTTTTCTTGTTCAAGTTTTAAGGTGACTTCTTTTGGCACTTTGTCTTTTTTATTCTTCTTAGCTTTAGCTTCTATTTTGTCTTGCTTTCTAAAGAAATCCAATCTTTTTTGTATTTGCTGTAGTTTTTTGTTTTTTTCTTTTAATTCCAATTCCCTTGCTTCTGCCTCTTTTGCTCTAGCTTTCTTATCTTCAAGTCTCTGTTTTAGCTTGAGGTCATTGGCTTCTTCTGTTAACTTCTTTTCTTCTAATTCTAATTCGTGTAATTCTTTTGCCCTAGCTTTGTCTGCTTCAGCTTTAATCCTAACCCTTTCTGCACTATCTTGTACGAATTTTTCTTTCTCTATTTCATTTTGTTTCTTAAAAAAATTCTCTCTATTGGTTTTAGCTTCTTGTTTTAGCAGTTCTTTGGTTCGTATCTTATTCTGCTCAGCAAACAATAGTTCTTCTGTTTCTCTTCCTGCCTTCCTAACTGCACCAGCATTAAACAATACACTGATTGGAGTATTTACTGCAACATCAAATGCATTGTAATCTTCAGACACATAAGCATAAGCAGAGTCAATAGCTGTATCTACTGCCATACCAACACCGAATCCCTTCATAGTGGATTGAGTTGTTTTAGCAACCTTGTAAGCCCAACCAGCAACAGGAATGTTCACATCAACAATAGAACCCACTAGGCTACCAGCGATTGTTTCCCATTGACTATTTACAGAGTTACTAAACTCTCTATTTCGTTGTCTTAATCTATATCCTGCTAACATTCTATCTAGGTGTTTTTTGCTTACAGCCTCGTTGAGTTGTTCAGCTTCTTCTGCTCCCATTCCTAGAGTTAAAGATAAGTCTAAAGCATTATCAAAAGTGAAAGACTCTTTAAACTTTTTATCTTCAACATCTCCATTTTGAGCAAAGTACATCATATAGTTTCCTATAGACATAACAATATTAGCTTCTTTGGCAGTGTTGAGCATACCCTCTAATTTGTCGCCAATACTTGCTTCATCTCTTTTCTCTTCTAGCTCTAATTGAGCATTGTGAATGTTGTGTATATTTACACCAGTTAATCCAGCAGAAGTATCATCCGTAGGAGTAACTGCTTTGTTTGCTTCTAATATGTTGGCTAATTGAGACATTATTTACCACCTTTAAGTTCTTGGTATTTTTCAAATATATCTTGTCCAGAAAATGTTTCGGTATAAGTTCCAATAGTCACAGCAAGAACAACATCTCCTGTATTCTTGTCTATTACAGAGTCTATTTTCCAATCTTCCCACTCCTTATCTCCATGCTTCTTTAAAAGGTCGTCAAATACAGGTTCTGTCATACGACTAGATATTTGCATCCTAGTACCTTTGTAATTATATTGCATTGGAAGTATAGCAGGTTGATTTTTACCACCAAGACTAATACTTTCGCCTAGCCTATCCCAAGCTCCACCTATATTTAGAGTATTGTTCTGTAAATAAGTC
>JAMJTX010000038.1 GCA_024281215.1 Candidatus Thiovulum karukerense | reverse complement strand
GGTGTGTCAAGCATCCACCCCGATTAAGAGTTATCTCTTAATCACAAGCCCCTAGCTTTAGCTATGGGGTTCTTGACTGGAAAACCAATGAGATAAAAGTCAATAATTAACGGAATTATTCCCACTCAATCGTTGCAGGTGGTTTTGAAGAGATGTCATAGACAACTCTGTTGATACCATTCACTTCATTGATGACTCGTCGGCTAATTCTCTCAAGAAGGTCATGTGGAAGATGTGCAAATGTTGCTGTCATTCCGTCTGTTGATTCAATAGCCCGAATTGCGATTGTATTCTCATAAGTTCGATTATCACCCTGAACACCAACACTCTGAACATTTAACAGTACTGCAAATGATTGCCAAAGCTTTTTATAGTATCCAGCTGATTTAATCTCTTCAAGAAGAATTGTATCGGCAGAACGAACAAGAGAAAGAGCATCATCTGTTACTTCACCCATAACTCTGATTGCAAGACCTGGACCTGGGAAAGGTTGTCGATAAACTAGGTTTTCTGGAAGCCCAAGTTCCACACCAAGAACTCTAACCTCATCTTTAAATAGTTCTCTTAAAGGCTCAATCAGTTCAAAATCCATCCAGTCTGGAAGACCACCAACATTGTGATGAGACTTGATAGTTTGGCTTGGACCCTTAACAGATACAGACTCGATAACATCTGGATAGAGAGTTCCTTGTGCAAGGAACTTAATTCCATTATGCTTTTTAGCCTCCTCTTCAAACACTTCGATAAATGTGTGTCCAATAGTCTTTCTCTTCTGTTCAGGATCTGTAATACCCTCAAGAGCTTTCAAGAACTTCTCTCGAGCATCAACAACAATCAATGGAACTTTAAGAACCTCTTTGAATGAGTATTCAACAGCTTCTCTCTCTCCAGCTCGAAGAAGACCATTATCTACAAATACAGGAATTAGTTGATCGCCAATTGCCTCATATAGAAGAGCTGTAACAACTGAGCTATCAACTCCACCAGATAGAGCAGAAAGAACTTTTCCATCACCAACTCTCTCTCGAATAGCTGAAATCTGCTCTTTACTAAAGTGACCCATATTCCATTTATCTGTAACACCACAAATCTTTTTAGCAAAGTTTCGAAGCATTAGATAACCATCTTCAGAGTGTTTAACCTCTGGGTGGAACTGAAGAGCATAGATATTTTTATCTAAATTACCAATTCCTGCATAAGGTGAGTTGTCTGTATATGCTAGAGCTTGAAAACCATCTGGAAGCTTCTCAACTCTATCACCGTGACTCATCCAAGCAACTGAACCAGCATCACAACCATCGAAAAGAGGAGTCTCAACATCGTGATAGTAGAGTTCAGATTTACCATACTCGTGTTTGTTTGAACGGACAACATCTCCACCATGATCAACTGTTAATCTCTGCATACCGTAGCAGATACCAAGAACTGGCAATCCAAGGTTATAGATCTCTTGATCAACAGCAAAACTATCTTTATCATAAACAGAAGCCGGACCACCACTTAAGATAATCCCCTTTGGAGATTTAGCTTTAATATCTTCAATCTTCTCAAAGAAAGGGACTATCTCACAATAGACCTCCTCCTCTCTCAATCTTCTTGCGATAAGTTGGGTATATTGACTCCCAAAGTCTAAAACAACAATATCTGCTCTATCCACTTTATATGTCCTAATTTTTAATATTATGGAAATTATACACGGTGATAGAAAAGACCATTCCATCTTCCTCTATTTCATAGCAAAAAATAGCTTTCCATATTCCCAGATTTGCTACAATTTCAGAATCTTATGTTGAGAAGTAGTCTCACAAGCATAAGAGAGTCGGGGCTGAGGCTCATAGATTTAAGTGACTTACGACCTAAATTTGGTTGTCACTGTTTGAACTTAGAATTTCACAGTTTCGTGAAAGTGGTCAATAATAGACAAGGTAGAAGAGATGCTATCCAAAAGAGAGTTAGAAAAAAACGGTTTAACAAATATTAAAAAGATTTATCATAATTTAACTTACGATGAATTAATCGCTTGTGAGCTAAATGACAATGAGGCGAAGATGACAACTTTAGGGGCGACAACTGTTGATACTGGTGTATTTACAGGGCGAAGTCCAAAAGATAAATATTTTGTTCGTCAAGAGCCATCTCAAGACAATATCGCTTGGGGAGATGTTAATAAATCAATTAGTAAAGAGATTTTTAACGAACTATTTAGTGCTGTAAAAAGCCAACTATCAAATAAAGAGATCTATGTTACAGATACATTTGTAGGTTCAAGTGAGAGCAGTCGCAGATCTATCCGTTTTGTAGCGGAAAAGGCTTGGCAGTCTCATTTTGTTAAGAATATGTTTATTCGTCCAAAAGATGAAGAGCTAAAAGGTTTCCAACCAGACTTTACAGTCTATAATGCTTGTGGAACTTCAAACTTCAAATGGAAAGAGCATGGTCTAAACTCAAGTGTATTTGTTGTATTTAATATCGAAGAGAATATAGCAATTATCGGTGGAACAGAGTATGGTGGAGAGATGAAAAAAGGTATCTTCTCTATGATGAACTACTGGTTACCACTTGAGAATAAACTACCTATGCACTGTTCATCAAATATCGGTAAGGCTGGTGATACTGCACTATTCTTTGGTCTTTCAGGAACAGGCAAAACAACTCTATCAACAGATCCAAATAGAAGACTAATTGGTGATGATGAGCATGGTTGGGACGAAGAGGGTATCTTTAACTTTGAGGGTGGATGTTATGCAAAAGTTATCGATCTAGATCCAGAGTCTGAACCAGATATCTACAATGCAATTAAGAAGAGTGCTTTACTTGAGAATGTTGTGATTGACGAGACTGGAAATGTAGATTTTGCAGATAAGTCAAAAACAGAGAATACTCGAGTCTCATACCCAATTTACCATATCGATAACCATGAACCTACTATGAGAGGTGGTCACCCAAAAAATATCATCTTCTTAACAGCTGATGCTTTTGGTGTTCTTCCTCCAGTATCTAAATTGACTGATGAACAGGCAATGTACTACTTCCTAAGTGGATATACAGCAAAAGTTGCTGGAACTGAGAGAGGTGTTACAGAGCCAACAGCTACATTTAGTGCATGTTTTGGTGAGGCATTCTTACCTCTTCACCCAACAAGTTATGCAAAACTTCTTGGTGAGAAGATTAAAGAGCATGGTGTTAATGTCTATCTAGTTAATACTGGTTGGACTGGTGGTTCATACGGTGTTGGAACAAGAATGAGCATCAAAGATACAAGAGCTTGTATAAATGCTATTCTTGATGGTTCAATTGTTGGTGCCGAGTTTGAGACAATGGACATCTTCAATCTTCAGATTCCAAAAGCTATTAATGGTGTAGATTCAAAAATCTTAAAACCTGTAAATACTTGGGATAGCAAACAGGCATATATTGACAAGGTTGAAAATCTTGCAAATATGTTTGTTAAAAACTTTGAGAGATATGAAGACAGCGGAGATGAGTTTGACTTCTCAAAAGCTGGTCCTCAACCAAAAAGTAAAAAATAGTCTTCAGGGAGGTTCTCCTCCCACCCTATCCAAATACCTACTTAAGGATATATAGTGGAAAACCTTTCACAAATTAATTTAACTCTTTATGTCATCACATATCTTCTCTCATCAATTCCATTTGGACTCATTTTGGCAAAAATATTTGCAGGGGTTGATATTAAGAACGAGGGTAGCGGAAACATCGGTGCAACAAATGTTCTCCGAGTTGTTAAAGAGAAAGACCCAAAACTAGCAAAAAAATTATCAGCTGTTACTCTTCTCTTAGATGCACTCAAAGGTGCTGTGATGGTTCTAATTGCTCAATCTATGGGAGTACCTGAAGCGACACTATGGGCAGTTGCAGTTCTTGCAGTTGTTGGTCACACTTTCTCTATCTTCTTGATGTTTGAAGGTGGTAAAGGTGTAGCAACTGGACTTGGAGTTTCACTTGTTCTACTTCCTATTGAGTCTTTGATAGCTCTTGCTACTTGGTTTATTGTTGGTAAAACTCTTAAGATCTCATCACTCTCATCGCTGATTGCTCTAGTTGTTCTATTTGCTAGTAGTTTCTTTATATCTCCAGATATCACTCATGTTCCAATTGGTCTGATTACATTCTTTATTATATATAAGCATGTTCCAAATATCGAGAGACTGATTCGAGGTGAAGAGAAGAGAGTAGTTTAAGGAGAGAGCTTCATACTCTTCGTATTACTTACTATTCCCGTGTGACACGGGAATCTATAATCTTACTTTAAAATTTCCTAATCTTGGTCAATTAGCAGAGGTCAAAGATACCTCATCAGAGGTGATGGGGTTTCAGCCACAATTTTTGATAAAATTCAAAAATATTAAAAATAGAGGAATTTTCTATGGCATTAAATGTCTATTATGATAAAGATTGTAATATCGATATTATTAAATCAAAAACAGTAGCGATGATCGGTTTCGGTTCTCAAGGTCATGCTCATGCTGAAAACTTAAGAGATTCTGGTGTAAATGTTGTTGTTGGTCTAAGAGAGGGTGGTTCATCTTGGAAAAAAGCTGAAGCTAAAAACTTTGAAGTTTTAACAGTTGCAGATGCTACTGCAAAAGCTGATGTTGTTATGATTCTTCTTCCAGATGAGAATCAAGCAGAGATCTATAAGAATGAGATTGAGCCAAACCTAAAAGAGGGTGCTACAATCGCTTTTGGTCACGGTTTCAATATTCACTACGGAAGAATTATCCCAAGAGCTGATATCAATGTTACGATGATTGCTCCTAAAGCGCCAGGTCATACTGTTAGATCTGAGTTTGTAAGAGGTGGTGGTATTCCTGACCTTATCGCTGTTGGTCAGAATCCAAGTGGAACAACAAAAGAGTTGGCTCTATCTTATGCTTCCGCTATTGGTGGTGGTAGAACTGCAATTATCGAAACAACTTTCAAAGATGAGACAGAGACTGACCTATTTGGTGAACAAGCTGTTCTTTGTGGTGGTGCTACTTCACTTGTACAGGCTGGATTCGAGACTCTTACAGAGGCTGGTTATGCTCCAGAGTTAGCTTACTTTGAGTGTCTTCACGAACTAAAACTTATCGTTGACTTAATGTTCGAGGGTGGTATCGAGGGAATGAGATACTCAATCTCTAATACTGCTGAGTATGGTGACTATGTTTCTGGAAAGAGAGTTATCAATGATGAGTCTAAAAAGGCTATGAAAGATATTCTTACAGAGATTCAAGATGGTAGATTTGCAAAAGACTTTATTCTTGAAGGTCAAGCAGGTTACCCAAGAATGAATGCTGAGAGAAACAATACAGAAGCTACACTTATCTCTAAAACAGGTAAAGATCTTCGTGAAATGATGCCTTGGATTGCTAAAAACAAAATCGTAGACCAAGAGAAAAACTAATTTCCTGCCCCTTTTGGGGCTTAAAACTACAATAAAATTAAAGTATAAAAAGTTGTTTATTCAACCCCAAAATATTGTTGTTGTTATGATAAAACCTCTTTTACTCGACCAACATCTCCGCTAATGAGCCTAACTTTTATTCCGTGTGGATGTGTAGGTGAGTTTGTCAAAATATCTTTCACAACCCCCTCTGTTAAGTTTCCACTTCTCTGATCCTTTTTAAGAACAATCTTAACCTTTAATCCACTTCTAATTGATGATCTACTCTTTGGATTCACCATCAACCTTATAGCTTAAACTCTTCTTTAAGAAGCCTAAATCGTAGATAAATATCATCTTAAATAGTGTTGAGATTCGACTCTTTTTAGGAGTTGAAGTGTCAATTAAATCTACTGAAAAGCTATCCTCTTTACCACTAAATTCGATTCTTATCGGCTTTAGCACACGAATAGCATTCATAACCCTCTTGTAATCTTTCGGCTGGACTTTTGCAAAAATATCCCCATCACGGCTCTCTCTTCTAACAGCTTCAGTAAGCTCACTATAAGTATCTCTGAAAATCTGCTTATTCCAGCTTACTGAACCGTGAGAGTGGTTAAATTTACATCGCTGATTCAGTAGTATAGTCGGCTTTTCAGCTCGAATCTCTTCAACCATTGAGAGGAAAAAGTTTACACCACCAATCTTTTCAGCACTCTCTGTTGCAAGTTTATGAAGGTAAGCTCTTTCACCTTCAGGAAGTTCCATAAATCTCATTCTGCTCCAAAATCTTAATTTAGTAGAGTATACCTAAAAGAGAGCCACATAATTGAGAGCTTCATATCTACTATTGTTATAGAAACCAGAAATATTTCTGATACAATTCCAAAAAAATTGTGGAAACCTGTATTGATAGAGCTTTTTAAAAAGATTAGTGATAGTAGATGGTTCTCAAATCTAACTGTCTCAATTATTGTTCTATATGCTGTAATTCTCGGTTTTAAGACTCTTGAAGAGGCTGAAGCTGATTACGG
>JAMJTX010000037.1 GCA_024281215.1 Candidatus Thiovulum karukerense | reverse complement strand
TGAATCTGTTGGGAATATAGCCTAGTCATGAAAATAAAAATCTCTGATTATTGTCTTGACTTTTCAGTCCATTATATGGATTTAAATTAAATCAATTAGATACATTAGAGATTTCATTCAAAACTGAAGAAATCATAATTGATGCAAACTCCAAAAAAGATATTCTAAAACAACTTGAAACTCTTGGTATTTCAAAAGACCGAATCTATCCAGAGATGGAAAAGTTGCAGAATACTTAAAAGATAAATATCAAAACTAGATTACCGTGTCAAACACGGCAATAAGACTCTTTTGTCATATTTGGGCTTGACCTGAATATCTCTATTTAGTCACTCTCAAGCAACTCAGTTTCTCCAAAATATCATTTGACCATTTGACCTGTTGCTAATATTAATAGCCCATTTGATACAATATTTGAACACAATTTTTCAGAAATGGAGGAGAGTAGTGAAAGAGATTAGGTATGGTGATTTTGTAAAAGAGATCTCCGTTAATCATACAGAGATCAGTTATAATCAACTTGCTCCAAAGGGTGGGGCGAAGCCACCCAGTCGAATTAAACTTAGCGGTTTAGATATCTATCGACTTGTTACCCCTTATGTGTCAGTGCGATTTTTTGAGCAAGTTAAAGCTCTACTACCACTTGCACTATATCTGGTACTTTTCCAGATATTGATGTTAAGACAAGGGGTTGAAGATGCAACAACAATCTCCCTTGGACTTTTTGCAGTAGTTGTTGGGTTAATGCTCTTTATGGAGGGTATTAAACAGGGGCTTATGCCATTTGGTGAGGCGATAGGAAATACACTTCCAAAAAGAGTTACTCTACCTGTTGTCCTTTTTATAGCCTTTCTTTTAGGGATAGGTGTTACTTTTGCTGAACCTGCTATTGGAGCTTTGAAAGCTGCCGGTGCTTTGGTTAAAGTTGAGGAAGCTCCTTATCTGTATGCCTTATTAAATGAGTGGTCAGGTGTTCTTGTTCTTGTTGTTGGTGCTGGAGTTGGTATCGCTGCAATTCTTGGAACAATACGATTTATATATGGTTGGAGTCTTAAACCATATATCTACTTAACAGTTATTCCAACTCTACTATTAACAATCTACTTTATGCTTGATGAGAATCTATCTTTAATTCTTGGTTTAGCTTGGGATAGTGGTGCAGTAACAACAGGACCTGTAACAGTTCCTCTTGTTCTCTCACTTGGAATTGGTATCGCTTCAGCTGCGGGTAAAGGTAATTCATCTCTATCAGGGTTTGGAATTGTTACACTCGCTTCAGTATTTCCTATTTTAGGTGTAATGTTACTTGGTCTCTATCTATCGGTAAGTTACTCTCCAGCAGAGATTATCGCTTCAGCACAAGCTGTGAGTACAGTTATTACAGAGACTCAGATCTATGAACAGACACCTTGGAATGAGATTATTCTCGGAGCTAGAGCGATTATTCCTCTTGTTATATTTCTTCTGATTGTTATGAAGCTAGTATTAAAAGAGAAGATTCAAAATAGTGGAACAATCACTTATGGAATTGTTCTATCTGTTGTCGGAATGATGGTCTTTAATATTGGTCTGAGCTATGGTCTTTCAAAACTTGGCGAACAGAGTGGAAGTCTTATCCCTTCAGCATTTAACACAATTAACTCACCTTTTGGAGAGGGAGTTATTGAGGCTATATACCCTTATATTGTTGGGTTAATGGTGGCAATCACTTTTGCTTGGATTCTTGGATTTGGAGCAACTCTTGCCGAACCAGCTCTTAATGCACTCGGTGCAACTGTTGAAAACCTAACAAATGGTGTTTTCAAAAAAGCTACTCTTATGTATGCTGTCTCTCTTGGAGTTGGATTTGGTATTGCAATAGGGATTGTAAAGATTATATTTAATATTCCACTGGCAAATCTACTTATCCCACTCTATGTAGTTGCAATTATATTAACCTACTTCTCAACAGAGGAGTTTGTAAATATAGCTTGGGATAGTGCAGGGGTTACAACTGGTCCAATTACAGTTCCACTTGTTCTTGCAATGGGTCTTGGCTTTGGAAATGCTCTTGGAGTAAGTGATGGTTTTGGAATTCTATCAATGGCATCAATTTCACCAATTATTGCGGTTCTGATTACAGGTATCTATGTAAAACATAGAGTTAGAAAAATAGAGAATAACGAGATTGAGGAGTAGATTATGGCAAGAGATGTAGTTGTTTTAACAGATGTTGAACTTATTACTTGTATAGTTCAAAAGGGTGAAGCTGATAAGATAGTCAAAGCAGCATACAATGCTGGAGCACAAGGTGCAACAATCTACTATGCAAAAGGTAGTGGTGTTAAAGAGAAACTCGGTGTTTTTGGAGTTGCTGTCGATTCTGAAAAAGAGATTATCAATATGGCTGTTCCATCAGAGATGGTTAATGTTGTCTTTGATGCTATGTACCTTGCAGGAGAGTTAGATACTCCTGGTAAAGGGTTTATATATGTGACCAATATTGAGAAAGCTGGAACATATATCCCTAAAGAGGTTCTTGAGAAGCTTGAGAAGAATAGAGAGGTTAAATAGTCATGGACTATAAGATAATTACCGCTATTATGAGAGAGGATTTAACTGTTGAGATTCTTGATGCTCTTGCAGATATGGGTATTATCACAGCTGACCGAAGTAAAGGTAGAGGTACAAAAAAGCAGAATGTAAATGGTGAAGAGATGGAGGTTGTTACAGTTCTTGTTACTAATGATAGAGCTGATGAGGTCTTTAACTATATCTTTGAAACTGCTCATCTTAACCAACCACATAACGGTATGATTTATCAACAGAAGGTATCCAAAGCTTCTGACTATAAACTTACTTGAAAACTTCAGTAGCATAAAGAGTTTGTTCAATGCTGGATTGCCGTGTTAAGCACGGCAATAATAGTTATAAATTTCTTCATATCGCTACCGCTTCAATCGAAATAACCACATTATTAGTCACCTCGACTTATAACAAAGAGGAATAGAGTTAAAGTTTATTAAACAAGACTGTATCTTTGAATGACCGTGATGATTGACGGTGCAGTTGTTAATCACTCAGCCTATTTGTGCTAAAATTATCAAAATGGGAGCGGGAAAACTCCTTGCTCAAGAACTCGTAGAGAGTTCTAGCTAGGAGATGAAAGCGACAAAAGAATGCGATGAGATTTCAAATCTCTCTAAGCATTCTTTAATTAAAATACTTGTATTAAATGCTTTTGAAAAGTAAGTAGGAGTGTTGGTAGTTGAGTTCGCCCATTCCAACATAATCAGGCTTACAAAATTTGGTTTTTGGGTTAGGAATTAGCCTTTTTCCATTTCAACTTTTGAATAGATAAAAAGCCTTTCGAGTTCCGTAAGCAATAGCGATAAGGTTAGTTAGGAAGCCCCCACTTCAAAAAATCCGTTAAGGATTTTTAAGTGGTGGGTATTTCACATGTCTTTAATATAGAGATAAGATTATTTTAATACAAGCTATTAGAGAGTTTAGCTCTTTATACTTATTTGAATAATTCTTTTCAGACTATTTTCTAGTTTGAATTTAATACAATATTGTAATCATATATTTTTAAAAATACGATAGAAAGGAAAGACCTTTTAGGAGGTTTAGAGAAAAAAATGAGTTTTGAAGAGATAAAAGAGTTAATTGGAATAGTTAGTGAGAGTAACCTCTCAAAATTTGCTATTAAAAATAGTGATGTTGAGATATCAATAGAGAAAGGTGGAGTTGTAACAGAGGTTGTATCAGCTCCTCAGCCTGTTCAGGTTGTTCAGCAAGAGGTTGTATCAGCTCCTCAAGTAGAGAGTAAGGTTGGAACAACTTTAAACTCACCGATGGTTGGAACATTCTATGCTGCTCCAGCTCCAAATGCACAGAAGTTTGTTAAAGTTGGAGATAAAGTATCTAAAGGACAGACAATTGCCATTCTTGAAGCGATGAAAATCATGAATGAGTGGGAGTCTGATATGGATTGCAAAATCGTGAAAGTACTTGTTGAAGATGGTCAGCCAGTTGAGTATGGAACTCCAATTTTTGAGGTTGAAAAACTCTAATGGCAAAAGAGTTAAAGAGAATTCTTATTGCAAATAGAGGTGAGATAGCCCTAAGAGCTTTAAGAACTATTAAGGAGATGGGAAAAGAGGCTGTTGTTGTATATTCAACTGCTGATAAAGATGCTCTCTATGTTAAACAAGCAGATATGGCTATCTGTATCGGTAGCGAAAAGAGTATCGATAGTTATCTAAATATTCCTGCGATTATTAGTGCTGCTGAAATTGCTGAAGCTGATGCTATTTTCCCTGGATATGGATTTTTAAGCGAGAATCAATCTTTTGCTGAAGTCTGTACTCATCACAATATTAAGTTTATTGGACCTCGACCAGAGACAATGGTTCTTATGAGCGATAAGAGTAAAGCTAAAGATGTGATGATTAAAGCTGGAATCCCTGTTGTACCAGGTTCTGAAGGTGCTTTAAAAGGTGTTAAAGAGGCTAAAGAGAGAGCTAAAGATGTTGGCTATCCTGTTATTCTGAAAGCTGCTGCTGGAGGTGGTGGTCGAGGAATGAGAGTTGTTGAGAATGAGTCTCAAGTTGAGAATGCATTTCTTGCTGCTGAATCTGAAGCGATAAGTGCTTTCGGTGATGGTCGAATCTATATGGAGAAATATATCCGAAATCCTCGACATATTGAGGTTCAGATAGTTGCTGACTCTCATGGTAATGTTATCCATATTGGGGAGAGAGATTGTTCTCTTCAGAGACGACATCAGAAACTTGTAGAAGAGACTCCTGCTATTCTTCTTGATGAGAAGACAAGAACAAGCCTTCACAAATCAGCAGTTCAAGCTACTCAATATATTAAGTATGAGGGTGCTGGAACTTTTGAGTTCTTAGTTGATGCCGATCTAAACTACTACTTTATGGAGATGAATACTCGACTTCAAGTTGAACATACAGTTAGTGAGATGGTGAGCAATAGAGACCTTATTGAACTAATGATAAATGTTGCTGAGGGTAAAAAACTTCCATCTCAAGATGAGATTGAGCTAAAAGGACACTCAATTGAGTGTCGAATCACAGCTGAAGATCCAAAAACATTTATCCCATCTCCAGGACGAGTTCAGAAGTGGGTTGTTCCAGGTGGAAAAGATGTGCGAGTTGATAGCCATGTCTATCAAGACTACTTAGTTCCACCTCACTATGACTCAATGATTGGAAAACTGATTGTCTATGCAGAAAATAGAGAGAAGGCTATTGCAAAGATGTTAAGAGCCTTAAATGAGTTTCAAGTCTCTGGAATTAAAACAACAATCGATTTTCATAAAGAGATTATGCAAAATCCTGATTTCATCAATAACGATTTTGATACAAAGTATCTCGAGAATAGAAAAAGATAAGCTTTTTGGAGGAGTTCTCCTCCAAACTCTTATATCTATTCTAATTTTTGGGTGTGGAGATAGCGAACCAACTGTTAATAACAGCTCTCAATATATAGCCCCATCTTCAACACAGCTCTCTACAACTTCAGAGAGTAATGAAACATCTAGTGAGGCAGATTTGAACTGGACAATTCTATTTCCGACAAATCCACCATTTATAGATATGAGTGACTGTAATTTAGGCGAAATAGATGATTTTACATATGATGAAGATGTTGAGATAACATTTACACCAATTCCACAACCCCCTGTTATCCAAATAAATTAATTAAGCTTTGTTTAAGTATAATCTCCAAAACACCACACATATTTATGTAGGCTTTGAGTGGAATCCCCTTAGTTAGAGGTTAAAGATATTGAACTTTATTCTTCTGTTTGCTTTTCTTATGACAACATTATCAACACTGATTTTTGCACTATCATCAACTCTTGGCGAGGGCTTTATCAAACACCAATTGTCTCTCTTCTTGGAAAAAGAGCTACAAGATAGCTATCAGATTAACAACTTTGATTTTCAAGTTGAGGATCTGTCTCTATCTTTTGGTGTGGAAGTAGGAAAAGAGAATGTTGCCATTTTCCAAGGTGGTATAGATCTATCCAATATGGAGTTTCTGCTAAACTTTAAGATCTCAAACCTAGATTCAAAAGTTGTAAAAAAATTTAGAGATTTTGGTCGTTTCTCATCAAAGGGGCAAATAGCTGTCTCTCTATTTGGAGGAGAGATAGACGGGGTGGTTGTGACTCCACGAGAGAGAATTAATATCAGATACAAAAAGAGCTTTGTGACAAGGGAGCGATATCTCTATATTCAAAATAGCAGAGTATCAACAGAGACAATTCAAAAACTGGCTGGTTTTAGCCTTATTGGAGATGATGTTACAGTTGAGCTATATCTATCAGGAAGCTCAGATAAAATGAGTGGAGATATCAACTCTTCTCTTTTAGATTTTGATTTAGTTGGTGAGATAAGTTACCAAAACGGTAAAATCTATATCAGAGGAAACTCAGATAAATTAAAGGGTGATATAAATCTCACTATTGAAGAAGATGGAAGTACTATATCATTTCAAGATATTCTAC
>JAMJTX010000036.1 GCA_024281215.1 Candidatus Thiovulum karukerense | reverse complement strand
GCTGATGAAAACCAAATCTTTTCCCATGGGCAGGTTCAGTCTAGGAAGCCTCGCCGTTCACGGCGGGGTACTTCACAACCTCTTGATAAGGAAGAGACCGCATCTCCTTTAAACTTTTTAACTGAGCGGAATTATACAGTTTTGATTCAAGAATCTTTGGTTGCTTCTGATATTTTTAACTACTTTTTTAAAAGTTTATAGAGGGCTAAAACAACTCCCTTTTTATCTAATTCAAAGATATTTAAATCAAGTTTGCTAATCTCTACCCTATTCTTGAGAAGAGTAACATCATCTTCTGTTTTTAGATTACTCTTGTAGTAGCTCTCTGTAACGGAGTAGATATTTTGGTAGCTCTCAATAAGCTCTTTTGTATTTGCAATTCGCCTATCAATGCTTTGTAGTTTTGTCACTACTCTCTCATAGATACTCTTTTGATTCTCTTGGAGATCTTTAAGCTGAGCTTGAGAACGGAGATATGTGACTTGGGCAGCTTCAAATGCATCTCCCATATTGAACCCTAGGGGTATTGTTAATTTTGCCCCATACATACTTGACTCTTTGCCTCTAAGAGCTTGGTGTGTATCTTCATATGAGTAACTACCATAGAGAGATACTCTTGGAAGATATTGTGAATAAGCTAGATTTTTATCCAATCTTGTTGCCTCAACACTCTTCTTTTGAATATCTATGTTTGAGTTTTTTGAGATAAACTCATCTCGTGAGATAAGAGAAAAGTTTGGAACATCAATCTCATTGTAGTTTAAGTCTGTTAAATCTTTTAGGCTTGTCATAAGGTCAATCCTGCTTTGAACAATACCCTCTTCCCCATTCTTCAGACTATTTAACTCAATAATAGACTCATCAAGTTGAGATATATCCGCAACACCATTTAAGTAGCTATCTTTAAGATTTTTGATAAGAATCCTCTGATTCTCTATAAGAAGCTTCTGTTTCTCAATCTCTATATCAAGCTTATTGATGTTTATCACAAGCTCATAAAGAGTAAAAAGAAGAGTCTGCTCTTCTAAATCTAAAGTTGCAAAATTCAGAGATTTATATAGCTTTCCTTTCTTTATTTGCCAATATATTCCACCACTTCGGAATATATCTTGAGAGATTGATGCTGTAAAACTTGGATAGTTGTCACTTTCACCTCTTATATCTGTAAAGTTATAGCTACCTTCAAGGGTAACTCCTCCCCACCAAGAGTTCTTAATAACATTTCCGCTAAGTTCAGCCTCTTTTCTCTTTTTCTCTAATAGTTCTACTTTTGTATCTTTTAATATGTTCTCGTTAGACAACATTACAACAGGAATTAGTATAGATAGATATCTTTTCAAATCTAATGCTCCATTTTAACTTGCTAATTTCAATTTTAACATGAGTTATGCCATTTAAATTTTTTAATGCTGATCATAATTAAAGAGATGCTCCATATCTGGTCCCTCTGCTGAGAGGTGTCGATATACAAGGTTTGGAAATAGACGAGAACAGAATGGACTTAGCTCTAGTGGCACTTGATAAATCTCTTTAAAAACATGTATATAGAGAGTATAGTTTGCAAGATCGCTCTTCTGTTCGTCAGTTAAGTTCTTGACTTTCATCACAAAAAACTTATTTGAGTAGTCTTTACTATATGAGACATTAACTATCTTATTGTGCATAGGGATATCGTCAAATGTAATTGGACCACCGTCTAAATTTGATATATGAAAGTGTGATAAATACTCTTGATTATCTTTAAAATATTTTAGATCAAAAGAGAGAGTATTGAATATCTCTTTTAGATCCACCAATATTTTAATATGTTTTAGATGCTTGGCTCTTTTTAGCAACTCAATAGCATCAACATACTTATTAAGATAGTCCCGCACACCTTCATCAGTTGGTGAAATATGAACCTCAATATCATCATCAGCCATAGCATCAACTCTCTCGAGGAAAGTTATAAACTTCTCATCAGCCTCCTCTTTTGAGAGACCATCTAATCTTAAAAAGTTCATATAATCGAGAGATAGATTTGGTGCATGTATAATATGGGAATACTCAATATACTTCTTAATTCGCTCTAAGACTCGTTCCATTAACTCATCAGATGTAAAAATTGAACCCTCAAAATTTTCACTATCTTCAAATATATTGTGAATACCTGATATTGTGATGTTGAAACCATCTATCTCCTCTCTTAAGTTAAACAGTTCAACAGGAGTTAAATCGTTATGACCAAATATATTATAGAGGGAGAGTTCAATGGCTTGAAGATAGAGAGAGTTCCCTACCATATGGAGAAATCCTTGAATATTCTCCTCACCATTTAACCATATAACATTCGAAATAGATCTCTCTATTTTTAGTGCATTCTCTTTTGACCTTAAATAAGCCTCTGTCAAGAATCTTCTCCTTTATTGATGAATAAGGCTATTAGCAATTTGAACACTGCTCTTCTGAAAAATCTTAAACTCATCACCAAAAAAATCTCTATAAAATGGTTCTGTCACCTCTGGAAAACTATCAGCATCTCTATGTAGATTGACTGTCCAATCAAAGTTAATATCTAAACTCTTTAACTTCTCAATAGAGAGAAGAGTATCATTAATTGAACCTAAGTTACTTGGAGCAACTAGTAGAGTTTTGAAGTTTAACTCTCTGATGAGGTCAGCCATAAAGTAGTTCTTCTCAATTGGAACCATTAACCCACCAGCACCCTCAACCAAGAGAATATCACAATACTCTTCCATCTTTTTTATACTCTCTTTGATATTTTCAATATCAATTTGAACATCACCTTTTGCCACATACGGAGCAGCTGGTAGCTCAAATTGATATGGGACAACATCATCAATTGAGAGTAGGTTCATTTTTGAGTTAAGAAGCTTCACTTTATCAAAAAGTTTTGTACCATCAAGTGGGACACCATCTATAACACCTGTCTCAATAGGCTTAATAACCCCGACTCGAAATCCAAATAGAGAGTAGTAATCCAAGAGCTTTTCAGTAATATATGTTTTTCCAATATCAGTATTTGTTGCTGTAATAAATATATTTCTATGTTTTACACTCTGTTCCATAATCAAACTGTATTGGCACGGAGATCCCTAGCTGAAGCTATGGGGAAAGATGCCTTCTCCTTTCAAGTTTTTTAATCTTAACTTCCGTAATCGTTAAAAGTTAGTGTGAATATTGATACGAAAAAATAAACTCTAAAGAAATTCTAGCAAACTAGAAAGAATATAAAAGTAGGGAACCGATACTTTTTAATTGCCTCTACATAATCTCAAAGCAATTTCATCAGAGAGCATATAGTTAGAGTTGTAATATCTACCAGCTTGAGATTTTAGGATACCACTATCTACAAGAGCTTCAGCTTCTAAGACCTCATCATCATTTAGAATAGACTTCTCAACTCCTACTTTTGATCGTAACCCTAAAAATATCTTCTCAAAGATTAGATCATTTTCTGAAATCTCTTCAACATCAATTGATAGTGGATTTTCAATATACTTTTTCAGATCTTTTGTTGGATAGAGTCTTCTGTTTTTTAAAAATCCAACAGCTCCACTTCCAACTCCAGCATAGTTGTCTCCACTCCAATACCCTAAGTTATGTTGAGATGGTTTCCCAAAGTTTGAGATCTCATATTGAGGAAATCTTTCACCTACCTTATCTATAAGCCATTGGCTCATTTTCAGGCTCTCTTTTTGAACATCATCTCGAGACTCAAAAAGGGTATTCTCCTCAAGAGTTAAACTATACATACTGACATGATTAACAGGAAGAGAGAAGAGGGTATCTATATCATTTTGAAGAAGCTCTTTTGTATCAACTGCTGTATCATAGATAAAGTCAATATTGATATTTTGAAAGCCAACTTTTGAAGCTGTCTCAATAGATTGAATAGCACTCTCGCGACTGTGATTTCGACCAAGAAATTTCAGTTTCTCACTATTAAAGCTTTGAACTCCTAAACTAACTCTATTTGCACCTAAATCCCTTACACCTTTCAACCACTCCGTAGATGCACTATTTGGATTTGCCTCGATTGTTATCTCAATATCTTGAAGTAGATGAGGTGAAACAGTCTTGAAAATCTTCTCAAGTTGATTCGGAGAGAGAGTTGAGGGAGTTCCGCCCCCAATATATAGAGTTTTAAATTTTTCCCCAAATCGCTCAGCCTCAAATTTGAACTGCTGAATAAGAGCCTCAACATATCTATCTTTAAAGTTGTGTAGATTGGTGTAACTATTAAAACTACAATAGAAACATTTACTATCGCAAAAAGGGATATGAAGATATAGGAGAGGTCTATCTATCAACTATCACTCTCATGAACTATTGAGATAGAATTTACACAGAAACGGCTATTTTTATCTGTAAAACCCTCTCCTCGGAAAACATGCCCAAGATGTCCGCCACAATTTTTACAGACAATTTCAACTCTTCTACCATCAGCATCAGGTAGCTCAAGAACATTGTTATCAATAGCATCATCAAAACTTGGCCAACCTGAACCTGAGTTAAATTTAGATTCAGATTTGAAAAGGGGTGTGTTACACCTTTTACAGCTATAAACCCCCTCTTCATAAAACTTATCATATTTACCGGTAAAAGGGTACTCTGTCCCTTTACCGATAATTACTCGCTCCTCTTCAGGAGTCAATTCTCGATAACTTGTTTCCAAAGAGCTAAGACCAATTAAAAGAAGTTAGCAAGTTGTCCAAATATATCTTTTTTAAATATATTGATTCGCTGTTTTGCCATAAGTTGGAATCGGCTATCCTCTTTGATTTCATCAAAAGAGAGTTTATGTTTTAGCATTAACTCAATATCTTTTCCAAAAGTATCTTTACTTCGATCCCCAATAACAGCTACTCCAAAAATCTTAGCAGAGTTATTTTTATAGACTTTTGTCTCCTCAAAACTCTTTCCGTCATAGGAGATTGTTCCAAAATATTGATTTTGCCAAACAAAGATATTATTGAAGTGTTTTGCAAGAACATTTAGACCCTGAAGAGTATCATTCATTCCTTGACCACCCTCAAGAACTGTATGAACCATTACATCTTGACCAGCCTCTTTCAGCATCTCAACTACCTCATTTTCAATAAGATAGTTGCTAAAAGGGACAAAAGATGAAGCCCCATTATCGACAACCATCGCATCTGCCTCCTCCGTCAAGAGAGCTTCAACAAGGGTGTCAAGGTTTCTTTCATTGATTTTACTGCCGTCCATCAAATCGATTCTACGAACATTTAGAGCTTTATATTGTGAAAATGTTGGATTGACACTATCTGTATCGAAAGCTATAACATTCTCATATTTCGATTGTAAATATTGGGTAAGCATTGAACTAACAAAAGTCTTTCCAACTCCACCTTTTCCTTGAAGAATTAAATGTATCATAACAGCTCCTTAAGTTGCTCTATTTTGAAAATTTTAAAACTATTTAATCATGAAATAGTTAAAAACACAAATAGTTTGTTGTTTTGGAAAAAATTGAAGAGATTGAGAAACTTGAAAATGAAATCTTAAAGACTGAAATTGGTGAAAGAGTCTATCAACTCTATAACTTAACTCCTGATGAGGTGCAAAATAGAAAGAACCTCTATTTGATATAATTATTTTTGCAGAAAAATTATAAATAGAGGTTTTGAAATTCTAGCATGAACACAAATCAAATGATGACAATCCAGATCGGAAAAGACTACACAGTTCAAATTGGACATTTAAATCAAATTGGCAAACTTAATGATGTTTTAGCAATTGGAAATGCTTATCGAAAGAAAAAAGGGCTTCGTGAAATTGAGATTAGAGAATGGCTTGTTAAAGAGACAACTTGGGAATTTATAGTCAAAGTCTTTAATGAAGATGGTAAAAAGTCAAACTCGCAAATTGCGAGTTTGGATATAGCTACCATAATTAGCGAGTTTCCAAGAGATTTAAGCAATAGAATAGCTTTCGGGGAAGTTCTGAAAAAAGGCAACTTTAATTCTGTGATAAAGTCTCAAAGAGGTGGCAAACCTGAAAACCGAGGATATTGGGCAAATCTCTATATTATGCTAGATTTGGCAAGTTTTCTTGATGTTGATCTTAAATATGAGATGTATGAAATCTTTATAAATCAAAAAATTCTCTTTTGGCGAGATATTGGCGGAGATAACTTTAAAGAGTTCAATCAGATTATTGATACTCTTCCTGACAGAAGAGATAAAAACAATATGGGAATTTATATCCAAGTTGCTACTCAAATTCGTAAAAAGTTGGAGATTCTGGATAGTCGAGGCTACAACGAAAAAGAGCATAATTCTCTCATTCAAGAGAACCGAGCAGAGTGGTTAAAGAGCTTAAGTTTTGCTGTGAAAGTTGGTTTTATAAAGTCGTATGAAGATCTGAAAAACACTCTTGATAAACTTGATGTTACAGAGAAATAGAATATAACTTGAAGATACCTCTATTGGGTATAATTATTTTTGCACAAAAATTACAAATAGAGGTTTTGAAATTTTAACATGACTACAAATCAAATGATGACAATCCAGATCGGAAAAGACTACACAGTTCAAATTGGACATTTAAATCAAATTGGCAAACT
>JAMJTX010000035.1 GCA_024281215.1 Candidatus Thiovulum karukerense | reverse complement strand
CCATACTTAATAACATCAATCCCAATCATATTATCAAAGGCTATCCAGCTGTCACCCTGACCAAATCTACCATCTTCGTCGTGGATATACCCAAACTCATTTTTATCGATGGTGATATACTCTCCAGCAAGACCTATTGAACCAGAGAACTCTCTTCCGTTATATCGATATGAGAGGGCATTAATCTTTAGACTCTGTTGATTGATTGATGTTGCCGTTCGACTATCGTCAAATCCCAAGTCTGAAAGGTTCTCTATCTCTGTTGTTGATTGAGAGTAGTAACCCAATCCAGAAAACCAGTTACTGCTCCAGTGGATTGGAAAGAAGAAGACGGGAGTTATATCACCATCTTCACTCTTCTCAAAAGATAGATTTGTTAAAACTGTTGAACTCTCTCCATACATCAGCGATATTGTCATAGCTGAAGCTACTACTACTTTTTTCATCATTTTCCTTTTGATAAACTGAGTTAAGATTATCGGATCAAGTCTGACAATAACAAAATTGGTGTCACTCCCGTGCTTGACACAGGAATCTCTTCCGCTAGTTTTTGAACTGTATAATGGACTGAGATTGTCGGATCAAGTCCGACAATGACAAGTAGAGTGTTGTTATAGTATTGTGATTTGATTGACTTCCTCTACTGAGAGTCCAGTTATTTTTGCAATTAACTCAATAGGCAAACCATTTTGAAGAGATGTTTTAACTATCTCAACCTGATTCTCTTTTTTGCCTTTCTCTTCTCCAGCTCTGAAGCTACTCTCTTTAGCAAAGTTAAGAATATTTTGATAATCTAGTCGAGCTTTCAGATCCATCTGGTACTCAAACTGTTCATCTTTTGAGAGTTGAAGAAATTTAGCAACATTAAAAGCTTCAGATAGAATCTTATCTTTTTGAAGAGTTTTTGGAATTTCCTTAGCTTTGGCTAGATTTTTCAGATACCATAGCCAGTAATCTAAGTGATTTGATAACTCATTCTCACCCTTTTGAAAGTTCTTAATCTGAATATAATAGTAAGTCAATTTATCATAGAAAAGGTCATTGTTCTCATCTTTAATTTGAGCTTTTATCAGATATCTATCATCAAATGAAAACTCCAAAATTCCAATAAAATAGACTCGGTCAAGTCGATAGTCCCAATCCCCTTTTTCAGACTGCTCCTGAATGGGGAAAGTTGTGTAGTAGATACTTCTATCTTTGAAATATTTTTGAGGACTTCGCTGAAGTTCAACAATAAACTTATCACCTCGACTATCAGTGCAGTATATATCGTAGATAGCTTTTCGATCGGTTGGTGAAAGTCCCAATTTTTCAAGATTTCGATACTCCAGATCTACAATTTCACTCTCCAACTCCAACAGGTCATTTAGAAAACTTATTAGAAATCTTTTATTCTCTTCTCGTCCAAAGATATGTTTAAATCCAAAATCTGTAAATGGGTCAATAAACTTAATATTTGAAGCACACATTTTGACTAACTCTTACCCGCCATCTCAATTATCTCATTTTTTACAAAAAGGAGGTTTTTGAAAATAGTTTCAAGTTTATTCAACTCTTTAGAGTTAAACTCATCAGAGACATAGTATTGATACCTCTCTCCAATTTTCTCAAGAATCACAAAATACCAATCTTCACCTTGAATAAAAACTCCTCTGATTTTTGAGAAGTTAGAAATTTCCAAAGCAACAACCATTTCCGCAAGAAGTTGAGGTTCTGGGTCAGAAAAATCTTTACCCTTTTTGAATTCCTGAATAAAGAAGTATGGCTTCTCTGGATACTCCAACCCCTTTGAAATGAAAAAATCTGGAGTCCCTTTTAAAATAAATTTATCTGTCTCAAAATAGAGATTACCATAGTAAAATTCACGAATCTCATAATCTATATTTCTGAAATTGACTCGATTCAAAATAGGAATAATAAATTTAGCTTTTAAATCATCTTCTTTATAAATTCTAATAAATTCACTCTCTTCAGATAGAAGAGTTGTTAGAAACTCTCTATCACTATTTGTAAGTTGAATATCGGAATGAAACCAATCATCAAATCTACTTTTAGAAAAAAGAACTCTTTTTATTGGAAGCAACTCCATCAATAGAGAGTCTGTAATTTTTGAAAATGAGTAAGATGGTTTTGAAGTTGAAAAGTGCTCCTCTTTTTTTGCTAAAAGTCTAGCAATCTCTCTTTTCAGCTCTTCATTCTCTGCCAATAGAAGTTCTTGTAATTTTTCAGACATATATATCTCCTTTTTATTGATTTTGGGGAACTCTCATTCTGAGCGAAGCGAAGAATCTTAGACTCTTCGTTGCTCTCAGAGTCTTACTCTGACCATCGGGAAGATTTTAAGAACTATTCACAATAGATAAAGTTAAAAATAGTTAAATAGATAAGGGACTATCTGAGACAACGAACATAGCCGTAAATACTTTGATTGCCGTTGTAACCGTATCCATCATAGAAATACAATGCCCACGAATAAGATGAACCACTGTTGTATTCTGTTACTGTCCAATATGAACTGCTTTCTGTATTTTCAAAAATGAGATCAATTGCTGGAGAGTTTCTACCATAATCTACAATTGTAACCATCTCTTTTAGAGTTGGTAACCTCCAATCAGAATATCCTCCAAAGGTTAAGTTTTCACAGTAGTCAATAGCACCCTGCCAATTTTTAGAGACAATAGTGCTTCCATCTTGCCACATATAACCTGTTGTCAAATCGGTAACAATATCTGTTGAGTCATCTCGTGAGTATTTCCGTTCAGCCCCATACTGATAGTATCCATCATCTCCATTATAAATAGAGTAGATCTGCCCCGTCTTTAAAATCTTGTTTGATACGGTTCGTTCCGTTACTTCAACCCCAACTGTTGAAGTTCCAACACCTCCATCATCATCTGTAACAGTTAGGGTAATTGTGTGATTACCCTCTGAAAGAGTTGTTTCTGTTGTTGAACCTGTTCCCAAAACTCCATCAATATCTGATTTCCAAGAGATAGAGGTAATATTTCCATCAGAGTCATAACTTCCAGAACCATCAAAACTTATAGTTGAAGTTGTAAAATAGGAGCTATTTAGGTTTCCAATATTTGCCGTTGGATTGATATTAGGAGTCTCTTCAATAGTTAACATCGCTGAAGCTGAAGCCGAAACTCCATCACTGTCGGTAACAGTTAAAGTAATATTGTGGTCTCCTGCTGAGAGCTGAAGCCAGTAGTAGTTTGAAGTTCCTCGATAGACCTCTCCATCAATTGAGCTATGGAAAATATACTCAACAATTTCCCTATCATCGCTTGAGTACTCTCCAGATAGTTTAATTTCATTATCTTCAGTAAATGCACCGCTAAACATATCTCCACGAAATTCCAAAACAGAGAGAGGCGGTCTGTTTCGTTTTGTAATCTCAATATCGATTGAGCTATTTGCCTCTAATCCAAACTTATCTTTAACCTGAAGAGTGATTTGATGATTTTTCTCTTCAGTTAAACTATCAGCTAAAAACTCCTCTGCTGTTCCACGATACAACTCACCATCAATATCAGAGGTTAAAATATACTCAACAATTCCTAAATCATCAGAACTTCCGGAGAAGTCAAAAAGAGGACTTTCACCACTCCACGAATATATTAGATATGGGGTTGGAGTTGAGTTTGAAACATCTATTTCAATAGTTGCACTATCTGTAATATTCCACTTATCAGTAACAGTAAGAGTTATCTGATGGACTCCCTCAGATAGATTAGCTTCAAAAGTTTTTGAACTACTTAAGACTCCATCAATATCTGAACTCCAAGAGTAACTGAGATGTTCATTCTCTGGATCTGAACTCTCGACACCACTTAAAGTTATTAATCTATCAAACACCTGTTCCCTCTTAACATCTGAAATCTTTGCAACTGGTGGGAGATTTTTAAGCTCCTCAACAGTTTTAGTTGAATCTTCTGCTGTTACAATCTTAAAGATATCAATATCCTCATAGTGAAGATAATTTACAATTGAATCTCCAATGTTTAGATGTGTGGCATCTTCACGATTCTCATTTGGCTCATATTTTGAAGTCTCTGTAAAACCATCAAATGAAGCAATATCGCTATTTAAGCTGATTCCATATATTCCCTCATTCTCAAAATTCCCATAGTTTGTAAAAATTAGATAGTAGCTATCAGCTGGATCAAGAAGTGGAAGTTGAAGACTCTTTGAAGTTCCAGATATATCAATATTCTCACCATTTGGTTTTGAGATAACTGCTGTTATGGATTGTTGAGATTCAAACTGAAGCTCAAAACTACCTTTATGTACAGGTATCTCTATTCGGTCTCTCCAAGTTCGATTATTCGCATCAACAACATCTACAACAAGATAGTAGCTCTTTAAATTATTATATTGAGGCGAGAACGAGAATGTTATAGGGATAACTTTTTCACCATCAACTGCAATTGAACCTAAAACAGGTTCGTGACTAAAACTCTCTGCTCCCTCTAATGAGAGTGAGAAGCTCAACCCTCGACCAACATCATAACCGATATTTTTAATGATGACTTCACCAGAGTAGGTTGTACCATCTCCATAAATGATAGTATCACTCTTTTTAAGACGAGATTTAAAGTTTGCTGTCCCTTTTGGAACAAGTTGAAATGAACCTAAATCCTCCTCTTCACGAACAAGCTCAACAACAGTCTCAACAACTCTGGTCTCATCTTCAACTTTAAGATCGTAATCACCAGTTGGAAGAGACTCATCTTTAAAAGTTCCATCATTTTCAGATCTGATCTCTGCCCTAATATTCTTATCAAGAATATTTTTAAGGATAATATCAATGCTACCTATTGACTCAAAACCTTTGGTAACTCGCCCAAGACTATTTAGAGTTTGACCAGCACCATCATCATAGATATCTCCTTGAAACTTAACATTTCTTGCACCAGAACGGAGATAATAGTTTTCACCTATTTTGATAAGATTTTCACCAATAGACTCAATCTCAATATCACTCTCTGTTGTGATATATAACTCTTCACCACTCTCAATATCTTTCCAGGAACCCCAATAATCAAAGTTCTTTGTAGATTTCTCAATAACTGGATTATTGACAATATTGTTACTAATATTTGTCTCATTTACATCTTGACTATCTGACTCTGGATAGACTAACCGACACTCTTTATTATCTAAAACATAATACGGTGTAGGGTATATCTCTGGCACTGCTAACAGCGAACAGTCTTGAACACAGCTACTTCCAGATAAAATATACCCATCTTGGCAAGTTTGAGTAAAATCTGATGTCTGAATATCATCATCTACAATAGTTAAACTAGAGCTATTGTCATCAGTCGTATCAATTTGACTATCTGATGATGTATTACTACTGCTATCATCACCATCATCACTACCACAACCACTAAATATGGTTAAAATCGCTAAAAATGATATATATAAGATATATCTCTTCATAGAAAACTCCTTAAAGTATATATATAATTTTAACAAATTAGAGCTGTTGAGATTGTCGGATCAAGTCCGACAATGACAAAATGGGTGTCACTCCAGTATTTGACTTTTTCCTGTCACATTTCCGTGCTTGACTTTTTCTGTCATTCTCGTGCTTGACACGGGAATCTCTCTTTTAAAATTGAATTAAGATTGTCGGATCAAGTCCGACAATGACAGCCCATTTTGTCATTCCTGTGCTTGACACAGGAATCTCATAGTCAAAGCTCTAAGACCAATATTTTAGCTTCAATTGATGGAATTGTAGGGTGTTTTGCAGTTATAAAAATCTTCTTATCAACTTTGGTGGCATACTGAAATTCACCATCTCCAAAGAGTCCGTTTCGATACATCTTTGTATATGATTTGAGTCGTTGGTAGTTTTTAAAGACAGTTTCTGCCATCGATAGTGAAATCTCAAAAGTGCCATCATCTTTTTGAAACTGCTCTTTTATCCACTTTTGACCATCATCAAGCCAGTGGAAATATTTCGCTTTCAGAACTGCTGGAAAGAAATCCATCGTTAAGAAGTTTCTCATCGCATGTCGTTCAGCGACATTAACCATCTCCAGATGCTCTTCAGTCTTTTTGTTTTCGGAATACTCTCGCCAGTTTTCAGATTTTTGGGAAATGGAACTCTTCACTTTCTGAAAAGTCCGTTTTGCCGTTTTCACCGTAAAATCTACCGCTTTTGAGATAATAGCCTTTAACTTTGGGACTTTACGAAATAGAAATTTCACCCCAATAACTGGTCGCCCAAATGTCTTGAGGTGCATATCAATCTCAATTCCAAGCTCTTTTAGATTATCGATAGCATCTCGAACTCTTGTAATTAATCTATTTTTCGTATGGTCAATATTTGCACCAACCGACTGATTAAAAGTCTCGATAAACTCCTCAATCTCCAGAAATCGAGTCTGATTCTCATATTCGTGGTGGTTCTCTTTTGTAAAATTGAAAAATTTGTAAGCGAGAACATAGAGCTTATACTCAATATAATTCAACTCTTTCATCAGCGAAAAGTTTAGAAAAGTCCAAGTTTTAGGCTTTAGAATCTCCTCATAACTCAAAAAAGTGTTCTCAAATCGGTATGAAAAGCCGTAAGTTGATATATTTAGGTCTGAAATATAGTTCTC
>JAMJTX010000034.1 GCA_024281215.1 Candidatus Thiovulum karukerense | reverse complement strand
CTACTATATAGGACTCGTTACCATGAAAGTGATGCAAGTGCAATCGATTAAAAAGATTCTTTTTCTATATCTATTTATTGCAACATCAACTCTATTTGGATTGAATTTGGATTATTGGAAAAGTTTTAAGAGAAATTTTATCTCACCAGAGGGACGAGTTATCGATCGCTTTAATAGTGATATAACTCATACAGAGTCTGTTGGATATGGAATGTTCTTCTCTGTATCCTATGGAGATCAAAAGACATTTCGTCTTATTCGGAATTGGCTTCATCAGAATATTGCTGTGAATGATACTCTTCTCTATGGTTGGAAATGGGGTAAGCGAGATGATGGAACTTGGGGTATGATTGACAACAATAATGCTACTGATGGAGATATGTGGATCGCATATTCGCTTATTTTAGCTTATGAGATGTGGGGTGATTTACGATTTTTAGATGAGGCTAAAACTATTATTCAAGCCCTAAAAGAGCATACAATCTATCAATATAAAGATAAATTACTTCTTCTTCCAAGTCAGTATGGATTTGTTAAAGAAGATCATATTAAACTCAATCCATCTTACACTATTCCATTTATTTTTGATAAGTTTCTGGAGTACGATCCTGATAAAGTTTGGGAGAAGTTAGTTATTGACTCTTTCGATATGTTTCGTAGAAGTGCAGTTGGCAACCTTAAACTTCACCCTGATTGGATTAAGCTCAATCTCAATAGTGGTAAATGCGAACACTATGGAGATGAATCGATATTTGGATTTGACTCAATCAGAACACCTCTATTTTTGGGTTATCAATATAAACTGAAAAAAGATGATGAGGTTAAGAGCCTATTACGAGGTTACAGAGTCTTTATGGAGTATATTAAGAAGCTTGATAAGTATATCTATCAGATAGATTTCCAAAATCATAAGATTCGGTTTCGATATCCACCATATGGGTTTTTGGTTGTCTATCAGTATCTATACAACCTGTTTGGCATAGCTCCACCACCATCACTAAAAACTAAGATAGAGGAGGGAATAGAGAATGAAGAGAATAACTACTACTCTTTTAGCTTACTTCTTTTTACTGACATACTCAACTAATCCACTTTTTGGGCTAACTACTCTCTACGAAGAGCAGATGATAAACCTTGGCAAGAGGTATGAGAGAGCTGGGGATTACCAAAAGGCTTTTGAGCTATACAACAACTATCAAAAAGAGAATCAATTTTCGGAGGAGATTGAGAGACGATTAAGAGCTGTACGACCAATGTTAAAGAAGAGTCAAAATGTCGCTCCAGCTCCAGAGAAAAAGAGTAGTCCCGCTAAACCAAAAAATGACTCCTCCCAATTAGAGAGAGTATTTGCTCTTCAAGTATTAACAACTAGAAAAGATTATCGTAAGGCTGCTGAACGGGAGAAGAGAAAGTTTGAGAGTTATGGGCTAGAGTGCTATTTAAAAGAGGGGAGTAATCTATATCTGCGATGTAATCCATCAGAGAACCGGAGTAATCTTCAGAGTGGAATAGATATTCTCAAAAAGAGGCGAAAAGACTATTTTATCGTGAGAGATGAGATAGCGATGGATTCAACTTCATCTAAAAACGATTCTCAAGAGATTCAAAAGAGAGAACCTGTTGCAAGACCAACTCCTGTGGTGCAGACTCCTAAAAAAGTTGAAGTTACTCCAACAGAGACAATCGAAGAGCCAAAAGCTGTTCAGCCTCCGGTAATAGCTAGAAACCCACGGGAGGAGAGTTCTAGCCAATCACCAGCTCTAACTCAAAATCCTAGAGAGGCTCTCAATAATACTCCACCTGCCCTTAACAGAAATCCTCGTGATGTTCTCAATCGGAATCCAAGAGAAGCTCTTAATAACAGACCATCTAATCTCCATAGATTGAAAGGTGGAAAATCTAAATATACAGTTAATGAGGGGTATAAAGCTCTCAACGGAAAACAGCTATCAAAAGCCAAAGAGATATTTGGGGATATTTTAAAATATAACGAGAAAGATATAGATGCCTCTTTCGGTTATGCTCTAGCCTTTATGAATGAGGGAGATTGGATTAAAGCATATATTACTCTCGGTAAAGTTATTGAAGATACAGATCGAGAAGATATTCAGAAGACATATAAATCTATCCGTTATAACATGAACCTGAAAGAGGGTTGGAAGAATGTTGCAACTAGTCCAGATAAGGCTGTCTCATACTTTCAGAAAGCTGGAGAAGTTGAGAGAACAACAGATGTTAGCGAGGGATTAGCCTATGCTTACAGTAATAATAAAGAGTTTGATAAAGCTATTCCTGAGGCAAAAAAACTCTACTCTGAAAAGAAGAGTTTCAAAAGTGCTTCTCTTCTTATAGATGCATATCTTAAAGCAAAACAGAATGAGAATGCAAGATCATTTTTTGAGTCTCTGGATCCAGTCTTTCAGGCAAATATGGAGTATAACCCTAAACGGGAGGAGATGATAGCTGAAGTTGAGAAACTGATGGAGCTAGAAGAGTATCATCAAGCTAAATCTCTTCTTCGTGAGTTATATCTAATGTTTCCAACTAATATGAAAGTTCTTCTCTACTTTGCTCAGGTATATCAAGCTGAAAAGAAGTATAAAAGCTCTCTCGAATATTACAGAACTGTTCTTGCAAAAGAGAAAGATAATGTGGATTCCCTTATGGGAATATCTGAAATTCATATCGCACTTGAGCAGTACAAAGATGCTATAAAGGTTTTGGAAGAGATAAAGCTTATTGATGACAAAGCAGAAGTTGATAAGATCATCGCTGATGTTAAGTTAAAAAATCATATGAAAAATGAGGAGTTTAAAGAGGCGAAACTTCTTGCAAAAGAGATGTTACTTGAAGACCCAACAAATCTAAAGCTCTATGTTATTCTTGGTGATCTAAATATGAAAGAGCAGAGAAATAGAGATGCCTATTTCTACTATGGTCGAGCATTTCAACTATCTCCAGACAGTTTTGAGATACGAATGAAACTTCTTGGTCTTCTTCTTGAGCAGAATCTATTTGATCAGACTCAGACTCTTCTTGGCAAGTTTGATGGTTTTAAGATGAAAGCTGACGAAAGAACTGAGCTACGAGACTTCTATATTAAGTTTTATAAAAAATATACAGCTGTATCTCTTGAGGAGAAGGATTATGTTTATGCTCTTAAAGGTGCAAAAGCTGGTCTTCAAATGGAGCCTGACGATACATTCTTTATAGAGAGTGCAGGTTGGGCAGGTCTCAATAGCAAACAGTATAACGATGCTATCTTCTACTTTAGTAAAATCCTTGCCAAAGACCCTGATAACTATACAATCCGCTACGGTATGGGTCTTGCCTATGTCAATTTGAAGCAGTTTGAAAAAGCAAGAGAGTACTTTAGATATGCAGAGAAGAGTATCGATATTGACCTACTATACAAAGTGGCAGAGATATATAAAGATACAGGGTTCAAAAAAGACTCGTATAGAGTTATTAAGCTTATTGAAGAGCTTGGCAAACACTCTGTTGTAGCACAAGCACCACCTCCAGATAAAGAGTTAGCTAAAGTACCAGTAATGGAGAGTGTCTCAAAGACAAATTCGCCAAGAGATAGTATGAACACATACAATCCATTTATTATTGGTGGAACAGAGGCATCATTTAAGCCACCAGAGGTTGCCCAGCCTGTTGGTACTCGAACAATTTCAGAAGCTGTACCAACTCTTGTTCCTGAACCAGAGCAGATCGAAATCAAAAAAAAAAGTGGTAGTTGGTTTTGATGTTGAGAAGCTTTTTAAAGGTGTTCCAATAGAGAGTGAGGAGAGCTACTCAAATGAGTATTTTCCAGCTGATCCAAGCAAACCTATTCCTACAAAAGACATAGAGAGAATCAACCTTGGAGAGGCTCACTCCTCAACTGTTCTATCCGAACGAAAAGATAATCACTTTATCCCATACAGTGAGCTTTTTGGTAGAAAGATTGAACCAGAAGATAAGATTGATATAGAGAACTCACCTTTTACCTTTCTTGAACCATCTCCAAATGCTGATGATTTAGACAGTTTTACAGAGAGTAAGATGCCTCTTGATCAGAAGCGACTTCCTCCTATTCGTACAGATGAGGTTCGTAAAAAAGAGGCTGAAGAGCTATCCAAAAAAAATAAGAAAGATGAAAATGTCGATGAGAAAGATGTTGAAACTGAAGAAGATGAGCTTGAAGAAGAAGAGGAAGATTCAAAACCGGCAGATAACACTCTTCTTGAAAAACTATCCAGCCTGAAAAATAGTGTATTAAATGATCATAGAGACTCTGTCGGATTTGGAGTGTTCAATCAAAATAGAACGGGAGATCCTGGGCTTGACACACTAAATCTCTTTGTGCTGTCAGCATTAGATATAAACTACTTTCCAACAATGTCTGACCACCTTTATGGATATATTAATACAATGAATCTCTATAATGGTGCTGTGAGTGGTCCGGCACTTCAAAGATATGGAGATAAGGCTTCAGGGGGCAATGTTGGAAGTTTCAATACAGCTTATGAAGTTATGGCAGGATATGAGCATAAAAGAGGAAAAACAGTATATACAGCTGAATTTGGACGAATGCCGACCATTGATGCTCTTCCGGAGACTCCTTATACTTGGAAATTAAAGTATGCAACAGAGAGTGGGAAATTTTCAGTTGATGTGGCATATGTGAATAAGCTTGTTAAAGATAGTATGGTCTCAAGAGTTGGAGATACTTATACAGTCACAGATCCAGACACCAATACAACAACATCTGGTGTTAGGGGGGGCATAACAAAAGAGGGTATTGAGCTAGGCGGTAAAGTCTCTGTTGGTCAGCAAGTTCTTGCTGGAAATATCAACTACTACTATAATATCTCTGGTTATAAAGTTATTGAAAATCAAGAGGTTGCTATTACACTTCTCTATCTAAAACTCTTAGACTTAGAGATGTTTGACTCCTTTATGGTTGGTCCTATTCTTCTCTATGATAACTACACATTCAATAGTGGATACTTTACAATGGGACGAGATGGGGTAGGTAATGGTGGTTACTTCAGCCCTAAAGACTTCTTTCTCTGGGGACTATATTTTGACTTTGCACAACTAACTACTGAGAACTTCTTCTGGAAGATAAAAGGGAATGTTGGACTAATGAGCTTTGTGAGTGGTAAAGACATATTAGATACAACCTCATCAGAGACAGGTGTAAAAGGGCTAGGATATGAGGTTAAAGGTTTTCTAGGCTACTCCTTTGTAGATTCAATTCAGTTTCTCGCTGGAGCCGGTTATCAAGAGTCTGGTCCTTTTCAAAGCTTGTTTTTTGGAGTAAGTGCGATATACTACTTCGGAGAAAAGAAGAGCAATACTATCGGGGATCTTATGTATTCAAATACAATTGGAGAGATGGCAAAATAGTCAAGAACCCCATAGCTAAAGCTAGGAGCTTGTGATTAAGAATAATATCTTAATCAGGGTGGATGCTTGACACACCCGTACGGGTTAGCTATTCGCTGACCTTTACTTTTTGTTTAACAAAAGGTACTAACAGTTAAGTTGTTTGTTAAATCGCAAAAGCGACCTGTTAGTAGGTATTTTGTTTATTCTCTCTCCAACTCTACTGTTGGAATTATACAAAAATTTGAAAGGAGAAGGCACTTCCTCCCCATAGCTAAGCTAGGGGTCTCCGTGTCAAAGTAGTTTGAATGAGCAGTGTGATTACGGTATATTCATCAAAAGGTGGAGTTGGAAAGACAACTCTCTCTAGTAACTTGGGAGCTAACTTAGCACAAAGAGGGTTTAAAGTATTAATTATAGATACCGACCCACAAAACTCTGTTTTAGGGGTTTTAGGGATAGAGCTATCAAATGGGCTAAGCGAACTTCTCAACCACACAGCAACAGTGGAAGAGGTGATTATTCCAACACCTGATGGATTTGATTTTATTCCAGCTGGTGTTGAGGCGAACAGGGATACACTTGAATATACTCAACTTCTTCAAGATGAGCCATACTTTGTAAAAGAGAGCATTGTTGAAGAGCTTGGTGATGTTTATGACTTTATTATCTTTGATACACCTCCAGGATTTAATCCAATGGCAAATAGTGCAATGTTGGCTAGTGGAATTATTTTAGGACTTCTTGAGGCTGATCCAACATCATATGCAACTCTTGACCTAATGGAGTCAATTCTTTCAAAAATTCGAGATGCTGATGAGAAAGAGATTCTTTTTATTATTAATCTTGTTGATGTTGATGATTTGAGTGTTGATTTTGAGAAACTCCTAAAGTTTGTTTTTGAAGATAGATATCTCTTCTCACTTCCATATGACTCGAATATAAAAAAGGCTGTCGCAAACTGTGAGACAATTTACACTAAGTTTCCAGAGAGTGCTTATGCGGTTATGCTGAATGAGATGACAGAGATTTTTTTAAATAAAATAGAGTTTGCAAATTAGTGGAAGAGTATTATTTTCGTTATCCTTGCAGTGATAATTATAAAAGTAGAGTAATAAGAAGAAGATATGAGAAGAGAGGTTGTAGAGGGAGCATACTTGGATAAGATGATAAAAAGCTTTATCGCAAAAGATTTTAGAGACTTTCAAGTCTTAGAGACAATAGAGAGTGTTATTCTCTTTACAAAAAAGATGCTTGGAGCTGATAATGTATATATCTGGTTTGAGTATGAAG
>JAMJTX010000033.1 GCA_024281215.1 Candidatus Thiovulum karukerense | reverse complement strand
GTCTAAGCCTTGATAATATCTGGACAATAGTCTGGAGTTTCTAGGAAGCCTCGCCGTTTACGGCGGGGTTCTTCACATTTAAAGCTGGTAAAATTTTAACAATTAATTATAAGTTATTTTTTTCTTAAAAGAAAAGGAGAGTAGTGAAGAGAATGATTTTGACGAAAGCTTTAACTCTTACTCTACTTTATGGAGAGGGTAGCTTTTTAGATATTGTCTCTAATAGCTTCTTCTCTATTGGTGATAAAATAGAGGTTGGAGCAGAGATAACTCTATCTTCATCTTTAAAGTTTCAGAGTGACATTTTTGCAGATAGTCACGATATTGATTTCTACAACGAAACTGGAACTATGTCAGCTATCTATCTCTCTTTAAAATCAAAAGCATTCTCAAATAGTTGGAATCTTGGATTCTATTTTAACTCAACAATAGAGTATAGCAACTTCTCTAAACAGCGACCACTTTTTGGGGGAAGTATTTACAATAAAACATATGATATTGATACATCTGTAAATATAGTCTCATTCGATCTCTCTCCATCTCTTTTCTACTTTATAGACTTTAGCAGTAATGGAAGAAATACAGTAGTTTTGGAACTCTTCTCTGGGGCAGGTATCACTGCATATACAGGTAGATATCGTGAGTTTAGACTCCCAACTAAAGAGGAGTATGATAGTATGAAAGATGAAGTAAGATTTACAAGAGGGGAGAATGGTGAAACGGTCTTTCTAGGAGAGAGTGAAGATTTAGGTTTTGGATATGGCATAAACTTCAGCTACGGGCTAAAGCTGAAATATATTTATCAAAACTTCAATATTCACCTTATCTATAAAACACCATTTGTTGTAACAGCAGATAAACATCTTAATATATCTTATAGCTCTGTTGGAGTTGGGTACTCATTTTAAGAAACTCTTTATTAAAAATAACTTCCGAGTTACTTACCTAAACAGAAGTTTCCAAACATCTCATCTAACATCTCATCATAGTGATATGGTCTTGAGATTGCTGAAATTCTCTCTATCGCTTCATTGATATGAAATGAGAAGATCTCAAGCTCACCATCAGCTAAACTCTCTTTTGAGAGCTGAATAGCTTTAATAGAGTTTTCAACCTCGTTAATTTGTCGAACAGAGCTTAAGACTGTTCCACCATCTGATGAGGTGTTGATAGATGTAAGAATCTCCTCAAGAGAGTCTAAAAGAGGTTGAATGTTTCCCTGTTTTGAAGAGATACGAATAGGCTCAAACTCTTCTACTCTCTCATAGACCTCTCCAATATCACTCTTATTCATCACTGTCAAAATCTCTTTTTGATCTATGTATCTCTGAATAAGCTCAATAAATTTCTTATCATCTTCTTTTAATTGTTCTGAACCATCAAAAAGGGCAATTATAATATCAGCCTCCTCAATTGCTGAAACACTCCGCTCAATCCCTATCTGTTCAACCATATTGTCTGTTTCACGAATTCCAGCTGTATCAACAATCTTGACAAGATGAGTACCAATATTTATATACTCTTCAACCCTATCTCGTGTCGTCCCCTCAATATCACTTACAATTGCTCGTTCATAATTTAAAATCGCATTTAAGAGTGAGCTTTTACCAACATTTGGACGACCAACAATAGCTATCTTAAATCCCTCAAAAAGTCTGCTTCTCCGTCGACTACTCCCTAAAAGTCGATTTAACTCTTCAGCTATCTTCTCTAATTTATCATCAATACTCTCTGTAATATCCTCTGGGAGATCCTCCTCTGCATAATCAATGGTCACTTCAGAGTATGCAAGAATATTTACTAAACTTGACCGAACCTCATCAACAAAAATTTTTAACTCTCCATTAAGCTGTTTTGAGAGTTGATAGGTCGCCTCTTCACTCTTTGCTTCGATAATCCCGCTTATCGCTTCAGCTTCCGTTAGATCTATCTTTCCATTTAGAAAAGCTCGTTTTGAGAACTCTCCAGCCTCTGCAACTCTCCCGCCATACTTTAAAATAGTCTTTAAAATAAGTTGAGAGATAATCACTCCACCATGGGTCTGAAACTCAACAATATCCTCACCTGTAAATGAGTGTGGAGCTTTAAAGTAGATAACTATTCCCTTGTCAATAATACGATTCTCATCATCATAGATATTAAAGAGGTTTGCATAACGAGGAGCTATCTCACTCTCTTGACGAGTCATCTTTTTAGCAATACTATATGCCCTCTCTCCACTAACTCGAACAATCGATATCGAACCAACTCCATGAGGAGTAGCTATTGCTGTTATTGTGCTATTCACCTATTAAATTCCTTCAAGCTATTAACTTACAAACTCTATACCAACAACTGTGATATCATCATTCTGTTTATTGTTTGATTTAAATCTATGAAATTTATCGACTATCATCTCTTTCTGCTCTCTTAATGGTTGAGAGTAGTTATCTCGTATAAAGCTTTCAAAATTTCTTTTTCCAAACTTACTATCTCCATCACCCTCTTGATCTAATAGTCCATCAGTTGAGAGATATAATTTTGTCCCTTTAGTTATCTCTATATCATAACAGGTATATCTCTCCTCCAAATCTGTTCTAACAAATCCAACATGTTTTCGATCAGATTTTATAATCTCGATATCATCATCTTTAACTATATATAGAGGTGTTTTTGCTCCCGCATATTTACAAACATTTGTCTCTCGGTTATAGTATATAACTCCACCATCAAAACCTGCATTTGAGCGACTGCTTCTTCTATCTACCTGTTTGAGCATAGTCTTAATCTGTCTATTGAAGTATCTTAAAATTTCTGATGGCTCTGGAGGGAAGCACCCTTTATCAAGTTCTGCAACAATTTGAGCCTCAATAGCTTTAACTAGCATAGTTACAAAAGCCCCCGGAACTCCATGTCCAGCACCATCAATTACCATAACTAGAATCTCTTTTTCTGATTTAAGTTCGCTAAAGAGAAATATATCTCCTCCAACAGTATCTCGTGGTTGCCAGAATGAGAAGAAGTCTTTGATATGACTATTAAAAGGTACATTTTTAGGTAAAAGAGCTTGTTGGATCTGAGAGGCAAAAGAGATACTATCTTGCATACTCTTGTGAGCCTTCTCAATCTCGACATTTCTCTTTTCAAGATGCTCCGTCTTCTCTTTTACCTTAACTTGAAGCTCATTTGATAACTCTTCAAGCTCCTTGATCTTCTCTGACAATGATCTCTTTAGGTATCTATCATCAAAATCATGTAGAAATATCACCAGTGCAACTGCTAGTTGAATAAGAGTTGCATAGGTGTTTTCGGTTAAAAGAAGAGCATTAAGTATTAGAATAGCTACACCAATCATATGAGTTAGTTTGATTCTATATAAAGGGTTGAAGATCATTGATATTCCGTATCGATTATCTCTGTAATCTTTAATATACTCACTTAATTGACTCATCATTTTCTCCTATCTAAATAAAATTTGGAGCATCATTTGCAAAAAGGATAATATCTCCACTCTGGGTCTGTTTCATCAGAACATCTTCAAGCTTTGATTTATCATCAAGGAAAATTCTTGCAGATTTTGTGCTGACTAATTTTCGCTTAAAGAAGTCTCGATTGAGAGAACCCGTAATAATGACAACATCAAAAATATCATCAATTTCAAAAGCTACTCTCTCGTTCAGATCATCGCTACTCTCTACAAGACCAGGAGTTACAACAACTTTTCGCCCCTCGTGGCTCTCAATCAATCGAAAAGCCTCTAACATTCCATCAATATTACCATTATAACCATCATCGATAATTATTTTGCCACCAGCCTTAATCTTCTCAAGACGGTGTGGAACAGGTTTAAGATTTGCAATGGCACTCTTGACCTCATCAACTGTTATACCTAAATCAAGAGCAACTTTTATAACAACTTCAAGATTCTCACTCTGGAATTTACCTAAAAGATTTGTTTGGAACTCCTCAATATTCTCATCTATCTCAAGTTTGAAAGATGTCCCCTCTAAATCTGATTTAATATAAGATGCCCCATCTCCAAATTGGTGAAACTTAAAAGGGAGGTCATTGATTTTTATTCGCTCACGATTAATTGATGAGTGAAGATAGAGATCTTCAATGTTTTTAGAATTAACTATTTCAAGTTTTGTCTCAATAATCTTATCAATTGTCTTGAAATACTCAATATGCTGTTCTCCAATTCGTCCAACAATAGCTATCTGCTCCTGAACTAATCCTGCTATCTTCTCAATATCACCCTGCTCTCTTGCTCCAGCTTCAACAATATATATCTCTGTTCCATTATCTAGATTGTCATTAATATCTTTAACAATTCCCTCAATTGTATTGACACTCTTTGGAGTTGCATAGACTCTATATTTACGAGATAAGACTTGAGATAAGAAGTTTTTAATAGATGTCTTTCCATAACTTCCTGTAATTGCAATTACTCTCATTTTTCCCATCTCTTTTAGTCGTTTTTTCGCCTGTCGGTAGTATGAGAAGAAGATAAACTTCTCAAAAAGTGTGCTACCGATAAGAGTCATCAAGATAGGCATCAATACACCATAAGTTGCACAACTCTCTTTAATGAGACAGATAAAGTTTTGGAAAAGAGTTAAAGAGATAAGAAGAAAGAAGAATCTTCGGACTCTCCAAGTAAAGACAACTCGTCTATCAAGCTTCTTCCACCAGATAATCAGTGATGGAAGATAGGCAAAATAGAAAAATATCCAAAAGAACTCACCCCCAATTAGATATATTAATATTGGAAATAGAAAGTATGTAAAGTGCCACCAACTCTTATGGTGCTTTGTTACAACTCTCTCAATTTTATAGTGATACCACTGAAGATTAGTGATAAGATAAAAACCTAAAGTTGTGATAAATAGTAGATGTGTTGAGAACTCAAACACCTTTAACATCGCTTCAAAATCCACTATCTTCTCCTATTTCATATCTCGAGCAAGGGTAAATATATGGTCGAAGTTTGTTTTAAAGTCGATACATCTATCACAAATCTCTTCATCACCTCTTTTGATAAATGGTGTTCGACACTCTGTACAGGTTGCCATTGAGAATGAGATGAGTTGAGATGGTTTCACTAATTCAATAGAGTTAATATCTGAACGAGAGGTAACAGCATTAACTTTACAGATATGAGAACAGATACCACACCCGATACATTTGTTAGAGTTGATATATATTGCTAGTTTATCTGATGAGGTAAAGAGAGCCTCTGTTGGGCAGAACTGAATACAGTCCCCACAGTTTGTACAAGAGTTGTTGATATTGATAGAGTTAATCATCTGATTACCCTCGATATTGAACTCTTCAACACTCTCAATAACCCCATTCTCATTTAAGAGTTTTAAGAGAATCTGATGTTTAAGTGGATACATCTTTTTTGAGTTTGGAGCTTTTTTCAGAGTCTCCTCAATCTTTGCTCGTTGAACCTCATCAATCTTTATTCCACCAGAAATTTTTCCAACAAGTTTTCCAAAGAGTTCTCTTTTTGTCTTTGGCTCTTCAACTCTCTCTTTTATGACTTCAACTCTATTTGAGAGATTAATACTCTCTAAAAAGCTATTTGCCTCATCTACTCGACTCTCAATCTTAGGAACAAATTGAGATATTGAACACTCACCACAGAGAGAGAGATCGCACTCAACTTTTTCATTTGTCATTGCCATAATTGAGAAATGGTAGCTATCAAATCTAGCTAAACAGTCTATTCTATCTTTACAGCTAAGAGTGGAGCTTTCAGAAAATTGAAATTCAACAGCTTCTCGATTTGGCTCTGAAGTCTCCATTGAGATAGCCTCTGTTGGACAACCGCCAAGACAAGCTGAACAGAGTGTGCATTGCTCAGCTTCAAACTTTATTCGATTCTGAAAAATCGAGAATACACCCTCTGGACACTCATCTACACAGTTTGAACAGCTATTGTGGTAGTATGCATTTCGGACACAACTATCGCTCTTATATGAAATAGCACTCAACTCTCTAACTCCACTAAGCTATGATAATCTGAAGCTAAAAACTCAACTGTAAAATCAAAGACATCTCTATAAAATGGTGTTGAAGCCATACCTTTCATTCCAAGAAGATATGGAATAACCCACTTTAAAAGATGAGTCTCAAGAAACTCTCTCTGTGCCTTAAACTCATCTCGAAAGACAACAGTCTGCATAAAACCGAACTCTATTCCAAGATGGTCAGGAGCAAGAATATCAGTCTGATTCATATCTATCTCAAATCCATTTCGGAAGTAGAACTCCATAACAGGATTCTGAAGCCCAACAAGTGCTTCTTGCTTTGCATCAAGAACAAAAGACTCAATAGGTTGAGTATGAAGAAGAAACATAGATGAGTAATCAACATTAATCTCATCTGCTATCTTCTCTAAATCCATAAACTTAAAGTAGTCCTCTGTCTCTCGTCCTAGAAGTTGTTGAAGTCCAATGTTTCTTGAAACATCTTCAACAAAAGCTCTATCTGGTGTCTCTGAAAAAACACGAGATAGAAAAGCATAAATAAATACTCTCTGCTGTTTATTATCCATAAATTCCCATTTCTATTTTAATTGTTAAAATTATTGCAAAAAAGTAGAGCTTTAAGATATTCTTGTTAGTAACTGCGCCGTAAACCCTCGCCATTCATGGCGGGGATATAAGGCGCAAATATAACGATATAATAAGGCAAAATAAATAGGAGGTCAAGATGTTAAGAGTTTTGAAAGTTCGATTGTATCCA